>NZ_CP133267.1:4574620-4899526 GCF_030915465.1 Neobacillus sp. PS3-34
CTACGCTAGTATGAACTAGATCAGGTTCAAAGGGTCCGAGAAAACTCTCGTCTCAGCCATGAAATGGCTCCCCTAGTGGTCTTCCTATTAATTTCACCTTTACTCTACACATGCTTTTCTATTATGTCAATTAATATTGTAGGTCTTTTTTTATTTTGACATAGTGATTAATGGCTAAAGTATGTTGCTGTTATTTAATTCTTGTAGCAATCATGGCGGATGTTTTTGGGGTCAAATATATTTCTGTTGCTGACAAGTTGGTATGATTTAACCAGAATTCCCTTATTGTGTCAGGCTTTCCTTTTCGATCTTCAGGGAGGTAGGAAATGGGCACTAAGTACCGTTCAAATCCATATATTCCATAACTTTACCACATTATCAAAACAGGCACTCGAAAACCATTCGACACAAAAAATCCCAGAATAAGCTACTTAACTTTTCTATTATTTATTAGTTAGCAATCTTATAAATTAGGGTATTTAAAGATAAATCTTGAGAAAAAATTTTAAAGAGAGAGGTTATCTGCCATGATTAATCAGATACCAATGGATAAATGGAATGAAACACTGAAAAATGGAGTGAAGGATTTTCTAAACTATTACTTATCGAATGGGCGTATAGTAAATGTAGTGGATGGGTCGGAGCAAGCTGTTGATTTTGCAAAAGCTCACATCCCTTTTGATGATGCTGTACGCATTCGACAAGAACTTGGGGGTATATTCACCACTCAGTCAGAACTTATGACAATACCCGGTGTAAACCATGAGGTCCTTGAACAATTTGCATACCTGGTCAATGAACTTGACCTTTCAAAATTAAATGCCTTAGCTCCGCAAACAACACAGAATAATCAGGTCGACGTCTATTCGAATGGACCTGATTGCCTAAAAGTAATATTAGATGAGATAAACAAGGCGGAACGCTACATCCATTTGTCTGTGATGCTGTTCTTTAATGATAATTCGGGCAACCAAGTAGCTGACGCTTTGCTGAATGCGTTAGCTAGAGGTGTGACTGTCAGGGTTATGGTGGACTACGGCATCACTAAGTTTGGATATGAGAAGAACCTTAAAGTTGGGGAATTCAAGGAGATTTCAGAAAAGTTAAAAGCTGCTGGAGGCAAGGTAATCGATACCTTTCATATTTGTTATGACAAAGACGAATGGCCAGAAAAAAGGGCGGAATTAGCTGCTAAGGGTGTTCCAGAAAGCAGCTTATCCCTTCAGGACTATGTTCAAGATGCATATACATCGAATCTGCAGGTAATCAACCATCGAAAGTTCATCGTCATTGATGGTATTACAACAGTAGTTGGCAGTTTGAATATAGGTGATCAATATACATTTGATACACCAATCACAGCCTCAAAATCTACAGAAGTTAGTGGCAGAAAGCTTGGTGTGCCAAGTAATGAGGATGAATGGCATGATGGCTGTATCCGCATTAAGGGAGCAGCAGCACACTCGTTAAATCAAATTTTTTCTTTTCAATGGACGGTACTTTGTGGGGATGTATATGATCCAGAAGATCCGTTTTATTTTCCGAGAGCAGATCGAAACTTCGGTAATGAAGAATGCACACTTTTTGCCAGCTTCCCAGGCAACCCTGTCAATTTGATACAGCAGTATTATTTATCTTTAATTACGCATGTAACAGATGAGACAATCATTGTGAATCCGTATTTGATAGATCAGTCATTTTGGGATCGTTTGAAGAATATCGAAGATGAAGAGGCACGTCACATATCAATATGCAATCCTCTTTATGTGAATGACCATCCCACTAATCTCACCGCAGTAAAAAGCAATATGTATGAGCCTTTTGAAAAAGGTGTAGCATTCTATGACTACAGCCATACGGGACGATTCTCACATTGGAAAATCGCTTATGATAAACGGTCCAATTGTGTGTTTCACGGTTCTTATAATATTAATGAAAGAAGCGCGTGTCATGATTTCGAATTGGGTGTGCTTGTAAAGAGCAAGAACTTTGCAGAAAAAGTAAAAAAAGTGATCGATTATGATCTTTCGGTTTCCAAAAAGGTCACGGAAAATAAATTGTTTTATAAGCACCCCCTTCTCCATCCAAGCACCTATATCTATAAGATGACGAAAAACTTATCATGAAAAATCAAGGACATCATAAAGACAGAGGATTACCTCTGTTTTTATGATGTCTTTTTTTGATTTCTTAAAGAATAATTCCTATTTCCATATTTCATATTGTTTCGCAATATTTTCTAAACTTATTCTTCCACGCTGCATATTTGAGGGGCAGGCATTATTATACGATTTAATTTTCTCGTTTATTTCATCAATGGAGATTAATATCTTTGATTTTTCGCTATCTTTTTCTATCAGATTCAACGTTAAAGCTATTTTTTCCCTTATCTCCTTTTGCAGGCTTATCCAAGTCGGCAAATAACCTGCATTTTTAGCAGTATTTAAAAAATTGCTGTAAATATCTCCAGTAAGCAAATTTTTCGGAAGTGGTTTTCCAAAACCCGGATGCCTCTTAATATCTTCATCCAGATTATAATTTTTTGTGATCTGGTCTATTAAACTATTATTAATATGATCATCACGATTCCCCAAATTTATCTCCCCCTATTTCTTAGAGCTTCCAGCTAAACCATCTGCCATGTCCATCAGTTTCCCCGATGATCTCATTGTGTTCGATCTGGTTAATGAAGTAATCCAAGTGAAGGTCTCTATCCCACATATTGTTATAGAGGTGAAATACATCTCTTTTTTCTCCAATTTCCTTTACATATTCTAATAGTTTATATTTCGTATTTTCTGGCATTTGATTGGCTACATGGGTATGGAAAACACCAATAACAGCTTCAGGTGGAATTTGATCAACAATGTGGGGAAGTAATTCCACACCATCGCCTTCAATTAAATTAATCTCATTTCTATTATTGTGAATACACTCTATAGCCTGCTTAAATAGTTCTCTTCTCTCATAATGTTCTGGCCAAATAAGTGAATTCAGCCATAAAGAATCTTCCTCATTCGTGACATCATTTATATGCAAATCTAAACCAAACCTATGATTAACAGGAGGACTTTTCGAAAGAAGCTTTGGCGTTTTTTCTCCTCTGATTTCAGCAATAATTCTTAACTCGGAGTTATGATCACCATATACTTCATTCGAAAGATAAGAATAGCTGTATTTATCCCAAAGAAGCTGAAGCCCTGCACTTGTTCCGATTTCAATAAGTGCCAATGGTCGATTCGTTTTGTTATATATGTAGGAAAAGGTTGGGTAAAGATAGGCACAGCGCCGCACTTCATTCGTCTGAACCAATTTCTCTTGCAGAATTGAAATGATCTCTTCTCTATAAAGTTCACAAAAGCTTTGGAAGTGAATATAAGATTCCTTAACCACTTTTGAATGTTCTACAATACTAGGGTAATATTCACGTAAAACATGATTTTTTCCTTTAAGTAAAAGATAATGGACTGCACCTAGAAGCAAGTTGGGGATTGGTTGTCCTTCCCGGGCATAAGAACTCAACTCTAGTAGCCAATCGTCTTCAGCAATCTTTAAAGATAAAAACTCATACAAATCACTTGAACCCTCACACTCTCTTTTGGCAAAGGTCTTAAATGATTCTGACAATTGATTGATGTTCAAGGACATTTCCTCCCAGCTGTTTGTGGATAGTATTAATTATTCTACTTTTACTAAAAATTTCCTCCATAAAAAAACCGGGCATGAAATTCATGTCCGGTTCATTTTTATTTAAAAGATTGCTTTAATACCAACCAACACTAGCCCGATTAAAAATCCGCAAATCGCTCCATTAACTCTGATCCACTGCAGATCTTTTCCGACGTTGTTTTCAAGCATGGAAATCAGCGTTGGATCATCAAGTTTATTCAGATTCTCCTCGACCAATTTGCCAATCTTCGAATGGTTTTTATCAACAAATTGGAAAGCGTGCTTGCGTATCCAATTTTCGATTCCTTCCATTTTTTCTTCATCATTCTTTAGGCTGTCCAATGCTTTGGTTATCATTGGCAGAATATACTCTTCAAAAAATCCTTCCCTATCCACGACTTCTAGGGCTCGCTGCTGCAACTTTGCAAAAAAATCAAGGATTTTTTCTTCCGGTTCCCAGCCATCAACAAACTGAGTTTTTATCTTGTTCAATTCATTGATCATATTTTCATCTTTTTTGATATTTTCCAGCTTAGTCTGAACGCTCAGGAGCAGAGTCTCCCGGTTTGAATTATATGGGTCTCGGAAGCTCTTCACCCCTTTTTGTATAAGGGACTGTATAATATTTCCGAGTTTTTCTTCATTTACAAGACTGCTAAACGACTTCAGAGCAAATTGCATAAAGCCGTCTGCTTTTATGTTTTCAATCGCATCAACCGCCAGCCTGCCAAGACGTTCCTTAGTAGTTTCTTTATTCGCCCATTCTTCTACTTCATTTAGAATATAGTCCAATCCTTTTTCATCGTATTTCCGGGCTGTAATTTGATCGATTGCCCGAGGCAGATAGGTTTCCACTTCTAGCTGGCTAATTTGCGTTTTTAATTCCTTTTCTATTAATGGTGCCAGTTGTGTAATATCAATATGCTGGATCACTTGCTTAATCCCTGAAAGAATTGTTTTTTTAACTGCTTCAGAGCCTTTCTCCCTTTCAATCAGCGGGAAAATGCGCTCTGTAAATGGAATGGCTGTAATTTTTTCACGAATGCTTTCCTTCGTGAGCCAATCATTTTCGAGCATTGAAATAATCGTCGCCGTTATCCTCTTTCGGTTTTTTGGCAAAAGTGCGGTATGTGGTATTGGAATTCCAAGTGGATGGCGGAAAAGAGCTGTAACAGCAAACCAGTCGGCAAGCCCTCCGACAAGACCCGCTTCAAAGCCTCCCTGCAGAATGGCTCCCAAAAGTGTTTGCTGAAATGGTATGGTAGCCAGGAATCCTGCGCCCATTACCGCAAGTGAACCACTGGCAAGATATTGTGATTTCTTCGTTCGTTTTAACATTAAAAATCCCTCATTTTTAAAATCTGCTAATGCTATTATTGCAAAACAAGTACAAAAGGCGCAAGCGCCCTGGTTAGCCCCGACAGGCATAAGACGGATCACGCAGTCATCCTCGGAAAAGCTATCGCTTTTCCTTCGTGCGATGCGAATGCTGCCGGAGCTTTCCTTGTCCTGATTTCTGGAGTGATTTGGCTTATGACCCCGAGCTGTTCCAAGCATCACCTGAAGGTCATGCTCCTCGCAAGATATTCAAGGGAGCTATTCAAAGATGAAAACTGGCTGGGCGCTGGAGCTGGCTTAATACAACTTAGTAAAAAACATCCAAATCATTTAATTTAATAATTTCCTATACGAAGAAAAAATGCAATTCGTTTGCATTTCTTGTAAGGTATCTTTTTTAGTTTAGTATTTTAGAAAAGGTCCATTGGAAAATTATAGTCTAATAATAACAAATAGGCAATTTTGCAGGGACTAAAATAAGGTAGGTGTTAGTTGTGGGCTTGTCCTTAAAATAAATTGTGGAAAAACACATTCGAATCCTGTACCACAACGGAAATGATTCATTGGTATCAAGCTTTTAATGAGTACTCATCCATCCAGCTAAGAATCGGTTGTTTATTATTCATGTCTTCTTCCCCACACACTGAGGGGAAATCTGAAGCTGTGATATCTGTTAGCTGGAATAATCTTGGCGGATAAGGGCTTCTTCTTATATGGGCGAATAGCCTGGCCTGTACTTTTGCATAATCCATCACTGTGGCAAAAGTGAACCAGCAGCTTACAGTTTCATTTTTTGTAAGAAAATCTGGATACACTGCTTCGATTTGAAGCAATATCTTAATCACTTCTTCCTTTGTCATGCGCTGTACCTCCATGTTCAATCATAATAAATACAGTTTTGACTGAAACGATAGACCGCTATTCCATTTTATAGGTAATTTTAATTATACAAAAATTCTGAATTATAAAATATAATGGTGTTGGGCTTTGTCCATTCATCAGGTATGAACTTTTAAAAAAAGGCATGGCTTTATATTCCTGAAAGGAGAGATTTTATTTGAAAGCATTAAAGTCCATTATTATTTGGGGTCTAATTACTGCATTAGGTGCAGCAGGTTTTGCAGTGATGGCCTTAAACAACGGTGAAAGTGTGAATGCGATCTGGCTGGTTACAGCAGCAATTTGTGTTTATGCAATCGCCTACCGTTTTTACAGCCGGTTCATCGCCAGCCAAAGTATTTCAACTCGATGATTCCAGAAAGACACCTTCCGAGCTTCACAACGATGGGAAGGATTTTGTGCCCACGAATAAATGGGTGCTGTTCGGTCACCATTTTGCGGCGATCGCAGGAGCTGGTCCACTCGTACGCCGATTCTTGCAGCACAAATGGGCTATCTGCCAGGAACGCTATGGATTGTAGTCGGTGTCGTTTTAGCTGGAGCAGTCCAGGATTTCATTATTTTATTCGGTTCGATGCGCCGTGACGGAAAGTCATTAGGCGAAATGATTAAAGACGAAATGGGTAAAGTAACCGGAATTATTGCGATGATCGGTATCTTAGGTATTATGATTATTTTATTAGCGGTTTTGGCATTGGTAGTGGTGAAGGCGCTTGCCGGAAGCCCGTGGGGCATGTTTACGATTGCAGCGACCATTCCTATCGCCATCCTTATGGGTGTATATATGCGCTATATCCGTCCGGGTCGGGTTGGAGAAGCATCACTAATTGGTGTAGTTTTACTTCTTCTATCCCTTGCAGGGGGGCAATATGTCAGCCAGCATTCGGATTTAGCGGCAATGTTCACCTTCAGGGGTGAAACAATTGCCTTTATGATGATTGGTTACGGGTTTATTGCTTCCGTGCTGCCGGTTTGGTTCCTTCTCGCCCCGCGCGATTATTTAAGCACTTTTTTAAAAGTAGGAACGATTGTCGGCCTGGCATTAGGCATCCTGATTGTCGCACCTGAATTGAACATGCCTAGTGTAACGAAATTTGTGGATGGAACCTGCCAATCTTCTCTGGCAATCTGTTTCCTTTCTTATTTATTACAATAGCTTGTGGATCCGTTTCAGGATTCCATGCCCTTGTATCCTCTGGTACGACTCCTAAAATGATTGAGCGTGAGTCACATGCCCAATTTATCGGCTATGGCGCCATGCTGACGGAATCATTTGTTGCCGTTATGGCGATGGTTGCCGCGTGTGTGCTCACGCCGGGAATTTATTTTGCGATCAACAGCCCTGCTGGTGTGATTGGAACGGATGCCATTATGGCAGCCAAAACAGTTTCTAGCTGGGGCTATTCGGTAACACCAGAAGACCTGACCCAAATGGCCAAGAATGTGGGTGAACAATCCATCCTGTCCCGTACTGGCGGTGCTCCGACGCTTGCTATCGGTATGGCGGTGATATTTTCAAAAGTGATTGGCGGTAAAGCGCTCATGGCATTCTGGTACCACTTTGCCATCCTGTTTGAAGCATTGTTTATTTTGACGACAATCGATGCAGGAACCCGTGTAGGGCGATTCATGATCCAGGATTTGATAGGAGCCGCTTATAAGCCTTTCGCAAAAACCGATGCCCTTATTCCGAATTTGGTTGCGACTGCTCTTTGTGTCTTATTTTGGGGGTACTTTTTATACCAGGGCGTCATTGACCCATTGGGCGGTATAAACACACTCTGGCCGCTGTTTGGCATTGCGAATCAGATGCTTGCTGCAATTGCCCTTCTTTTAGGCACAACGATTTTATATAAAATGGGCAAAAAAGCGTATGTATGGGTCACACTTATTCCGACCACGTGGATTTTGCTCGTCACCCTGACAGCGGGCTGGCAAAAAATCTTCCATGATATTCCGCGGATTGGCTTTTTAGCACATGCTAAGGTTTTCAAAGAAGCATTGGATAACGGAAAAGTTCTGGCTCCAGCTACCACTCCAGAGCAAATGAATCAGGTTCTGATTAATGACTATGTTGATACCGCCCTTTGCGGATTTTTCATGGTAGTGGTCATTATGGTGTTAATTTCTGCTTTAAGAATATGGTTTAAAGTGCTGACAAATCAAAAGCTTAAATTACACGAAACACCATATGTACCGCGTGATGAAGGAGGCTTCAAAAAATATGCTTAAAAAGCTTCAGGCAATGCTGAAACACCGAAAACAATTCATCAGCTTGCTTGTCGGCGTTCCAAGCTATGAAAAATACACTGAGCATATGAAGGAAACCCACCCTGGGCAGCCAATTAAATCGCGTAAGGAGTTCTTCTGCGAAGCGCAGGAAGCCCGATACAACGGCAAGGGCGGTAAAGTTTCTAGATGCTGTTGAAGTAAATGAAAAACCCGTGTTGTTTCATTACACGGGTTTTTTTAGGTGAAATTTTATATGTTCGCTCAAAATTAGAATTTTTAAAGTGGCCAAAAATAATTATTAGTTTGCAGCACTTTTGATTAATACATTTCGCCGCAGATACTTTCTCCCGTCCTTTTCAAGTTCAAGGTAAACCCATTCTCCAGTATGGGTGAGAAATTCGTTTTCTTCTTCTCCTACAAGGATGGTATCTTCCGATTTAATTCCTTTTATGGTAGGATTCCAAGCAAAAGCCTGATGAAGATTCACTTTTTCTTCGGATGCTGATGTTGCAAGGAATTCCCTTGTTGCGTAGCCGGTTGGACCTCCTTGATGCAAGAATCTCCAATCCTCGCAATAGCCAACTTCACGATACATGTCGATTCCCTTTTTCAGGACGTCATTAATTTTGACTCCCGCCTGGTAGCTGAGTTCATGGCAATATCGATTTGAGCTAATTTTTTTACATTATCTTCAATATCTTTTGGCAGGCTGCCAAAATGAACGAATCTCGTTGCGTTGGACACTAATCCCCATTTCTCTGCGCATAGAACCAGCATGGCATAGTTATCTAATTTTTTTTCGGTTGGAATCGGATGTCTATACTTAAAAATGCGTTCATCTGTGGCCACTAAAATAACATGAGGATTTATTCCTTTTTTTATTAACTTCGAGGCCAGGTGTGCTGCAATTTCATATTCTGTCCAGCCCTGCTCTAATTCCCGGCATGTGGACTCCACTGCCTTGGCAGCCAATTGTGATAACCAACGATAACGCTCAATTTCTTCATTCGTAAGGGTATATCTCAAAGTCGAAAGCTCTTTTCCAATGTCTATAAATCCCTCAAAATCGACGTCACTTGCGATTCTTCTCCCACTGCATAATTCTTGTACGACAGAATCCTGATTCTCATACCATTCAAGCGTGATCAATTCATAACCCAAGCCAGTAAGTTCTTCCTCAAAAATCCGGTCCCCTTCCATCCTAGAAGTGATACAATATTTTTTATCAGAAAAAATAGCTATGTCAGCAACTCCAGCTTCCGTTGTTTGAACGATATGATTAACACTCCCTCCTGTAATCCATGAAAAATTACTTCGTTTGCGAAAGAACACCCCGTCAATCTGTTTCAGCTTAATAAATTCATAAACTTTTTCAAGTGGTGTCAGTACTTTAACAGACATTACACTTCCCTCTTTTCCCAGTCGCCAATTTTGCCAATCCGTGACAGCAATTTAAACAATTTCTCTTGCACCATCCCCAATTTCACATACATAGAAATTGGGCATAAGAAACTCCAACGAAATAAACAGCTTTTATTTAATCTATTAAACTAGCTTTTACAAATTGAAAAAATTCATGAAACGCTCTTCGGCCTTCTTCATTTTGTTTAAATACCCCGGCATTTTCAAGAACCTGCTGAAATTTTAATCCTACTTCCCTTTTAATCAATTTTTTGACAGATTCCCTAGTTATGTTGCTGTATTTCTTCTGTTGTAATTCCTGATACCATTCCCAATGTTTTAGCAGATCAGGATTCCATTTCTCTCGTTTAACAGGCGATAGCAGATATTCAGAGATTTGATCCAGCTCCTTGGTAAGTCTTCCTGGCAATACAGCCAAACCCATTACTTCTATCAATCCGATATTTTCTTTTTTTATATGATGATGCTGCTTGTGGGGATGGAAAATTCCATCTGGAAACTCACCCGAAGTCCGGTTGTTTCGCAACACAATATCCATTTCGAATAAATCTCCCCGCCTTCTTGCAATAGGGGTTACTGTATTGTGCGGTGTTCTCTCGCTATAGGGGAAAACGTCTACAGCGGCATCGCTATATTCCTTCCAGGCTCTCCAGATGAATTCTGCTGCTTTACCTACATCATCCTTTTCTCCCTGAATTCGAATAACAGATAGCGGCCAGTTTAAAATACCGATTTTTATAGATGGAAAACGATTCAGTATGACAGAATCGACTACTTCGGCTTTTTCCATGGCAAAGGAGTATCTGCCGCCCTGAAAATGGTCATGCGTTAAAATAGATCCGCCGACTATCGGCAAATCCGCATTAGAGCCAATGAAATAATGAGGGAATTGTTCAGTAAAATCTAATAGCCTCTTAAAAGTCTTCGAACAAATTTTCATAGGAACATGCTCTTTACTAAAAACAATGCAGTGCTCGTGATAATACACATAAGGTGAATATTGCAAAAACCAGTCCTCTCCACTAAGAGA
The DNA here is from genome assembly GCF_030915465.1 of Neobacillus sp. PS3-34. Classification (GTDB taxonomy): domain Bacteria; phylum Bacillota; class Bacilli; order Bacillales; family Cytobacillaceae; genus Neobacillus_A. The sequence goes on from NZ_CP133267.1 coordinate 4,585,212, forward strand.
AATTGGAATGATGCGATGATTTCCTCTCGCAGGCAGTGAAAGCGTCCCTTTGTAGCCCTCATTGTCATGACATAAAAGACATTTGGGATAAGATGAGACAGCATTACTTTTTATTAATGCAATTTCCTTTGGATCCTTCTCTGGCTTGGCTAAATTTATCGTGATATCAAACTCACCATAAGGTGTAGCCGTTTTCCATTGAATGTTTTTCGTAATACGGTCTGCTCTGACATAATTGGAAGAAACGGCTAGTTCATAAAATCTTGTCGTAGCCTTTTCTGGGCTTTCTTTATAATGTTGCTTAAATTTCCTGATAACCTCGGACGGCCGAGGCAGCATGCAATTCATGATTTCCGTATCCAGGACATCTCTCTCAGTAGTTGTGTTCGATAATAAGACTCCGTTTTCATAAGCCCAATTCAATATCCGATTTAGTATTTCTGAAAGGTCCGGAATAGGATTCTCAGGTTTGGCTTCCTGCCAGTCCAGAAGGCAGAGTATAGCTAAAATTCGGTTCCTTACATAAACCTCATCTTCTGCTTCGAATAATTTTTTCATTAATCCGTATTTCAATAAATGCTGGATTTCTTGATGAATTTTTAACATGTTGGAAGCACACCTGCCTTTAATATCATGACTGAACCATTTTTTTAAGATTGGTAGGTTAACTAAATGCCAGGGTCGTAATTGCCCATGGAGATAGGTCAACATGAACTTCAGTTTGATTCGAGTTATGTTGTGTTGATATCTCTTTTTGTGGATTTCCGCTAAAATCGACTATTTCCACTTTATTAAAACTATGATTTAATCTAATCTTTGCGGATGCGATTTTTTGATCAGAATAGTTTATAAATCTTACGAAATAACGTTCATCCTCCTGATAAAAAGCAGACAGTAGGATTCTTTCATCCTCAATTTGAAGAATTTCATTTTCTTCTTTTTCACCAGTTTGAACTATTGGGTAATTAGCTCTAACAGCCTTGGAATGTTTTGCACTTTCCCATGGTGTATGGGTATTAAAATTCAACGAGAATGTCCACGTATAGTCACCAAATACTTTATCTCTCGCTAATAAATGCATAATTTTTCCTGACTCATTTGCCCTTTCCAATTTAACCTTCTGCACTCCTGGATGGACGATGGTAAAACCAGTGTTTTCACTCATTACTCGCATATAGGTATTAGCATATATATCATCAATATCTGTTTTTTCTTCTCCAAACGGGTAATCACGATAATAAATAGCATTAGGTAAATGATGCTTAAAGGTTGCATGGCAATTGAGCGATAAATTCACACCTGTATAAAAATAGGATTGACACTTAATTTCCTTTGTTTGATGGTTGATGAATACTCGCACCTCTGCGAACGCTACAGGAGTTTCCGTAGTATGCAGCGTCACTAAATCGCAATGGAGCAATAAAACACTTTCAAGATCGTTTTTGGATTCTATGCTGCCATTAATTCTAGATAAAGAGATTTGATCAGGACAATGAGTCGTTCCATCAAAAGCGAATGTAAATATCTCATGAGCAGAACTTAATGCCGGATACATGCTTGTGTGTTCATTTTGTTTTGCAATTGGTCCAGTAAACCCGGTAAAATCAATAGTTTCCTGTGTTTTTTTATCTGCGATTTGAATCGTCCATGTGCCTTTTTTCCAATTAACTTTGAAATGATCGTCTTCAATCCAATCGTCCCCATATGTAACTGGAAGTTTGTTTTCATCCTTGACTTGTTCCTTTTCCTCTTCCTTTATATTGATAGTCGCTGTGCCTAATTTCGGTACATCAATGACCATTAATCCTTTTATCGTGTCGTACTTTTCCTCAGTAATCACAAATGGGACTCGCTCGCCATTTTTTGTTAAAACAAAGTTGTTGTGCGTATTTTTTATTTCAAATGGTATGGTTTGATGGGAAGACACTCCATTATAATTCGAGATTGTCAAATAGGAGTTATTCTCTCCTTTGGTCTCATAAAGGCCATTTATTTCAGCTGCGCAGGATGAAATGATATTGAAATATTTTTTAATACCGTACGAACCAGCTTTAGTCTCTATTCCATCCTCTGTAAACGCCCGGTAACCTCTTGCAGCTGAAAAGTCATGATTCTGCAGGATGAGAAATTGTTTCCAAAGTTTAGTTAGCATTTCTTTATTATCAACCGTACTGCCCTCTAGATTTTTAATGGCAGATAATGTTTCATAGGCTAATAGAGATTGTTCAACCTTTTGGTCAACCATGATGACTTTATCTCCATCGTAGCCCCAACCGCCATCCTGGTACCAATTATTCTTGTAATTGGATTGATCAAGAGGAATATAAATAGATTGTAAATCGCGTCCTGCTAATTCAAGATCAAAGTACTCTTGCAGCGTAACCGCCTTTCCGCCCCATTCCTCCACATGTTTAATGCCCTTTTCAAATGGTGTCGCACTGGCGCCCCAGTCCATACCGGGAGGCCAAATCTCTACCCATTGGAACAACAATGGTTTGTTATAATCCTTTAATCTTTCTTTGTATTCACGATAGCCAGTGTATTGCCTAACACAGGAAACCATTAGATCATTGGCAGGTATGGCAGGAATTTCAGTTCCATCAATGCCCTTCCAGCTAATCATCGCTTCATTTAATGGCATCGCCTGCCCTGAATTTTGATTTTGCAGGGAAGCATATTGGAAGCCGCTTTTTAACAAGAGCTGGGGTAATTGCGGGTGAAACCACTGTTCTTCGACCAAAAAAGCCCGAATATCGTAGTCGAGGACTTCCTTTATCGACTTCTTTCCAAAGGTGAGATGGCGAATGTTAGGTTCCCAGCCATAGTCTTGGCCAAATGGCTGGCCGTAGGTACCCCCATCAACCGCGGCTTTTCCTTCATAGATATATTGCTTTAGTCTTTCAATACATGCAGGATCTTCCTTCTCCACTTCTTCATATGAATAAGCATCAAGTTCCATGGATACCTTCAATCCAGGGTAATCATCAGCAGCGTCGAGCATTTTATGTATGGTGTATGCAGTCGAAAAGGTGCGGTCATATTTTTTTCCAGCATACCAGCCGGATGGGAAGGCAAATCCTATGCCTCCCTGTGTCCAGTGATTACAGAAGAAGTAATAAAAATTTGGTTTTGGCATCATTAATTCTCCTTCGTATCGTAAGATTAAATAGCTATTCAACTAAGTTTTTTGTATGGTCCATAAGCTTTGGCTTTTCACAGGTGCTTGCCAGATTTATATGTCTTCCTTTATCTGCAGCATCTAAAATACTATGCATGATATCCAATACATGAAAAGCTACTTCTTCATTCGCTCGATGCTTCTCTCCATAAATGATTGCATGTGCCATATCCGAAACACCAATCCCTCTGCTATTGTCTGTATATCCGAAAGTAATCGGCTGATCCTTCCACTCCTTTTCACCTTTTTTCTTTATTTGAATGACCCCATTATAGCCATTCGGGTCAGGGACCATCATCGTTCCTTCCGTTCCATATATCTCAATACAAGGCAGCTTTGTATGCCATATATCAAAGCTGGTAACAAGATTACCAATTGCACCATTTTCAAACTCCAAAACACCATTAATGTGGGTTGGAGTTTCTACATGTATCGTCGCACCAAAATTCGGCTTACTTGTAATGGTACGTTCTGGGAAAGTTATATTCGCCATGGCGGCTACTCTTCTGACAGGGCCGATTAAGTTAATTAAAGCCGTTAAATAATATGGACCCATATCAAATAATGGACCGCCTCCATGTTTATAGTAGAAATGAGGAGCTGGATGCCAGCTTTCATGTCCATGACATAACATGAAGGCATGAGCGGCGATTGGTTTACCGATTGCACCTTTTTCTATGAGTTCACGTGCAGTTTGAATTGCTCCTCCTAAAAATGTGTCCGGGGCGCATCCAATACGTACATTATTTTGTCGTGCCAAAGTGATCAATTTCTGTGCATCCTCTTTTTCAATCGTCAATGGTTTTTCTACATAGACATGTTTGTGACTCAAGAGAATTTGCTCTGATACAGCATAATGAGCCTCTGGGGTCGTTAGGTTTACGACGATATCAATTCCTTTATCGTTAAGCAGCTCTTCAGGTGTATATATTATCGGGACATTGTATTTATCCGCTTGCAGCCTTGCTTTTTCTAGCTGCAGGTCGGAAAGGGCTACTAGGTTAACATGTTCAAATTTTTGAAGATTTTCAATATAAATGCTGCTAATATTTCCGCAGCCAATTATTCCGACATTTATTTTACTATTCAACATAAAGACTCACTCCTTTATTCTTTTGAAGCAGCCCAAAGAAATCCATTTTTAATAAGGTTATAGCAGTCCTTATTCGTTAAATCCTCTGGCTTGTGTCCCACTGAACAATAAAACACGCTTCCCCTTCCATAGGTTTTTGTCCATGCTACGGGCATTTGGATGGACCCTACAGGTGTAGATGCAAGAATCTGAATTGCGGGATCAATTTGCATATAATAAAGCTCTGATTGAATTTCAAAATCGTTTATGTCCTTTGTAATAACATGTTCTTTATCCTGGATCAAGACTGTATAATCAACCTCTTGGCCGCCAGGGTGCGCTACAAATTGTCCTCCCACCATATATTGATATTCTGTTTCATTTCTAAAAGCATCGCCCATGCCACCATGAATTCCAGCGACCCCAGCTCCTTCTTGAACTGCTTCCAATAAAGCACATAATGAATCATATGGTATTTGTCCCATTGTCCAATTGGGGATAATTAACTGATAATCCTTTAAAGGATAGTTTGTATGAATAGAGTGTAAGGTTTTACAAATATCTACATCATAACCTTCACCTAATAGTATTTGTTTAAAAATTCCGTCAATTTCAGATGGGTGGTGACCTTCCCAGCCTCCGCTAAGGATGAGTGCTCTTTTCATGATAAGCTCCTTTCATTTAATTATTAGGTTAAAACATAACTTATCCTTTTTCATTTTTTATGTGTTGATTATAAGAGCTCGATAGACTTTAAGATTGTGTCTCCTTTTAAAAAAATAGTTAGCTCACTAATTCTTTTATTGAGAGTTACCTCCGTAATATCTTCACAATTCCGTCCCTCAAATGACTTCTCTTCTATCTTTACGATTACATTTCTAGGCGTGGGATCTATAAAGTATAAAATCACCTTATTAACTGAACATAATTCCTTGAGGGTTACTTTAATTACCTCCTCTTCTTTAATGGTTAAACTGTTAAGTGAACTTATTGAACCTTCTACAATATGAATTATTGGGTCTGGTAGAATAAATTTCTGATAAATTTTTTCCATAGAAGAAAGACCGAATCTATTACCTAGTGTGTCACTATTATCGGAAAGGTCTAGAACATACTTATCAGTATATATTTTCATCCAGTTTCTTCCCCATCCTACCTTGTCATTAACTATTCCATCTTTATTTATATAGCCGTAGGATCCATCCATATCAGATATGCCTTTTCCTGACCATCTATAATATTGACCCTTAGTTAAATCATCTGCCATTTTCTTTTGGGTCATTGCTAAATAGTAATTTTTACTATTATCTAAGCCATCTACAGCAATATCTAAAGTGGTTTCCTTTCCGAAATTAATTTCCTCCCATTGTATATCTTTACTAGCTATTTCTTTAGAATCGAGAATATCTTTATCATATTCATTAAGAGAAACCTTTAAATCTGATAAACCCTTATCCCCTTCATGCAAAGAATAGTTTAGTTTTACTCCTATCTTTTCAATATTTATGAAACTAGTGCTCTTTCTTTTAATATCTTCAATATTGTATTTGTTAAGCTTGTTTTTCATATTATTTACTTCTATGTTGTAGATAGAGAAGGGTTTGTTCTCACCTTCTAAGATAAGTCTCAGTTTACTACCCATGACCGCTTCAAAAGTTATTACATTATGACTATTTAATACCTTAATATTTCCTTCATTTATCTCAAGCCATTTGCCATTACTAAAATAACTTAAGATTAATCCTTTGGGGAGCTTCTCTTGATGACAATTTAAAGTATTTTGACTACAATGGTAAAAATCGATTACAACCCTGTTAAAAGTCCTGACAGAATCAAAATTTATTTGATAATATTCAATACCATTATCATTTGAAGAAATCCATCTCTTAGTTAAATCACCAAAATGGGTTACATTCATTAAAGGAGCTAAAGTATCGGAACCATTTCCATTACTTGATACTTCAACAATTTTGTTTGAATTACAATCATCTAAAAACTTTGATACATCTACAATGTTAAAAAAGTCCTTCTTTTCCTTCAATATAAACCTCATGCCACTAATCATAAATATTGACTGAGCGGATATCTGATTATCTATATTTATTTCCATATAACTAATTTCTCTAAAATCAAAGTTACCCGTAACCTTTTTTAAAAATTCGTCATTATTTATTAAGTCTATTTCTAAATATGTCCAATTGTATTTTGATTCATTATACTTATTGGCAAGATCACCAAATAAGTTAGATTTAGGTGTAAATTCAATATAATTATATAGATCCTTACAAAATCTAATGGTAGGAGTTTTGTTTTCCTTATACCAATCAATCATTTCATTTAAATATCTTATACAGAATCCAAAGTGTGAGTAATCTGATGCATCAATTCCTAAGTTCTCTGACCTTGGATATCTCAAGGTAATATCCTTTACTCCTGAGGACTGCAGCATTAGTGAACCCTTACCACTTACAAAGTCTCTATCATTATAGGTCAGTCTCACATCTCCATCTGATTCCATACTCCAGTTACTAATATTCTCTTCATTAAAAATCTCAAGACCTTCTGATAAAACATATATATTTATACAATCAAAGCCAACATTTTCTCCATCATTTACTGATAAGATAACTCTGTAAAATCCAGGCTGTTCGAATTTCCTACTTACTATTTCTCCATCATATGACTCACCATCACCAAAGTCCCATACATAATTCAGCCCTTTAAGTTCTTTCTCTATTTCTGACTTAAAGACAAATTCCTTATTAACAATAAAAGTTTTCGAGTTGGATCTAATACTAACTTTGATTTCCTTTGGATCTTTTCTTCTATGAAGTTCTTTTACATCACCTACGTATTCATCTATATAAAGGGACTCACCATCATTTCCATATATTTTATTATTTATTAGAGTTATATTTTTTGCATATTTCAAATATATTCCATGCCCTGCATAGCCTCTATTATCACTTTTATTTTCATAAATTTCATTGTGTTCCAATACCCAATTTACAGCAGGATAGTCCACCCTATTTCGTATGGCAATCCCTGGTCCATTGTTGTGATGAATTTTATTTCTAATCAATTTAAAATTAGTTCCTGAGCCATTTACTACCGAAATTCCAGCATTTCCAAAGTTCTCTGGAGCATTATTAAAATTAACACCGTTGTAGCTTACCTCATTCTCAATTAATACGGTATTATCGGAGTTTCCAAGCCAGAAACCATAGCTTGAAAAATTTGCCTTATTCCTTACATATGTATTTCCCTCATCCCATGCTTCTATGGCATTGTTATTTGCGAAGGAGGTATCATTTTCTTCAAAATAGTTTCCGGTAGACATCCATCCATTTAGTGACCTTATAAAAAGTCCATCTCCACCAAATCTCATGTCATTTTTTATAAATTTATTATTATTTGAGCCCGTTTCTATCAATACGCAGGAAGAGTCCCTGGCATGAACTTCATAAGGTTCTTTCCTGATACCCCAGCTAAAATCATTACGGTAAAATTCATTTTCACATCCATGCCATAGCCTTAGCCCAACATTAGAGGTATGAGAAAAATCATTATTTTCAACAAAATTTTTATCGCCATTTCTTATTGTCAAGCCATTCCATACATTGTTGGCTTTGTTATTCTCCACCACACAATGATGTGTAGAGAGTAGCACAATTCCCCCTAAATCCTCATGCTCATCCCACCCGTGATCTGGATTGTGATAGTTATAGGAAAAATCATTGTTATGTATTTTATAGTTCGTACAGTTCTCAAGTTTTAAGCCTATCTCAAAGTTTTTTGCACTTAAATTTTTAATGGTTACATTCTCAGTATTCTTAGAATTAACAGCAATGCCATGGAAACCGAGACTGTCATCCTTACCATGCATCGAATATCCGTAGCTAAATTCATCTGTGTTTTGGGATACCTTATCTTTCCCCTTCATCTTCCCGCCGATAAATACTGCACCATTACCATCAATACTAATATTACTTGCCCCTATCGTTATTCCTTCATCTTCAAAGAAATAGTAAACCCCTGGCAAAAAAGTAGTATCTTCAGTTATTACCATCCCTGGTTTGGGAACTACATATTTTCTATTCATTCTTCTCCCTCCTAGTCATATGAAATAATAGCCACGCTATGATTCTCTTAATATCTTTAGAAAAATCATGACGTGGCTTCTATGTCTATTAAAAATCTATCCAATTACTTGTTCAGTCTCATTGTCAAAGAAATGTAAATGATCAATATCTATACGCACATTAATCGTATCGTCAGAATGAATTGGTTTAGTATAACGAATTTTCGAAACGATTTTTTCACCATTTACATATCCATTTATAATAGCTTCCGATCCTAATCTTTCAATAAAATCAGCTTTTATCTCCATATCAGTGCCAGACATTACTTCATATTTAGGATCATCTTCTGTTAATAAATGCTCCGGTCTTATACCTACTACTACCTTTTTATTTTCATAACCCGTTAATTTCTTTACCTGTTCGTCTGTTATCTTGAATGTTCCTAACTTCGTATCCAAATAACCATTTGCTACCAATCCATCCACAAAGTTAATTGCAGGTGAGCCGATAAAGCCGGCAACAAATTTATTTGTGGGTTTTTCATATATTTCCTCAGGAGTTCCTATTTGTTGTATTACTCCTGATTTCATAACAACTATTTTAGTACCCATTGTCATTGCTTCTACCTGATCATGGGTAACATAAATGGTTGTAGCATCTGCATCCTTGTGAATTTTCACTATGGTTTCACGGGTTTGATGTCTTAGCTTTGCATCCAAATTTGAAAGGGGCTCATCCATTAAAAAAACCTTTGGTCTTTTAACTAATGCCCTGCCAAGGGAAACCCGCTGCTGCTGACCTCCTGATAATGCACGTGGTTTACGGTCTAAATATTCTTCAAGTCCTAGATAACTAGCCGCATTTGATATACGATTATGGATTTCCTCTTTACTAATTTTTTTCATCTTTAACCCAAAAGACATATTTTTATAAACTGTCATATGCGGATATAAGGCATATGATTGAAATACCATCGCAATATCACGGTCCTTAGGTAAAACCTCATTCATATGGAATTCATCAAGATATAAATCCCCATCTGTAATCGATTCTAGCCTGCTATCATTCTTAGTAAAGTTGTTTTACCACATCCGGATGGTCCCAGCAATACACAAAACTCATTATCCTTAACTTCAAGATTTACGTTATTAACTGCTTGATATTCTCCATCATAGCTTTTACAAAGATCTTTCATAATAATTTTTGCCATCAATGTCACCTCTCTTAAGTTAACTAGGTTTATATTCTACGCTTCGAGTATTGTCGATTAACTCTTTAACAAATACTCTCATTTTTCCCAGGTCCCTATTATCCCATGCAAAATAGGGAATAGCGCGCCATTCTTTTTCAGCATTTCTGACCTTTAGCATGATCATTCCATTAAGTAAGTCAGGATTCCACTCGTTATAAAACTGTGTATCTCTTCCTATTAATATATTATCGATTCCATCAGGGTTATCTATTTCTTCAAATGAATAAACAACAGGTCCTCTTTGCAAGGCTATTTTCCCTTGATTTTCTTTAACTCGAGGATCCATATGTACCTTTTTTACCTTCATCTCAAAATTTATCTTTAACGTTTCTTCTCCGTCTATTTCCATATTCATGTGAATATATCCCTTATTCAATCCAATACCTGATTTAAGATTTCCACTATATTGGTAGGAGTATTCTTCACACCATTCTGGTATTCTAAAGCATATAGTTGCATTTACCTTTTTGTCAGTCTTTAGTTTAACCTTAACTTCTCCATCCCAGGGGAAGTTTGTTTCTTGACCAATATTAAGATTTGTACCCGCTATATTAATACTGCCCGTAGAGCCTATATATTGATTGATAAAGATCTTTTCATTTTTCTGTGCGTAAACATATTCTGAAATACAAGGCAGAAATCTAGCTAAATTTGTTGGGCAGCACGATGTTTTGAACCATTCCTGTCTTCTTCTATGCCCCCCTTCTTCAAAGGGCTTCCCCTCTGATTCAAGTGGATTTACATAAAAGAATTTATCGCCGCTTAAGGATATTCCAGATAAAACACCATTATATATTTCCCTCTCGATGATATCTGCGTATTTACCGTCTTCGTACAGCAAATTCATACGATGATTAAAAAATACCATCCCAATTGCTGCACAAGTTTCTGCATAGGCTGAAAGGTTAGGCAGATCAAAATCCTCAGTAAAACCCTCATTTTCTTTACTTGACCCAATACCGCCCGTAACATACATGTTTTTATAAACAATATTTTCCCAAATCTTCGTTAGGGCTTTCATATAATCTTCTTTATTAAAATATTTAGCAACATCAGCCATACCGGTATACATGTACATTGCCCTGACAGCATGGCCGCATACAAAGGATTGTTCTTCAACAGGAAGATGATCCTGATGATACTCACGTTTGTAAAACAATTCGTCCTTATCTAAATATGGACGTCCCTCACTTTCATAGTGACCTTTTCCTCGTTCCGTCAAAAGCCACAAAGCAAAATCTAAATATCTTCTATCCTGTGTCAGCTCATATAGCTTTACTAAGGCTAGTTCCACCTCTTGGTGTCCTGGTACCCAATGTCTTTTTCCATGCCAAATACATCCATCCAATGGTCAACCAATTTTTTAGAAATAGTTAAAAGCTTATCTTTTCCTGTTGCATAGTAATAAGCAATCGCAGCCTCAATCAAATGTCCGCCGCAATACATTTCATGTTTGTCCATATCCGTCCATCTTTGCCCTTTTTTCTCAGGATCAATTGTATAAAAGGTCATAAGATACCCATCGGACCATTGAGCTTCTTCAATTGCATCAATGATTGTGTCTAACTTTTCTTCAAGCTCCGCATCATTATATTGCATAAGCGAATAGGCTCCACCCTCTATAGCTTTATAAACATCAGAATCATCATAAAAACGACCTTCAAACTCTAACTCTATCGGAAGGGGTTTATCTATTCCCATTTTTAAATACTTGCCTGATTTTATAAAATTCTCTACCCTGTTTGTCTCAGTACAACGATTCACAACAGTATGAACTGTGACTCTGTGATGCGTTTCTAGTACTGGATTCCAGAATAGGGAATCAATCTTTACATCTGTAAACGGGATTGCCTTACATACATTTTCAGTGCTTTGAACAATCTTTGTCATACAATATGCCCCCTATATTGGTCTATTTATTCTATCCATGGGAACAGAGATATTCGTAACTTAGCACATCCATATGGTATTAATTCCACATTTTCTTCATCTCCTACACTTACTATGGGGGATAAAGGAAGCTCTCCTGCCGAGTTATTTTCAAGTCCCCAAGATGGAGCAGAATAGGCTTTTGCAAAAATTCGCACTGGAGGATTATCATAACTAAATGCCTGCTTAGATTTAATTCCTGTTTCTTCTATTTTCAATTCTTTATTTAAATCTAATGCGAAATTCCATGGAGATTCTGGATATATCTCATAATAAGGGTAATCACTAATTCCTCTACCGAGCTTTTTCCAGTTTTCTTTAATTTTTAGCCCGAAAACCAAGGGTCCACGTTCTACAGTTACACTATTGTTATACCAACCTTTTTTTATAGAAACTGGCATTTCAAAGTTTATAGATACCTTGTCTTCATTAAAAAACTTTCTATCTAATACTGCCCAACCGTTATTATCTTTTAAATCTGCAGGTTCATTGTTTACTAATATTTTGTATTGATTACACCATCCAGGAATCCTTAAATGGAACTTAAATTCCTTAGGTATATTGATTTTAAACATAAAATCCACTTTCCTATTAAATGGATATTCAGTTGTAGAGATAATGGTTATCTTCTCGCCATTTAACTCTACATGGGCATCTGCCGGCATATAGACGGCTGCATGAATACTATTTTCTCCAACCAGAAAGGCATTCTTTGTGAATTTTGGCCAGCCCTGGTGCATATTTGCTAAACAGCACCCAAAGTTAGGCTCAAACCCAAACAAATTAGAATCATCTTCATTGTTATACCAATTGCGTTTAGCATGAGTGACAAGTACTTGATTGGCTTGCTGATCATATTGATGTGCTTTAAAATCTTCACTAATCGTAGCCGGCAGGGCATTATATGCAACCCTTTCCAGTAAATCTGCAAAGTGAGAGTCCCCTGTTGCTTCAAGCAAGAGCTGCAGAGAAAACATGTATTCAACAACTGAACAAAGCTCTGTACCCTGTGTGGGATTCGTTCCGCTTAAATGCTCATCCCCAGAAAAAATTCCTGCTGCTTGCCCGTGATATTTTGATAGGGATTGGATCCCTTCATAAATAGAGTCAAGATAGGATTTTTCACCTGTTTCTCTATATTTCATCAGAGGCTGTTTAATTGCCATGGCCACATTCACGATATGGGTATGATGATATTTCATGACACTGTATAAGGAAGTCCTAGTTGTATTTTCCATTAATTTATCCCATTTATAATAAAAATCTGTTGGCTGTGTAAATGGGAAACTTTTAAATATTTGGCCCCATGCTAATGTTTGATCATTAATCTTTGTTAATAATTCCAGTAAAAATTCTTCCTTCGTTTTTTCATAGAGCCAAAGGATTGAATACGCGAAGTCTCCCCCGCGGCCTCCGCCCAGCCATTCATTTTGTACTCATTTAACTTTTCTAAGGAGAATTTAAAGTATTTCGTCATAAAGGGTATTACCCTTGGGTCATTCGTTGACTCATAATAAGAAATAAACACTTTAAGCATGACAAATTTAGGCCAAAACAGCGTTTCATCAAAGTCTGTTTTTCGATAGGTTGGCGAAAATCTCCGTTATCTTTTTGGCTGTTTAAGCTCCAATTAATCCATTTCTTGGACTTTTCAATTGCCTGTTCGTCTTGCAAAAGATAGGATAGGGGGACCAGCCCATCTAACCAATATGGTGGTCTTTCCCAGCTATTATCCGTTCCGCCTATCCAGTCTGAATAAGAACCCACAGATCCCCAATAATTATCCAGGTCCTTTGTTATTCCGTCCATTTGAAGCTGAAGCTGGTCAAGAATCCACCCTTTTGGTCTTATGGAGGAGTATTCTAACGTTTTAAGCTTATTCTCCGATAAATGATTCATATCTGTTTTACTCCTTTTCTATACACCCTTAGTTCCTGTTTTTGCAATGGATCCCATAAAGTGTTTTTGGAAGATAACAAATAATAAAATGAGCGGCAGAGTGGATACAATAGCCGTTGCCATTTGAACAGAAGGAGTTGAAGTATATCTTCCTCCCATCATAACGGTCATCCCCTGAGAGATGAGATACATCGGCATTTTACTAATCAAAATTTTCGGCCATAAATATGATCCCCATGAACCCATAAATATTAAGATTCCTGCAGCAAGCATCGGCGCTTTCGATAGGGGCAGCACCATATTAAAGAAGACACCCATGCGGCTCATTCCATCTAAAATCGCCGCTTCCTCTACCTCTTTTGGAAAGGATAAGAAAAATTGCCGCATCATAAAGGTGAAATAGGCAGAAAAGATGAAGGGTACAATCAAACCTGTATAACTATTCGTCCATCCAAAGAAATTAGCAATCATAATATATTTTGGAATAAGAGTAATCTGCCCCGGTATCATCATGACTCCAAGAATAAGAGCAAACCACGTTTTTTTACCCGGGAATTCGATTCGTGCTAGTGCATAACCTCCTAGAGCAGATACCAGCAGAGTTAATAGAGTGGTAACAATCGATACAAATGCTGTATTTAATAGCCAAGTAGTCAATTTGACGGATTCTTCATCACTAAATCCAAAAATGATCTTTTTATAGGAATATAAGGTTAAATCTGAAAAACTCCAGCCCGATGAATAAACATCAAGTCCCTTCCGTAATGATGCAATGACCGAGAAGATAAAGGGATATAACGTAAGAATGGCAAAGATTATTGCGATCAGGGTGAATATAATGGTGACCGTTTGATAAATGATTTTCGATTTTTTATGAGGGTTTATTTTAGGTTTATAGGATTTTTTCGTTAATTGCTGAACATTATTTAATTGGTCATTATCCACCTTGGTATTACTTAAATTCATTTTTTTCACCTGCCTTTATTAATAGGTCTGATCCTTAAATATTTTCCTTTGAATAAATGTAAAGGCCATGATAATGATAAGGAGCAAGAAGGAAATAGCCGCTGCCCGTCCCATTTTACTTTGTGTCCATCCTACATAATAAACATAGTAAACAACGGTCCAAAGGGAGCCATTCGATCCCCCGGTCGACGGTGCATCACCATATTCCGATAGCATTTGAGCAATATCATATACCTGCAGGGCACCTATGAAACCAGTTGCCATCAGGAAGAAAGTCTTATTATTAAGAAGTGGAAAAGTAATATGTAAAAACTGTTTAATTCTTGAAGCTCCATCTAATGATGCCGCTTCATAAACATCATTGGATATTTCTTGAAGCCCCGCCAGATAAATAAGCATGGAATAACCGGCACCAGACCAAACTGACATAATGATAGCCAAGGGCATCGTAAACCTTGGATCTTCACGCCATTGAACCGAAGGAATGCCGAAATAGGATAAGAATTCAGTTACAGGGGTAGCCGGTCTAAACATACCATCAAAAATAATGACTAATGCCGCAATGGCTGTAACAGTTGGAATATAATAAGCAATTCGGAACAAATTTTTTCCCTTTGCATTGTGTGCAATTAGTGCAAGTGTAAGTCCCACAAAGGTAGTTAAGATGACCGCACCAAGCGAATAGTACATGGTTTGATAAACAGCTTTCTGAAAAATAGGATTCTTCAGTGCCATTATGTAGTTGTCTATACCCACAAACTTTATTTTGCCGTTAAACGGATGCAAAATATCATGACGAAGCATATCATAATTGGTAAAAGATACAAAAAAAGCGACTAAGATTGGCAAAATGGTCCAAAATATGAGATAGATAATCGATGGTGCCATAAAGATGTAGCCTATCGCATAATCAGAACGTTCTAATTTTGTGAGTTTTCGTTTTTTCTTTTTTAATGACATGTACTTCACCTCTTTCTAGCTAAAGCTTATTTTAAATCCATAAAGGAGACTAAAAATTAGCCTCCTTTATGGATTTATTTAAGAATTAAATTATTTTACCGCAGCTTTAGGATTATCCAGCTTTATATCATTCTCTTGAAGCTGAGTATTCAATGACTTTTGACCTTCTTCCAGTTTTGCAATGACTTGCTTGCGAACTGCTTCCATGTCAAGTGCACCAGGCTTAGCAGCTTCATTGTATGCTAGAGTTAATGCGTCTTGAACTGGTGTATACATATCAACGCCGCTTACATGGTAGTCTGATGATGTAATCACACCGTTGTTAGCTGTCCAAACAAATGCATCTCGTTCTTCTGGTTTTTCAAACCATGATTTCGCATATTTTTCAGCCCATTCCTTACGAGCAGGTATTCCAAGTCCACCTACTTCTGGACCTCGGGCACCCATCCATGCATCTGTTGTCGTCATGTACTTAATAAAATTAGCTGCAGCATCTGCTTTCCAACCATCTAAATTTTTATTCATCACTACGCCTTGGTTGTACATTTCTGCATGTGGTTTACCATCATCACCTAAAGGAACTACTAATGAGCCATAATCAACCTTTTGCGGTACTCTTGCTTCCCCAATCCCTTTATCCTTCCGGTAGAAGGTGGTTGGAGTCCAGTCGCCAGTAGGATAGAGTGCTACGTTAGCAGCTGAACTAAATGCAATCGTTACCTTTCCAGGCAGGACATCAGCAGCGTTTGTAACCCAGCCTTTATCGGCATAGTCTGCAATTTTCATAATCGCGTCAACATATTCCTTTTGAGCAATATTGT
Source organism: Neobacillus sp. PS3-34 (assembly GCF_030915465.1). Taxonomy (GTDB): domain Bacteria; phylum Bacillota; class Bacilli; order Bacillales; family Cytobacillaceae; genus Neobacillus_A. The sequence continues at coordinate 4,601,371 of NZ_CP133267.1, forward strand.
TTGTTTTATTAAGTGATTCTCCACCATAGCTCCAGAACAGCCACCACCAATACATAAGGGAGGCTGATCCAACTGTATAATATGGATATTCTTTTCCATCCTCATACTTTACAGTCTTCCCTTTGTAGGTATCATGAATTTTTTGCATAGCACTTTCAAAATCAGCAAGGGTCCATCTGGTGGAGCTGTCTACATTAACCCCGGCATTCTTTAACATTTCCTTATTATATAAAAAGTCGACAACTGAGAATGAGTTTGGAACTGCATAGTAATTATTATCAAATTTCCATACTTTTATTGTCGATGGTATGAATTGATTCCAGAAATCTTTTTTATAATATGGACTTAATGGTTGAATGACAGCGTCTCGCCAGGAAGAAGCCAAGCCTAAGTCTAAATGGAATACATCAGGACCCCCGCCTGCTGCTACCTGGGTCTTTAAAGTGTCTTCCCAACCTGCATCAGAAATATATTGACCGTCGATGGTTACATTGATTCCTGTTTTCTTTTTATACTCTTCAGAGAATTTTGCAAATAGTTTCTCCTGTTCAGGAATCAAATCCCAATATTGATAGGTTAATTTAATTTCTTTTGGTTTTTTTCCTTTTGAATCCGCTTTTCCACTTGTATTGTTAGAACAGCCGAACAAACCAACTACTAATAGAATACTCATCATTAAAATAGCAATTCGTTTTACTACTTTATTCATCACTTAACCCCCTGCACCTGAGTCAATATTTTGGATAGAAAAAGTGATCTCCTTAGCTGACTGACGTGCTCGATAAACTAGTTCTTGTGATGTTCGGTATCTAATTGATTATGAATGCGCTTGCAATTATTCAAATTATGAAAAATTTAATAAAAGGAAAGCTTTACAGAATCATAATCCAGATACTTAACTAGATGTGCTTCTTTTTTTCTTAAGATGACATGGAAATCATACTATACGGACAATAACTGTTATTAACACCACCCTTCTTATTTTCAATAATTTTTATTGATCTTTGACAAATACTAAGCTTTTAAAATAAACTCCATTTTCACTTGGGAATAGTTTATAAAGCTTATAGCAAACGTTTTCTCTTTAAAGTTAGATTAATACTATTCTCGTCTTGTGTCAAGATGAATTGACGGAAAAATTGAATTCTTTAGAAAATTTACATTTGAATAAAAGACCTTTAAATTATTTAATATTCTAAAAATATATATCTTTAAATTGGGCTATGATATAGTATTTGGTAAAGGTATTACATTTTTAGATTTTACATAAACATAAAAACTTGATAAAAGGATAAAAAACTCCCACTACATCTGTCATTTGTGTTAGTTCTGCTACTCTTTTGAAAATCATAAATATAATATTTGAGGTATGATGTGAATGAATAAAATAAATGATCTTGATCGTTTTATAACTGCTAAAGTTTCTAAAAGAATCATTGCTTATATGATTGATACCTTACTTATTTATTTACTTGTCTTTTTCTTTAGAAAAGCATTTCTATATAATGTGGCAGCTTTAGATGTAGAAATGCAAATTAAAAATAGTATTATTAATGGAATATTATTTTCCTTTTATTCGATAATTTTTTCTAACTTTATTTTCAAGGGTCAAACGATCGGAAAAAAAATAATGAAAATACATATGATCTGCTCTAACGATGAAAGACTTGACCTTATGTCTCTACTTAATCGTGAGATACTCGGAAAAGTATTTATAGAAAAAATAAACCTATGGATATTATTAATTCTGTTGCCTACTGGCCTCTTAGATAATCTACTAATAAATATTAATAAAAGCCCTATGTATTTTATTCTCTGGTATCTCATTAGTCTGCCATGGGTTATGTTTCTTTCTTTTACTATGCTAGTTAATAGTACGAAACATTTAAGTCTCCATGATCTCGTTTCTAAAACAAAAGTTGTTGAAAAAGAACATTAAATTAATGAAAGCAAGGTACACCCATAGTGTGTACCTTGCTTTTTATTACAATATTTAAATATCTTCACATTCCCTATCTTATCTTATAAAATTGAAAAAATTTATTCGGTATATTAACCAGAATGTTCTGAATATTTTAGTCGTACTTAACAAGTCATATCGAACATTTTCTATCGTATTTTCTATTCTCCCTATATTACCTTCTCATTCAAACATTTAAATTTTCATCATCCCAACAGTTTACTTTTATGATGTTAATTTACTTGCACCATCAACGATTTTAGCAACATAAAAGCTAGGTTTATATCCTATTTTTTCTTTATATTCTTTTTCGACAACATGTATAAAATTTTCGATGCAATCATCATCAACTATACTTAAAGTGCAACCACCAAAACCTGCTCCAGTCATTCTTGAACCTATTACTCCGTTTTTGCTCCAGGCAAGCTCAACTAATGTATCAAGTTCAACTCCAGTAACTTCATAATCATCTCTAAGGGAGATATGTGACTCATTCATAAGTCTTCCAAACTTATCAACTTCACCATTCTTAAGTGCCTTTATAGCTTTTAAGGTTCTTCTATTTTCATATACTGCATGTTTTACACGTTTTCTATTGATCACATCCGTAATATGATCTTTTATATATTCATAGGTTTCTTCATTTAGTTCCCCAAGGGATTTGACATCAATATATCTTTTTATATTTTCTAATCCGTCTTCACACTGTCTTCTTCTTTCATTATATTTAGAATCAGAAAGTCCTCTTCGTTTATTTGTATTAGCAATAACGATAGAGGCTTTATCTAGTTTAATTTCTGCATACTCAAAGTTAAGTGTAGTTGTATCAAGCAGAACTGCGTGATTTTTCTTCCCCATTCCAATAATGAATTGATCCATTATTCCACAATTAACTCCGATATAGTTATTTTCTGTCGCTTGGGAAAGCTTTATCATATCCAGCATATCGATATTCAAGTTATATAGATCTTTAAGAAGAACAGCTGTAACCATTTCTATGGATGCTGAAGATGATAATCCTGCACCATTAGGGAGATCGCCATAAAACAATACTTCAAAACCACTATCAAATTTGTGACCAGCTTTTTTTAAGGTCCAAATAATTCCCTTTGGATAATTAGCCCAATCATGTTTTTTATCATAATCTAGTTCATCTAAGCTAACTTCAACAACACCGAAGTCATGAAAGTTTTTCGAATACAATTTTATTATGTTGTCATTTGTTTTTCTTGCTGCTGCATAAGTTCCAAGGCTTATTGCGCATGGGAACACATGACCTCCGTTATAATCTGTATGCTCTCCAATGAGGTTAACGCGTCCTGGTGCGAAGTAAAATTCTACATTCTCTGAGTTTTCAAAGACCTCTTCAAAATCCTTTTTCAATTTTTCTCTCATAAAATAGCACTCCTATAACGAATGTATAATAAAATTCCACCATTATAGAAAACGTTTTCTTTTTAAAAAAGACAATTGATTTAGAAAGCGTTTTCTATTTCTACTTTAACCCTTTCAAAATCAATTGTCTATATAAATATGTTTGTTTGAAATCATTATATATTTTTTGCCTTTCCACAGCTTTCCCTGATTACTAAGCTTGTGTCTAAGACTATTTTTATTTTGTAGGAGTCTTCATCTTCTATCAGATTTAACATTTTTTCTGCTGCTTTTCTACCAACTGACTCCATTTTCAAATCAACTGTTGTAATCTTTGGATAGGCAATTTGTGATAAAAGGGTATTATCAAAACCGATAACAGAAATATCCTCAGGTACCTTTAATCCAACATTTCTACAGGCACCTATTACACCGATAGCCATAAGGTCATTGCATGCAAAAATAGCTGTTGGCCTTCGTTCAGATAAAAGAAGCTTCTCTATCTTCTCCTCTGTTTCAGTGGTACCTTCTATAACGTTGCCATGACGTACTCTTACGATTTCTTTATATTTAAATTTGTAATTATCTAAAATATTTAAATAGATTTTCTCCTTCAAATCATAGGAAAAGCTGCTTTCCCCTCTAAGAAAAGTAATTTTTTCATGCCCTAGCTTAATAAGATATTCAAAAGCTTCTAAAGTTCCGATTTCTTCATTATAACTTATAAAATTCAAATCATTTCTAGATGAATTTGCATTTACAATTATTATAGGCAGTTCAGATGATGCTTCAATATAAAATCCATTATCCAAATTTTCCGGAGCTGGATCTATTACAATTATCCCATCTACCTGCATTGATATCATTTTATCAGTTAATTCTCTTTCCAGTTGTCCATTACCCGATGTATTGTTTAAAAATATTGTATATCCTTTACTTCTTGTTACCTTTTCTATGGCTTCAACAATCGTTGGAAAGAAAAGATTTGTTAAACCAGGGACAATTACTCCTATAACAGATGTTTTCTTCATAATAAGGCCTCGAGCAATTATATTGGGCTTGTAGTTAAGCTTTTCAATAGCTCTTTCAACTCTTTCTCTAGTATCTTTTTTAACAGGATAATTGTTATTCATTACCCTAGATACAGTAGTGATTGATACCCCCGCTTCAGAAGCTACATCGTTTATAGTTGCAATTCCTGTATCATTCTTTAACACCAATTTCACCTCCAGGCACGAAGACTAATTATTATAAGTATCTAAAATTATCTTATTAGACATTAGAAAAGGATTTCCATTTTATAGTATAATAAATTTCTAAATAATACAACAGGTTCAAAATTTTTCTGGTGTAAGGTTAAAAAATAACTCCGCTATGCAAAATGATATTTGCATATGGAGTGGCTTCACCTGTCCGAATAACCGCTTTAGCCGCTTTTGTTACATTTTTAAATTCTTCATGCGATACGAACTCCAGCATTTCGAGCGGCATTAATTCCTCTATTTCTTTAAGAATCTCAGAATTATGCTGTTTTATCTCCATTGCTAACGTGGCTTTTTCAGCAATAAAGTCATTTAATACAATCCTTAAAACATCAGAAAAGGATGGTTTTCCTATTGTTAAAGCCAGGTCAATCCGTTTTATTCCATCAGGGATGGGCAGTCCGCAATCCGCAATGACAATGTAATCCGTATGTCCCATTTTTGCCATGACGCTGGCGATTTCACTGTTTAGAATCCCATTCTTTTTCATAATGCCTCCTCTAAAAAATAAGTATTATTCCATTCTCTCGCTAAATAGAAAGACTTTTTTATGATATGTAACGGATCCCCTTTTTATTTTTGTAATCTTTTAAATATTAAGATATTATACCTAGTTTTTAGACAAAAATGCTTCAACTTCATTAAGTGAAGGTATAGAAATTTGCGCACCATATCGGGTTACAGTAATTGCTGAAGCGGCAGTGGCATATTTTAATGCCTGCTCAACTGAAAATCCGGTCAGGACCTTTGTAAAATATACACCTACAAAGGTATCTCCTGCAGCGGTAGTATCTACCGATTCGACTCTATATGCTGGTGTGAAATAGCTTTGCCCCGCCTTATTTCTATAAAGGCTGCCATCCTTCCCTAATGTAACAATGACCTCATTTATTCCCTTGTTCATGAGGTAATCCAATGCCAAACTTATATCCTCTTTGTTCTGAATTACCTTTCCAGATAAAGTGGATAATTCTATTTCATTCACAATTAACACATTGATATACGGAAATATTTCTTCTGATATTTGTTGAGCCGGAGCTGCGTTGTAATAGACAGGGATGTCTTGCTTTTTTGCCAGCTCCATTACATATTTAGTGGCTTCCCATGCGATTTCATTTTGAAGTAAAACTGCTGCAGGGGTAATGGCTGTAAAAAGGACTGTTTCTATATCTCTTTTGTCAATTTTCCCATTCGCGCCTTCGGATAATATAATATGATTTTCTCCCTGCTTATCAACCGTAATAAAGGCAAAACCCGAATTCGTGTCCTTTTCCAACACATAATCAACGTTCACATTATTTTCTTTTAATGATTGAACAAGGGGAAGCTGAAACGCATCGCTCCCTACAGCACCCAGTATATAAACATCACCGCCTGATAGGGAAGCTGCAACTGCCTGGTTTGCCCCCTTACCTCCACTGCTGTACATTACTTTTTCACTTTTTAAGGTTTCTCCAGGTTTTGGATGATTCTCAACATACGTAAAAATATCCATATTAATACTGCCAACGACTAGTAGTTTTTGATTCTGCATGGTAAACAGCCCTTTTATCTCTATATTTTTTCTACCTTAACTGGCACTCCAGTATGAATGGATTCCCGAATGGCCTCTAATACCGCGATTGTTTTTCCACCATCAATTACATCGGGATACGCCTTTTCATTGTTAACTAAGCATCGGGCAAAATACTCGGTATAATTCACAAACTCGCCGGCGTGGTGGTTAATTCCTTCAAATTGAAAATAATGATAGATATCCTCAAAATAGGACTCTACCCGTTCTGGCTCTCCCTCATATTTTACAATTGCTTCTAATTGCGGGTATTTAGCAATAAAGGTTCCCTTAGTACCATAAACACCTACTTCAATCCATGGACGATTATGATGGGGATGCTCTAGGCCATACAAGCCTAGTACTCTTCCAATTCTACCGGATTCAAATTTCAAATTGATCACAAAGGTATCGTTTCCCTGAAATTGAGCCTGCCCCCCGATCAGAGATTGACTGGCATAAGCGAAAACTTCCTCAACATCACCCATATACCATCGGATTAAATCAACTGGATGTGAACAACAAGCAAATAATAGATCGAAATCTCCTTCACGGGCCAAGGACGGTTGTTATAAAACCATCTCATGTCATGGACATATTGCGTTTCTACATAGCTTAACTCACCAAGTTTACCGCTTTCGAATGCCCTTCTTTGGTGCTGCATACGCCAAAGAATCTTGAGCTTTGTCCAACAAGCAGTTGATTATCTGGATATGCATTTGTAAGTTCAAGGATTTCTCTCGCTTCTGCTAAGGAGTTAACGAGCGGTTTCGTACAAATCACATGTTTACCCGCTTCAAAGGCTATTTTTATATGTTGAATATGAAGCTGATCCGGGGTATAAATCGCAATGATGTCGACATCGTCACGATCCACCATTTCTTCAAGAAGCGTGTATCCATAAGGAACTGCGTATTCATTTTGAATCTTTTTTACTAATTCTCCGTTTACATCGCAAACGGCAACAACGGATAAATCAGGATGTCCGTGCAGTCCCTTAACTAAGCCTTTTCCTTCCCCTAAGCCGACTACTCCGATTCCGAAGCTTTTTCCAATTTTCGTATGGCGGGCGTGCCCTTCCATTTCATCACCTTCCTACTTTTCTTCGACCAAGCTGATTTGCTTTTTATATTTCCGTGGAAGCCGATCCTTCATTGGCAGCATATCAGGAAATTTTTTATGCGGTTCGAGCTGATACCAGTAAGCAGTGCTCGAATAATCATTCATCAATTTATTTGCATGGCCGTGTTCAATCGTTACCTTGATTGATTTTGAAAATTGAATCGGGTCTTCAATATGAAAACGGTACATGGAATTTTTTCCTCGCCAAGGGTTATCTTCATCTCCGGAATTTAAGTTAATCCCGAAGTATGGAGTGCAAAATTCATCTCTCGGGCAAAAAGCCGTATTAAAGTAATCCTCTGTTCCTGTTCCATGGATGGAGGGCATCTTTTCACCATCGATAAAGATCATGTCATCGCCCTCTCCGTACCAGTTATTTTTCTCCTGGGCAAAACAGTCAATATTTAAATTACAGCCTACATAATGCCCCTTGCCTTCAGCTTCCAGGATAATATAATTATCCTCACCCGTTAAATTCGGCTGCTTCCAAAGGACATCAAATAAATATTGCTGCCCCTCTTTTGTCGCCCCAAGCGGTTCTTGAAGAGGCATTTCCGCCCCCCATGTACCCGTGGCATTTTCTCTTCTCCATTGGGCATGAAAGCGACCAATATTGTCCTCCAGCTTTTCATATTCTTCATAATCGATATAAAAATAAAAATTAAGCTGTGATTCACATTCATTCACGATTTCAATTTTGGCGGCTGATGAATACGGCATGGAAAAGAAGCTATTAAACCCTCTCCCTTTATCTGGCCCCATGACAAGCGGCAGGGACCAAAAATCCTTGCTCATCCCATGGCCTATTCCAAAAAAATCACCAATCGGCACTTCAACGCTTGGATGTTCTTCACCGTCCCAAAACATCCGAATTAGCACCTTCCGGAGAAAGAATTCTTCTCCAGAAGGCGGGAACATCGTACACCAAATATGCCGAATGGAACCTGCCCCTTGAATGTCGGCGATTATCCTCGTTTCTCCTGCGGCAATTTCATACCAGTCATAATTTCCGCCAGTCCGGTCATAACTGGATATTCTTCCGCGTTTACAATTCCTGATCCTGGCCAAATCTGCCAGCGAGCTATATCCCATTCCCATAAATTCCAAATCCCCCTTAGCTTTCTATCAGATAGTTAATAATACTTTCTAATAAATACAGTCCTGCCGGGTTATATCTGATACCAGATGGCTGTGCACCTAATCCGCCCTCAAAGCGGAGAGTGGTCGCAATTAATTTCCCATCGCCAATTTGAGCTTCGAATAAATAATTAGACAGCTCAAATGTCCTTGCATCAAGGCGGTCAATTAACGGGCTATTCTCTGGAAGAGACGAGCGATCAAATGCTGTATCTGAAGCTACCCCATACAGTGCCATACCGGTATGATTTTCGTGTGGAAAGCAATCGACAACGAGATGGGAATGGAATAATTGAATGGATTCCCTCCAAAAAGGCAGATTATTGATAGGAAATTCCCCTTCACCCCTTTGAATATAGAGGACCTTTCCACCTTGCTTCATATATTCATAGTGATGTGACTGCAGTAAAGAGGTGACGATCACTTTTGGTTTTGAAGAATTTTCATCTTCAACTGAAGAATGCGCTAAATCACTATATATTTTTTCAAGTCCTGAGAGAAGATGTAAGGGATCATTGATGAGAATTTGTGAGCTCACTGGTTTGAGAAGCTCCTTAGGAAAAATCCAAAACGGCCATTCATTTGTGATTTCAGCTGTTCCGCCGCTGAGTTTAACACTTAACAGTATTTTTGTTGGTTTAGTGACTTCTGGCAAAATGACCTCGGCTATTCCTGCTTCCTTTGCCTCACCAGGTGTTAAAATAATATTGGATATTTCCCCTGAAGCAATCATGTCTTCATTTTCGACTTTCAATTTCCATGTCAGGCATGCATTTTTAAGAGTGAAAGAATCATAGTGTGAAATGAATAAGTGGGGTCTGAAGTTGTCATTTGAGTAGTAATTGTTAGAATCCCAGTTGATTAAACGGTCTCCGCCATTAACCCAGTTTCTGCGATTATCCCAGGTTAAGGAAATGACAGTGGCGTTATTGAATTGTTTAAATGCTGTTGGTTTATGATTTGGATTTCCGAAATCGTCAAAGATAGAACTTGTCGCAATCGGATTCCCTTTGATTGACGTTAATACATAGCCGGTTACCTTTTGGTAGGACCGAACCAGTTCCAATACCGCCTTTCTATAAACAAAAGCGCTGTGATTCGCATTTTCGACTATCTGTTGGGCTGAAAAAGGCAGGTTTAATAGGCCATTTTTTCTTCCTGTCGATACCAATGCCAGCGTTCTTCAATTGAACCTGGATTTTCGACGGTGTCATTTTTTAGCCACCAAGGAAGTTCTCCATTGTATTGCTGTTTTACTTTTTCGATATCCCTGAAAACATCATAGTCACAAAACTCTCCAAAAACCCATGGTTTTTCCTCTCTCCAGGAGCCTGCGAATTGATTGATTAAATCCCGATAAAAATGAACATCATTGTAAAAATGATAATCATAAAAATCCGCATATTCCTTTAACAGGCCACCATAACATTCTCCAGATCCACTATTGTCTCTAATGATGGCGTTATTCGTTAATTTTTTGGCCGTTTCATACAGATTCGAGAGAAACTCCGCATTTACGGAATGATCAAGCTCACAACCGAGAGTCCAAAGAATAATAGATGGATGGTTACGAATCTCCTTTATAATCCGTTCATACTGATAATTCACTCTGTTATAAAATTCGTCGGAAATCTTCGGCAGCCACATTGGAAGCTCCTGCCAAATAAAGATTCCCATTTCATCAGCGATTTCAAAATAATCCTTCGTAGGAACATATAAGCAATGTTTTACAAGATTGAATCCGCATTCTTTTACCTTGGTAAGTTCTGCACGAATTTCTTCACGAGTAGGGATTGGCGCAATCGTTTCAGAGTACCAGCCCCAATGCAGGACACCACGCAAATATAAAGGGCTTCCGTTTAAATAAATATGATCCCCTTCAATATGTACCTTCTTCATACCAAACCTTGTATGATCAGTAAAAATTTCTCTTTCTTCCAGGACTGCCTTTGTTTCCAATGTATATAAATGAGGTGTGTCTGGATTCCAAAGCTGAATATCATTCATCAGATTGATAGTCATAGAGTGATTTGTAAGCTGGTGAACTTCAGGTACCGTTAACGTTTTTGTGATCGTTTGTTCAAGGCTGCCATTTGGATTAAAAAGTGAGAACTGAACCTCCATTTCCTGTTGTTTGAATGAATGATTTTTAAGATCAAATTCAACTTCTATTTTTCCTTCTTTTACATCAGGTTTTACAAAAATATCCTCTAAAGTAACAGGTGGCATTAATTTAACCGTGACTGGCTTCCATATCCCACCAAAAATGACCCCGACATCCGGGAAAAAACCCGCAAGACATTCCCTAATTGGGAAACGATCGCCTTGTTTGTAAACTTTAACGAGTAATTCATTCTGCTCGGAAAAATCAATGTTATTCGTTACATCCAGTTCAAACCCATTCCAACCACCCTCATGGAAACCAATACTTATTCCATTAAGCCATACTTCACAATAATAATTGACTCCTTCAAAATGAACGGATATTGCATTCCCTTGCCAGTCTTCCGGAACGGAAAACCGTTTCCGGTACCACACTGGGCCATCCGATTTTTTATCTTTGTCCGTCTGCTCCCAACAGCCTGGAACAGAAATTTTGTTCCAATCGCTAATTGATGCAATTTCTTTACTGCTCTCGATTGGTTCAGAAAAATTAACATAGACATCCCATTCACCTGATAAATTTACTTTGTTATCCATGAAGTATCCCCCAGTTAATTTATTTTTTTGTTGATTTCCGGATGATGAGTTTTACAGGCAGTTCAAAGGTTTTATTTTCATTTAGTTCTCTTTTTATTTTTTGAATTAAAACATCGGTAGCCAGCGCACCCATTTCATAGATTGGCTGTGCAATCGTTGTGATACCAGGCTCTGTATATTCGGTAAGCTGGATTCCATCAAACCCGCAAATCGCCACTTGCTCCGGTACCTTTATACCCATGTGGAGCAACTCCTTCAATGCACCAAGAGCCATCAAATCATTGCCGGCAAAAACCCCATCAATGTCGGGATTTGAGATAAGCAGTCTTTTCATCGCTTCTCTTCCGCCTTTTATATCAAATCCGCCTTCTTCAATGAAAGAGTCATTGAACCAGTCAAAATGTGAAACCATTTCTGTATATCCTATTAATCTTTCATGAGCCGGATTTACAATCTTTGGACCTGAGATATGAGCTATTTTCTTACAGCCAACATCTAATAAATGCTTAACTGCAACCTGCGCACCCTCCGTATTTTGCGCTCTAACGATGCTGCAGTTGTTATTCGTAAATGGGCGGTCAAGCAAAACAACAGGAATTTTAGAACTCTGTAATTTCTTTATCGTCTCCTCCTCAACCGTGTTTGAAACGATAATCAACCCATCAATACTCTTTTTCTGCATTACATCAATATACGATTTTTCCTTTTTCTCGAGATTATCCGAATTACAAAGGAAGACATTAAATTGGTGCTGCTGCGCTATATCCTCAACTGCTCTGGCAAGCTCAGGAAAAAACGGGTTTGAAATATCTGGCAAAATTAAAGAGATTGTCTTCATCGTTTTTCCAGCTAAGCCCCTTGCCACAGGGCTTGGTTCGAAATTAAGCTCTTTCATCGTTTGCATGACTGTATTTTCAGTGTCCTTGTTTACATAGCCATTTTTATTTAAGACACGTGAAACCGTTGCTACTGATACTCCGGCCATTTTAGCCACATCTCTTATCGTCGTCATTCATTCACCTCATATGTAACCGGTTACACACCGGCATAAAAAAAGAAAAATTAGGATTTTTTTCAATTATAATGCTAAAGGTTCGTATTGACAACTGAAAAAGCTAAATATTTTTAATTTTCTAATTTATATGTATCGATGATTTTATTATGAAAAATAATTAAATTTTTGTCCAAATTTAGGTTACTTCTATGTGTATTTACCCCACTTGCTTTTACCCTCGAAAAGGAAAATTCACATGCTCGTAGAATTAATAGGGGATAAAGTTTAGAAAGGCTGAAAATATGATGGACAAGGAATCTATTAAGGAATTGATGGACAAGGGTATTATTCCAAACGAAATAAAGAGTGAAAAATCATTAAGCGGAGGTACGGTGAGTGAATTAGTACTTCTGGAATTCAATGATGGCGCCAAAAGAGTGATAAAGTCCAATGAACCGCATGTTATTGAAGCTGAGGCTATGTTCCTGGAACATTATCAAAATATCGAGCTACTGCCTCAGGTATATTATGTGGATCCATCACACAAATTCATGCTGTATTCATTCATCGAAGGATCCGTCACGTTTAATACAAAAAATAAAGAGAAGACACTGAGGGAACTTGTAACTTCAGTAATCAACCAATACGAACATATTTCAAATCCCAATGGTTGGGGCTGGGCAGATGAATTATCCCCTTCCTGGGTGGATTTTCTTTTATCACGGCTAAATGAGTCAAGTGCAATCCTGGATAACACACTGCCAGCAGAGGATGAAAAATTAGTCCGAGCTATCATTGGAAAACTCCATTCAGACAACGCAGAGAGTCTTCCCTGCCTTCTGCACGGTGATTTCGGGTTCCATAATTTTATATTTGAAGATCATATACTATGTGGCGTGATTGATCCTACACCCGTTTATGGTCAACCGCTTTATGATTTAATCTATGCCTTCTGCTCTACACCCGACGGATTAACAAAGGAAACGATTGAATCAGCAGCAAGCCTTCTAAATGAATCGAAAAGCGGACAAGACTTATATGAGGAAGTACTGGTAGGGTTATTCTTCAGGATCGCTTCTTGTATTAAGCACCATCCGTACGATTTAAAACAGTACTTGGAGGCATGGAGTTATTGGAAAGAAATTGTATAAGGATAAAAAACTAAGGCATCCGCCGAGTACTTTGACGAATGCCTTAGTTTCCTTATTAATTGATTGCTGTTTTTCAATCATGTCTATAATCGTGTTTCACCGACCAACTATACTTATTTTCTAATTAAACCAGCAGTTGTATACGATTCCCTGAAGGGTCTGCGGTAATGAAGACACCATCTTCCTCTTTTACCGATGCCCCCATACCCACTAATTCGTTGATCACATTTTTTCGAGCATCCTCACTTGGAAGCACAATTGAGAACCAATTTAACCCGACGCTATTTTCTGAAGGAGCAGGAGCACCCTCCCCTGCCCAAGTATTTAAACCGATATGATGATGATAATTACCTGTAGAAATAAAAAGAGCCTGGTTGCCAAAATGATTTACAACATTGAAACCTAAACCCTTAACATAAAATTCTTCCGTATTATTTAAATCAGATACGTGCAAATGGATATGCCCAATGATAGTCCCTTCAGGGAGACCATTCCATTGCATACCTTTACCTTCTGCCAAGATGCTTCTTGCATCCAGTTGCTCCGTCGCCATTGCCACTTCCCCGTTTTTCCAGTCCCATGTTGAGGCTGGCCTATCCCAATATATCTCTATCCCATTGTCATCCGGATCCTGTAAGTAAAGAGCTTCACTTACATAATGATCTGCTGCTCCCAGTGGATAATTGAGCTGAATAAGATGCTCCAATACCCTCCCCAAATCAGAACGTTGTGGTAAAAGAATGGCGAAATGATACAGTCCTGTAGTATTTCGTTGTTTTGAGACAGCCCTTGCCGGTTGTTCCAGCGTTAACATTGGTGTTTTACCATCTGCAGTAAGTTTAGCTGTTGTGGCGGTTTGTTCTAGTATTTTAAATCCGACAACATTTTGATAAAAGATAAGTGAACGTTCTAAATTGGAAACCTTTAAATCCACCTGGCTTACAAATGTGTTTGGCTTGCCATGAAAATTCATTCTTATTCCCCTCCTGTCATATGATTTTCATTAACCTTCAACTTATTCTTATTATTTTTTTCAAAGTTTACGTCATGGTACCCCTTTTTTCAAGTAAGAGGTTTTGTATTCGAAAATTATTAATATAAGAATAGGAATATACTGCTTAATTTTTTCTTTACTCTCATTACGGGGTATCTTAAATAGTAATAACCGCATAAATTAAAAAAGCCGAACATGCTGTAACATGTCCGGTTAATTCCACCTGAGCCGCAAACTCAAGGGTGGATTATTTTTTTGATATTTTTGAGATTTTCCTACAGCAGCTTCGCCATATAAAACTCATTTACAAATTTTCCATCAACAAAGAGGGAATCATTTTTTGTACCTTCAATCAGAAAGCCCATTTTTTCATATAAACTTCTGCCCGCAATATTATGCTCGATTACGGTCAGCTCGAGGCGGCGGATTTGTTTGCTTTTTGCCCATGCCTCTAATTTCTGGAAGAGCATCGTTCCTACACCATTTCCTCTAAAAGCTTCGCCAACACCAACAGCTACATGGACAGAATGTCGAATTCTATTAATATTATTTCCCATTGCAAATAGAAAGCCAACCAATTCGCCGTTCTCTTCCGCCAGAAATATGGCTGAATTGTCTTCTGCTTCCATGGATTCGATTAACCTCCTTTGCTTTTCTTCTGTCGTGTTCCTTTCCCCTGGATCATATAGCATAAAATTTGATTCCTCGACTTGCATCCTTAAATTCAATAAATTTAAAGCATCGCCCTGAACTGCCTTCCTTATAATCATTTAATCTCCCCCATAAACGCTCTATTAACTATTTCTTATAAAATGAAGGAATTCCTCCTATTTCCTAAGTGAAAATATAGTATAAAGATTAAATTTCCAATAAGCCCGCACTGGATATAGTGCGGGCTTTCTTATTCTCAACTTTTTAAATAGTATATTTCTTTTTTGAAAAAATTCGCATAGTGCCTGCGGATTTTGAAGCTTAAAAACTTAATTCTTCCCTTCTAGCTGATATGAATCATTTTTCAACAATAATAAAGATCCGGCACATACTATTGCTCCTAAGAGTGCCTCCCCTGGAAAGGCATATTCAGCCATCCACTTCAATTGCTCAATCCCAAGTACTGCCTGGGGAGCTACCATCATCCACATTCCAATCGCAAATAATAGATATCCAACTATTTTCATGTTCTTGCCTCCTCTTTTTCCATTGGTGCGAACCGATCCTCGACCATAGCTCCGATTAAACCATCATCTGTAGTATTTACTGCAGTTGTGATCATGGGTATTAATCCTGAATACATCGTGATAAAAGTCGTTGTAAAGAGTACCGGATCAGGCACCTGAAGAATGAGTGCGATAACCGGTGACATAAAGAATCCAGCTCCACCTGGTACTCCGGGCGATTCCAACCCTAAAATCCAGAGCGGAAGTACAAGTAAGAGAATTTCCGAAAATGACAGCGGAATATGCATCATCTCACATGTCGTAACAGTGACTATTAAAACAGCCATTGTAGCAGTGCTCTTATTCAAAACAGTTCCGAACACAATGGATGTTTCAGCGAATTCAGGTTTGAGTTTTAGATCTTTTTCAGCGGAGATAATATTAACGGCAAGTGTATCGTAAGAACCGCCCGTACCAAAACCTGTTGAGAAAACAGTAATGTAGTATGACAAGATTTGTTTCCAGGTTCTTTTTGAAATGAGCTTTGTCACGATAAGCATGACAGCGGTCCACGTTAAGGCCATGCACATTACCCAAAGGACCGTTTTTCCGTAGGCAGCTACTCCATTTGTTCCGAATTTAAGCGGAATATTAATAGCGAGACATCCAATCATAATCGGGTAATACCAGAGCAGCTTTTTAAAGAATCCTAAAATGTGATCACTAATTTTCATAATCCCGTTGGCGACGGGAACAAAGCGTTTATTACTAGATGCGAGCCAGCCAATGAAAACCGCTGCGACTAGGACCTGCAATAATGGATGCTGCGTGATAATGGTTTTAAATGTTCCAAATATACCAGTGATAAGGGTACCGAATCCTGCAGCATGTGCTCCTTTTGTGTCAAAATCAACCCCTACAATCACCTTGATGAACAAGCCTGCCCATGCTAATGCTGCCAGCCCAAGAACAAGGTATAAAAGAAAGATGCGGCCAAACAATTTTCCTGCCTTATCTTTATGGACAGTGATCAGTTTAATCGTTGCACCAGAAAGGAGGAAAAAAATGATGACAGTGGCAAAGGTTACAATCGTTTTCGGAAAAATCTCTCCGCTTTTTGCCAGTGTTTGAACGAAAGCGTTATGAGGAAAAAACAAACCGAGAAGAAAACCTGTGGCGAGAGTGATGAATACCCAAAATGGAAAAGGGATACTTTTAAAAAGATTTTTAGTCTGTAATCCTTCTTTCTGAGCCTCCCTGCTTTCAAAGCTGTCCTGCTCAAGGTCTTTGCTGCTAAGTGTATTGATGTCCATATTTGCCACTATACATCATCTCCTTTTGTGGATTTTGATCATCCAGAACTGGTATGACCAACCATTCAGTCGAGAATGCGTTTTCAAAAGGCTGAAGCTAAAGAGACTTTTCATTAATCTGTTAATTTTTAGGAATATACCCTGTGTGAAAATAATATAAACTGAATTTTCTGCAAAATAGATTAATTAACTATTAGATTTTGTATTAACCCTACTAAAGTCGTGCAAATATAATTTAATTTACTACCATGACTCCCGCTAGTCTATCAATCTATACTGTCATCCCAACAGATCTAATTACTCGAATAAAGAATGTTAACTTTGATACAATAAAATGGATATGTGGATTCACTAAGGAGGATACATAATGAAGTATACAGTTATAACCGGCGCAAGTTCAGGGATTGGATATGAATCTGCCCTGGCATTCGCTGCTCGTGGCAAGAACCTGATCATTGCTGCCCGCAGAACAGAGGAACTGGAGCAATTAAAGACAGAAATCACTCAAATCAATCCCGATTTAGATGTTATCATTCGGACAACTGACTTATCCGTTACTGAAAATGTTTATAAGTTTTATGAAGGGCTGAAGGATTTCCAACTTGAAACGTGGATAAACAACGCGGGATTTGGTAATTTTGCTTCAGTTGGGGAACAAAATTTAAACAAAATCGAAACAATGCTCCATTTAAATATCGAGGCATTAACAATCCTATCCTCTCTTTTCGTTCGTGATTACTCATCTGTTGAAGGAACACAACTGATTAATGTTTCGTCTGGCGGTGGCTATACGATCGTTGCTGATGCCATCACCTATTGTGCTACAAAATTCTATGTGAGTGCATTTACTGAAGGGCTTGCACATGAACTGAAGGCATATGGCGCAAAAATGCGTGCAAAGGTATTGGCCCTGCTGCAACAGAAACAGAATTTGCGAAACGATCTTTGGATGTCGACCAATTCGACTATAACGGGGTTATACCAAAATTTCATACTGCTAAAGAAATGGCAGGTTTTATGCTAAACCTTTATGATAGTGAAAAAGTGGTTGGAATAGTAGATGGATTAACGTATGAATATAAGCTTCGTGATCCTATTTATCCCTTTGCAAATCGAAATGCCAGGTCTGATTCCTAAATGGCCCCTGCCTCCTTGCAAAAAAGCCGAAGCATCGTTTATCCCGCTTCGGCTTTTACTTGCTATCTAGTATTATTTTTTGAAAGATTAACGAGCTTCCTCGCCCTTCCCTAAGCTGCTGTTCATTAATAAAGGAATAACTTAAGCGGATATATGATTGCAATTCGTTTAATGGGTCAAAAATAATGCCTGGAACAAAGGAAATCGAGTTTTCCAAAACTTTGGATAGAAGCTCGTTTGTATCGAGTGATGTAGGAATTTTGATCCACAAATTAAGGCCTCCATCAGGACTAGTCCACTCCCACCCCGTATTTTTCAATTCCGACTCAAGAATCTCTTTTCTGATGCTCAATGCGATTCGCAGCTTCTCAAGATGCTGCTGCATTCTTGCTGAGGTAAAATAATGCAGGAAAATCTTCTGGTTTAGTAGAGGAGATCCGTTATCTGTCAATGACTTAGCGGTCAGAAGATGGTTCATCAATGGCTGTCTGCATACTATGGCAGCAATCCGTAAGCCCGGTGCTATATACTTGCTAAAGCTGCGAATATAGACAACCATGCCTTCACTATCATATTTAAAGATCGGCGCTGGAGGCTCTTTTTCAAAATAAATATCAAAATATGTATCATCTTCTACGAGGACACATCGATATTTTTCAGCCAGCTCAACTAATGCCTTTCGCTGATGAGCTGGCACTGTATAGCCGGTCGGGTTTTGAAAGGTCGGATTTACATAAAAAAGGACGGGTTTATATGCCTTCATATAAGCTTCCACCTGTACAAGGTCATAC
This sequence comes from Neobacillus sp. PS3-34, assembly GCF_030915465.1. Classification (GTDB taxonomy): domain Bacteria; phylum Bacillota; class Bacilli; order Bacillales; family Cytobacillaceae; genus Neobacillus_A. The sequence continues at coordinate 4,620,015 of NZ_CP133267.1, forward strand.
CCCTCTTTCGTAATGTCAACGGGAATGATCTTTGCTCCCTGGCTGCGAAAAATCTCAATTGCCGCACTATAGCTGGGCCTTTCCAGCAAAACAATATCCCTTGGTTTGATGAGGAGCTGGGCAATTAAGTGGATGGCCTGCTGGGCACCGGAGGTAATCAGCAGTTCATCTGCTGAAAGATCCAATCCATGGCGCTTAAAAAAATAACCGGCAAGCGTCGCCCGCAATTCCTCGTCTCCCTGGATGGTGGAATACGTTCCCAGCACCTTCGGATATAAATCAAACACCTTTTTTACATATGCTGAAAAATAATGGTTTGGCAATAAATTAGGATCAATTAGCGCTTGTGAAAATTGATAGGTTACCGGGATCCGATGAATCTCCGACAGCCGGCTTTTCTTTTCAAACAAGGAAGAGAACTCTCTTGTTTCAGCATGCCCCTGAACAAAATAACCTGACTTATCCCTAACATATACCTTGCCATCATCCTTTAAAAGCTGATAGGCCTTAAAGACTGTTAACCGGTGGACACTTAACGTATTTGCAAGGTCGCGAACAGACGGGAGCTTGTCATGCTCCTGCCATTCCTCTCGAACGATCCGATTTAAAATATAATCATACACCTCTTTGTAGAGAGGAGTAGGCTTGCTTTTAAGTTCCGCCATTTGCCAGCCCCCTTTTATCAGTCTCTTTTCATATATTTTACTGCTGCTAAAAACGCCATTTTAAACAGAATATCATCTATTTTCACCATCTGTTCTGTTCGTTGTATTCTGTTCTGTTCATCTTCTTTTATTATAGAATAAAAGGAGGAATATTTAATGATTATTTTAGGATATTTCGTGATGTGTTTAATATTCGGAACCACCTTCCTCTCCATAAAAGTGGGAATCGATGCAGGCTTCGCTCCGTTTTTTTCAGCGGGAATCCGCTTTTTTATTGCTGGCCTTCTGCTGTTTACCTGGCTGGTTACCAGAAGAAAAGTTAGGATTTCCCTCTTCCTTCGTGGAGAATTAGCACTTATTGGGATCGGTCTGACCTTTGGGACGTTTTCTACCCTTTATTGGGCTGAGCAGCATATTACCTCTGGCGTAGCAGCCGTCTTGTCTGCATCTGGACCGATCATGATCATTTTTATTCAAAGCTTTTTCTTAAAAAAAGCACCATCCGGAAAATCGTTAATAGGATGCTTGATTGGCATGATTGGAGTTTCTCTATTATTGCTTCCAAGCCTAACCTTTGAGGCGAGCATTTATTGGCTGCTAGGCTGCCTCGTCATCCTCTTGGGTGAAATTTTTTACGCATCGGGTACTCTTTATTCGAAACATGTGATGGAACGTTTTGCCGAGATTCCGCCTATTGCACTAAACGCAGTCCAAATGATGTATGGGGGCGCCATGCTGATGGTACTCTCTTTTTTTACCGAACACCCGAAATTCGATTCTTTGTTTTCCATAAATGCAGCTGGGTCTCTCTTTTACTTAATTGTGGCGGGTTCGATGGTTGGCCACAGCATTTATTATTGGCTCGTTGCGAAAACAAACCCGGTATTCCCTTCTACCTGGCTATTTGTTTCTCCTATCATCGCTTTGATTCTCGGTTCCGTTCTGTATCAGGAAACCATTACCTGGTCAATGGGAATCGGTGCATTAACGATTTTAATGGGGATAATCCTTGTGAATGCAGATGGTTTAAAAATGATAATTTCAAAGAGAAACCTGCATAAAACCTAATCCGAGGCTGGGTTCCTTTTAATTACTAATTTAATCCCTACTGTCGTTACCAACAAATTTCGATAAATTTCGATAAAATATTTGAATTTTCTTACTAGAAAATAGTTTAATAGAAAGTAGTTAGATTATTGTTGGTTCTAGGAGGAAAAAAGATGAAGAATGATATGGGCGAATTATTGTTGCATTCATGGCTGCGTCATATCAAGCAGTGCCAATCTGTGCAATTAAATTGGATGGCGTCTATCCATAATTGGGAACTGAAAAATGAAGATCGAATACTGGAAACTATAAATGAAGTAAAATCATATTTTCGAAAGCAATACGGTTACAGTCTGTTTAAACAGTCAACATCTTGTAAAAAGCTCCTCCAGTATGGGGAAATAGATGTGCTTGGCCTGCAAATTAATGGCGGAATGGTCGCTAATATTTACGGCGTCAATATCGCATTGTTCGAGGAAGAATGGAATGAATCAGGTGCAATGATTCAGCCAGAAAGAATCATTACAAGTATGGTGAAGACAGCCATGCTAATTTACGGGCATTTTAATCTGGCTCAAGGTAACATCATCTTTGCCTCTCCAAAAATAAACAACGCCAATTTCGTTCCTCTTGCAACCATCGTAAACGAGTTAAAAGAGGTTTTTCAGCAATTGGGGTTCCAGTTTGAATTTACCCTTTTGGCCAACCATAATTTTAAAGAAATCGTCTATGAACCACTCAGGGAGCTGACAACTTCATTTACCGACATACAAGAGTCTTCACTTCCGTCCGAAAAGGCATCTTCCGAAATTGCAGCAACAAAAACACTTGAAGATCCAATTGAAATCTCCATAAAAACAGAAGGTGTAAAAATCGGTCCCCTCGTACGCAGGGAAATGGCAAAGCTAATATCAAAGAATCTAATTTCTCCTGAAAAAATCCAGCATTCACAGGACAAAAAATACTGCAAAGAAATATTAGATATCGACTACCCATTGTTAAAAAAGGTAAATGATGACCAGCCGATTATAGACCAATCAATGCTCAACGGCAACCAGCGATATTGGAAAAAGGTATATAAACTTCATGGTGAAAAATATTTATTGTGCAGTCAATGGACCGATAGAAACTCAGATAACTTCATAACATGGCTAAATTTATTCTATTGACAGGGCAAAAAGCGTAAGCGCCCTGGTTAGCCCCGACAGGCATAAGTCGAATCACGCAGGAAATCCTGATTTCTGGAGTGATTTGGCTTATGACCCCGAGGGGCTGGGCGCTGAAGCTAGATTAATATAAATTCATAAAAGTTATCCACATCATTTAATTTTATTATTTCCTTGACGATGAAAAAGCACCTCTTCCGTTTGGAGAGGTGCTTTTATGATTATTAATTAAATTAAACTACTTTTTTTAGGATTGGGTCCATACTGATTTTCATTCTCCTGGCTATCCTGGCAAGTAAATACAAGCAGAATAATGCCGCCCACTATAGGAATAAGGGCTATTAAAAGCCACCAACCACTTCTTCCGGTATCATGAAGTCTGCGAATTCCAACAGCTATGGACGGAAGCAGAACCGCTAATGAATAGAGTCCTGTTAATAAATTATTCAGATCCGCGACTGACTGCAAGATGGAAAGCACGATGGATATGATGGCATTGACAAGAAAGAACATCCAATATTCCTTACGCCTTGCTCTCCCTGAAAATCCAGTATAATTCTTTAACACGTTCAAATACCATTGCATATAAATTCCCCCTCAGAAGGTAAAAAATTATTTAGCATGTGGGTTTTAGTGCTTTTGAAAAATACCCCCCCTTAACTTGAAAATATGTTTCTGCCGGCCACCCAAATTGATAACCACCGTTTAAAATCACTATGGAATATTGGCTTTTAATAAGAAAAAGAAGAAAATTGGCAGGTCTCAGAATTTCAGTTAATGAGGGTCAGGCTTTTTTACTATGAGAGATGCATAGTGCATACAAAAAAATTGTTTACTTTATTCATACTCGAACAATGAAATGAATATAACCACCGTCACAAATCTACTTTCTTGTGTAAGCACTATTTTCTAAATAATTTAAGCTATAGTAAAAACTTTTGAAAATAAGAATTCATCAACTCTTCAACACTCTGATATTCTTTTTAAGATAGTTCCAATTTTGTGGTGCTGGAAGGCTTAATTGCCAGTAAGTTGCCCCTAGTAATTCGTATTGATCAATTAAATTATATTTTTCCTGGTAGCTTCTGATATCTTCAAACCAAACAATATGCTCGATTTTATCTTTCCAATATCGATACCAGGGAGATCGGGCATTAAGATCATATTGGATTGGAGCTCCTAAAGTAATCGCCTGATTTTGTGCTGCTAAGACGGAAAAAGCACTTGTCGCATTCGTTTTTACTTCTTTGTCATAGCCATATAAAGATAGTGCGATTTGCAGCTTTGGGTGGCTGATTTGTGAAAGTGAATAGCGGATGACCTGAGCAAGCCACCAAAGAGGTGAAATTGGATCAGGCGGACCAGTTGGATATCCATAATCGACTGTCATAACGGCAACAATATCTGCTGCCTTCCCGATTGCATGATAGTCGTATGCACCTACAATCCGATTTTGTGGTAAATCCTGCGTTTTAGCATGTACATTTACATGGAGAATCAGGTTTTCCAAACTTTTTTTCAACTCAGTTAAAAATCGATTAAAATCTTTTCTTCTCGGCGGAGGGATAAATTCAAAATCAATGCTCACTCCCCCATAATTTCTTTGCTTCGCGAGATTGGTAATGCTTAAAACCAAGTTTCTTCTATATATTTCATTTTCAAGTACTGCCCCAATCAGTTCGGGGCTAAATTGATCTCCCTTTAAATTTCGGATCATTAATAGCGGGATAACATGAACCTCGCGGCTTTTCGTTACAATTTTCCGGTCCTCCAATACATTGTAAGCAAAGCCCTGATCTGTTAAAGAATAGGCAGTTATGGCTAAATAAGTGAGCTGATTTGAAATCTGTTCGAAGTCAGTGAGGAAGGTTTCTTGAGAATAAGGAATGATAAATCCCAATGTGGCTAAAGGAAGTTTTTCAGGTGAGGGAATAGCTATTTTTTGCCCAACGAATAAATGATTTGGGTCCATGCTCGGATTGGCATTTAAAATTAATTGTATATCTGTCCGAAAGGTTTGTGAGAGCTTCCATAAATTGTCGCCTGGTTTTATTACATAATAACGTAATACGGTTGTTTCGTCAGGGATATAAATCGCCTGTCCAGGGACAAGTTTTAACGAAGACGGCAGGCCATTCACCCTCAATATTTCTGCCACTGTCGTACGGTATTGACTCGCGATCCCCCATAAATAATCTCCGTATTTGACCACATGGATACTCATGCCCCTCTCTCCTCCTATCCTTAAAATCATTTTATTATTTGTGGGCTGTAATATACTCAAAATATCATCAGATCAGTGTTTAAAAGTAAACGCTATCACCAAGTTTGAATGCTGAGTACCAATTTACCTATTTATCCATCCGTTTCCTGTATTCCAAAAGCCTTCTGTTATGATATTATTCTTTCGTTATATTAAACATACAACGAGAGGAAGAACGCAGCAGATGTTAAAGAAACTCTTTGCAATGACTAGTTTCTTACTATTTTCAATCTTAATGGTTTCGAATGCTTCCGCATCAACAGAGGTAAACATACCTTTAAATGTTGATTTAAAGCAAAAAATCACCACAGATATAGCACAGTTCCATGAATTCAACCATGCTGTTGTGCAAAATCAAACAATTTATGTACCTGAACGTCAGGGTAATAAAATTACCGCTATAAATGCATTAGACCATTCAATTAAATGGGAATATGCCACAAATGCAAATACAGCATATTATCAATTCAGCGGTATAAATGATATTCTATTCTTCCAGGCAAATGGCACGTTAACCGCTTTGAAGGATAATGGTACAGGTGCTACGGTATTATGGACAAAACCTTTCACCTTATCAAATATAGCAATTGATGGTTCAACTCTTTACGGATTCACTGGCGGAAAAGTTGTCGCATTAGACGCAGCGAATGGCGAACAGAAATGGGAGTATACTCTCCCGACTCGTGAAAAGCCAAACAGCAATATTGCAGTCGGCAATGGAAATATCTACTTTGTAACTGACAATCAGATAGATATGGTCCGCAAGATGTATGCGATAAATGCTTCGACAGCTCAAGCTCTTTGGACAACGACCAATGTAGATTATTATTCACAAAAGCTTTTCTTTACAGATGGAAAGATATATGTGAATAGTTACGACAAAATGAAGGCTTTTGATGCAACTAACGGTGCAGATCTTTGGAATTTTACAGTCCAATCGAATTTCGATTTTGAAATGAATGCTGCGACAATTTTTACAAAAACTTCAGATGGTTATGTTACAGCATATGACCGCATAACTAAAGCCCAGCTTTGGAAAACAAAAACAGGTTCAAATACACGTGGCCCGATCATTTTGACTCCATCATATATCATTGTGAATGGTGACAGCGTGATTAAATGGCTGGACATTTACAATGGCCAGCTTGCCCGTACAATGACTGAGCCAGGTGTGAACTATCAGCCATATACAGCAGTTGATGGTGCATTAGTGGCAATGGACAGTAGCTATAATTTATACTATTATGCTGCGGCAAATGACACGGTAAAACCGGTTCTTACACTTGATTCAGTACCTAATCGTTTTTCGCCTTATGAAAGTAACCCGGCCCAGCTTAATTTTTACTTAAGTGAAGATGCTTATGTAAAAATGACAGTGAAAAATAGCCAGGGACAAGCGGTTCGAACAAGCGATTTTGGCTTGCTGAACAGCGGATGGAACTATAAAACATGGGATGGCAAGGATGATAGCGGCCAGGTAGTCCCTTATGGAGCATATACTTTATCGTTTGAAGTAAAGGATTTATCAGGAAATACGACAATTAGTGAGAACACGGCAAAAAAAATGAATGTTGCAGATATTAAAGGAACGACCGTTACAGAAACGATTTCAAGAAAAGGTGCCGGAACTACCTATGATGTGTTGGCAACGATTCCGTCTGGTACACAAGTAACCATTCTAGATGAAACAACAGATTGGTTCAAAGTGAACTTCACAATTAACAGCACAATCTATGAAGGATATGTTCAAAAATCAGTTGTTGCTACTCGGTCAAATCCGAATCCACAGCCAACTACTCCTGCTGGAACGAACTCGGTAATATATACGGTTCAATCAGGTGACACATTATGGAAAGTAGCACAGAAGTTCAATGTGACAACCCAGGCCATTGTGGATGCAAATAATCTTGACCCTGCAAAGTATCTTTCTGTTGGACAAAAGCTGACGATCCCTGGCCAGGCAGCACAGCCTGAGCAGCCAGTAACTGGTACGACGTATACAGTCCAATCAGGTGATACGCTTTGGAAGGTTGCGCAAAAATTCAATGTAACCACTCAAGCAATTGTCGATGCCAACAAGCTTGACCCAACAAAGTACTTGTATGTAGGTCAAAAACTCACAATTCCTACTGTGGCACAGCCTGCCCAGACAACATACGTTGTACAATCAGGTGATACACTTTGGAAGGTTGCCCAAAAATTCGGTGTAACGACACAGGCTATTATTGATGCAAACAAGCTGGATCCAACACAATACTTGTATGTAGGACAAAAGCTCATCATTCCTGTTGCACCTCCTGCCACTACTACGTACTCTGTTCAATCAGGTGATACACTTTGGAAGGTTGCCCAAAAATTTGGTGTAACCACCCAGGCAATCGTTGATGCTAACAAGCTCGATCCAACCAAATACTTGTATATTGGTCAAAAGCTCATCATACCTGCAAAGTAAAATAAAAAAGGTAAGCAGATTATCATCTGCTTACCTTTTTTGTATCTAGTGCCTAATGAAAGACATTTTTGCTTTCTACATATGCGGTTTTGTCCTTCATGGCCCTTATGAAGGTCACGTTCGGATTAAACTAATACCTTTCTGCTTTCAAATTCTGCTTTGATCTGTTTAAGCAGCTCTCCATTTGTCAGAATTTCAAATCCAGTGAGTGCCATTGCTTTCGCACCCAAAATCATGGCTTCCCTTCCCTGCCCGCTCATGGCTGCTTCACGAAACTCATGTGTATGGCATGCATAGGCCTCATTACAAATTTTGATATATGGATGAATCGACGGCACCACCTGACTGACATTCCCCATGTCTAGAGAGCCTGATCCATCGCGTTGTGAATAAATCTCTTCTTCATTTACTCCCAATTCAACCAATTGCTCAGTAAAGATATTTGAAAGGCCGTTATTGGTGATCATGTCATCATAAGAAAATTCATAGAAAGAAGATGTTACAGTAGCCCCTGTCTGAAAGGCCGCACCTTCCGCACATTTTTTCACTTTTTCAACGAGCTCATTCACATATTCACGGTTTGCAGCACGGACATAAAATTGGGCTACGGCATAATCAGGCACAATATTGGCAGCCTTGCCGCCCTCTGTGATGATTCCATGGATTCTTGCATCGGATGTGATATGCTGGCGCAGTGCATTAATACTATTGAACGTTTGTAAGACAGCATCCAATGCATTAATACCCATATGCGGGCTGGCAGCGGCATGGGCAGCCTTTCCAAAAAACTCAAACTGAATCGCATCCATCGCGAGTGACGACCCGCTCTTCATGTAGCTATCTAGCGGATGAACCATCATCGCGACATCGAGCTGATCAAAAATGCCCGCTTCAGCCATGGTTACTTTACCGCCCTTTGTTTCTTCAGCGGGTGTACCAAAAACGATCACCTTTCCACCAGTTTCATGGAGAACCTTGCTTAAACCAATACCTGCTGCAATTCCCATTGTACCAATCAAATTATGGCCACATGCACTGCCCAGCTCCGGCAGTGCATCATACTCTGCCATGAATCCGATAACAGGTCCTGGTTTACCGCTATCGTATGTAGCAGTAAAGGCAGTTGCTAAACCACAAGTACCAATTTCCACTTGAAAATCATGCTTTTTTAATTCTTCTGTTAAAGTTGCGCACGCAATAAATTCCTCATGCCCAAGTTCCGGATTCTCGCCAATGTATATGCTAATATTATTGAAATCTTCTTGGCAACGTTGAATTTCATCTATTATTCTTTGCTTCATCTTGCTATCTCCACTCCCCAAATGGCAATCTAATATTTGTATAAAAAATCATATATTATTATAATAATTCATTCGAATAGGAATTTCACTATATAAAATTTAAAAAGTTTCAAATAGGTAAGGATTTTATTTATAATAATAACAGTTTAATCAAAAACAACTGCGCCACTAGATAGTAATTTCAATATCCAATCCGCCCTTTATTAAGGTATTGAAAGAAGTATGGCTCGAGCTTGGGCTTGCTTTGATTCCAATAACAACCTGTGTATGTGCTGCAGATCGGATATAATAATATCCCATGACCGTGGAACCAGCCGTTAGACCGCCAGAACTAGCATCGATAACCTTTACAAGCGGATTCGTTCCAGGTGATACATTTTTCAGATTTATAGCCAAGCCATTTGGATCCGATACAATTGAATCAAGGAATTGATCTCCCGCTTTATATGTGACCACACCATTCCCAGAGTTCGCTGTAATTCGAAAAGCGATCGGCTGGCCTTGGATCGGTTGATAGACCGCATTTCCCCCTGATAAAGTATTTGCCAAAACTTTGCCATTGGTTTCGGGGGTTAACGGTTCTCCAAATGTTCCAAGCCTTACGGTATTGCCAACGGCGCCGACTCTGTCACAATTCCAGAGTCGAATACCATTTTTGACTGAGTTATGCGTTAATTTTACGGTATTTCCCATCACCGAACCTTCCTGAAGATTTCGTACCATTATGCCTACCGGCACAGCGGTATCTTCGAAATCAACTTCATTATTATTAACATTTCCGGTAAAGTTTGGCTGCGTAGCCACCGAATAACCGCAATAAATCCCATACGGAGTAAAAGTAGTGATGGTTTTATCGAGCTGGTCCGGAACTCCGTGAATGAGATTTCCTTCGATCGACACACGGTCAAAAGCCCCTGCAAAAATAATTCCATAGGTGCCAAAGCACTTTTTAATATGATTATTTTTGACTAGCGCATTCAATTCCTGTGCCTTCTTGGTACCTCCTTGCTCTCCATCAAGAGCGATCGCGGCAATAGGATTTTTGGCATAGCCGCAATTTACGATCTTATTATTGGCAATGATAGAATCCCGACTATATTGCACAGCATTAGTCCATTCATAAAAAATACCACAGACCATAGAATCGGAAATAAAATTATCGGTTGCAATCATGCCGCCGCTGGAGTGGGCATCAATACCTTTTCTTTTATTGCCGCGGATGGTATTCCCCTGGAACAAGGCATCCAGTGCTTTTGAATAATTGGTGCCCATCATATTAATGCCATACCCAGGATCCACATATGTATGAGTTTTCGAAGCATCCGGGTGGCCGGCGCGTTCCACTAAGCAACTGGTAATCTGCGGCCGTTCAACAGCTGACATGGCAAAATTTGCTGAATAATTATCGTGCCCATAGCAATGTAAAAAAGTGATATCGGAGTTATCTGGATATCCTAAATCGGTTGGATAGTAATCCCCGAGGCTGGCCAATGAGGAATCCGGCATAATTGAATCCGTAGCTCTCACATTTCCACAGGGTAACGCGCTTACACCCCCGGTGAATCAAAACCCCTGAGCCGACATTACCAATAAAGCCACCGCCGAAGGTTTCGAATGGCGTACCGTCATTTTTATTACTGCCACTTGAATCATAGCTGTTGTTTTTCCAATAGTTCCAATAGCCAGAGGTAGGATAACCACCTGCAATTGTTCCTTTTTCACCATAGCCGGTCACTGGATCAATAGCCGGGAATTTCCCGTACCCTTTTGTTCTTAGGCCTTCAATTACCACATCTTCACAGAGTTGAAGCTCAAGGATCCCTTGAGCATGAATCCGCGTTTCAAGCGTGACTCCCCAGGAGATCACCCGAATATTTTTCTTGCCGCGAAGAAGTAAGCAAGGTTGATCATTATTCGGAAAATCTTTTAAAGCAGTGTTCTTTTCTACCCAATAAGTACCTGGTGGAATCAAAATGGTGTCCCCATCTGCCGCATTATCAAATAACTCTTGGAGCTGTTTTGTCGATTGTTTTCTACCGGTAGGATCCGTGCCTTTTGGTAATGAATAATTCAGGTAGTCTTCTATTTTACGGAGGTTTTCAGCCATTCCTGGAAGGAATTTAGTTGATAAATCGACTTGTTCGGTAGGAACATAAAACTCGCCATTTTGAAAATCCGTTTTATTTTTCATTTTTACACCTTTTTCATTTACAAGATTTTGAAACAATTCGGAAAAAATATAAAAATGCCTCACCCCTATACGGGGCAAGACATCTTAATCCGATTTACAACCGATGACAACATACTTTCCGCTTTCAAGCTCTTTCTCTAACTTTCGGGCTTCCTCCTCCGACAATCCCAACGATATCATTTTGTCACGAAGCTCTTCATCTCGGCTTGTATGAAAAAAAGCCATAATATCAACGATTCCTTCTTCTTCAAGAGAGTTATCATTCGTGTCGGTTAAATCTATAATCTCTTCAGCTTTTTTCTCATCATACGCAAATACAAAAATATCATCGAGTAAATAACCTTCTCTATTATAGAGATTAACGGTCTCTTTTACCTTTGCAATATCATCGGCTATATTGAAAGTGTACATCCATCTTCCTCCAGTGAAAATCCAATTAATCAAAATGGAACAAAAATGATACTCAATAATCTTTCAAAAAAAATGTCTTATTTAATCTTTTCCCATCAACTAGATTTTTTAAACTATTAGAAGGTGGCTGAAAGCAGGTCCGCTTATTTGGAAACCGAAACCTTATTGTTCAATAATCGTTTAATGGTTCTTACTTGCCCACGATGGCTAATTTCATCCTCCATAACGTGGAACCACATCCAGTAGTTATTAATAGGAGTACCCCAATTCTGCTCCTCATACAGCCAGTTGTCTTTTTGGGATTTAAGGAGTGATAATGTTTTTTCTCTCGTTTCGGATAAAACATTCAGATAATAATCAAGCGGTTTGCCCTTAATTTCATCTTTTGCTTTGTCCCCAAGCTCTAAAGCCGCTTCCCATTTCAACCGTTCATTTTCATTGATGTCCCTATGTTCAAATGAGATAATCTGATACGCGAATTCAACTGAAGCAATATGCATTAAGAGAGCACCAATCGAGTTGGAGCTTTCGCCTGGCAAGTAATCCAGATCGTCTTGACTTAGACTTGATATATCTTTTAATGTGACGCCTCTTGCATGTTCAAGCATAGAAACAAGTTCACCAAGCTTGTCATCAAAGCCTTCCATCGGCCTAATTCTATAATCTATCATCATCCTACCCCCTATCACGTTCACTTTTAAGATTACCAGTAAAATAGAAAAGAAAAAGACTGATATTTTTTGGATAATAATGGTATAATTAACTTGAACATAAAGAAAAGGGCAAACTGATTATTTCAGTGTTGCCCTTTTTTATATCGAAAAATAAAAACTGGCCTTCCCCTTAAATAGAGAAAAGGCCAACTTAATAGCAATTTTATTCATTTTTGTCATCTTCCTCAAGAATACGCTGTAGTGCAGCCAGCTTATTATCCCAAAACAACTCAAAATATTGGAGCCAGTCCTGCAGTTCACGCAAGGGCTCGGCATTCAAAGAATATCGCGTTTCCCGTCCTGCTTTGCGTTCATGTACAAGGCCAGCTTCAGCCAAGACACGAAGATGCTTAGAAACTGCAGTTCGGCTGATCGGAAAGTGTCCACTGATCAACGTGACCGGCATTTCCTTCTGGCTCAGCAGTTTTAATAGCTGCCTGCGGGTCGGGTCGGCAATTGCCTGGAATACATCATGTCTAGCAGCTTCGGCACCCATTTAAGCCTCAACATACCCACGAAGCTTGTTTTCGACCATAGCTTCCCAGCCATTTTCCATATTGTTTCTAACAGCAGCATGTGGTGCCCCAAATTCGGTAACCTTGCTTGCATCCCAGCCTGAATGGATCAGTGTAAACTCTGTTCCGCCTTCCAGTTGTTTTAATTCAAAGGTTAGCGTCCAATCCTTTCCCCATCTGAAGGAAAGCGTATATGGCGGATCCACTTTTGTAACCTTGCAGGGAGACATCCCAAACTGGGCCGCATTTAAATGAAATTCATGGCCCTCTATTGGCTCCATGTCATTGGGCATAAACCATGCCTCCAGTCCCTCCGAGGTTGCGACCGCATTCCATACCTTTTGAATCGAAGCATTGAAGACTACCTTGCGAATAATATCTGTTAACTGTGCATTGTTTTCCATTTTCGTACCATCCTTTTATTTTTTTGTTTTCACTTTATCTGTATGACGGAAACGAAGGGCAGACCAAGTCTCATCCACGGCTACATTGCTAACAGGACGATAAGGTGTCTCCTCCTCTACCAGCTTCCATAATACATCTCGGTTAATATCTGTCTTGATTTTCGAGCTTTTCTTCGGATAAATAACCCAGAACAAGGCATCCTCTTTCAAAAAGGGAATCGTTTCTGCAAACCATTTTTTCACATCTTCACTATTTTTCACGAAAAGCTGGACAAAATCATATGTACCCTCGGGCTCTATATCACTTTCTATGCCAAGGCTGTATCCCTCAGGCGCATTTAGCACCAGTGTCCGCCCTTCTTTATAGCGCAGTTTCTTCAATAATTCTTCCATACAGAAACACTCCTTAATAAAAGCGAAACCATTTGGTTTCATAATTAAAATATATGATATCTCGTATTTTTAGTCAAGCTATCCACTTTAAAAACTTCATTTGCTTTCCATAATAAAGATGAAATCCCGTTCACCTTTTATTCCGTTTTGGACAAAACTCATGAGGAAGACATGAAAATAGCTTAAACCGAACTTTTTCTTGTCTGATCAAAGCTTGCTATAGTCATACGTATATCGGAACCAGTTAGAAATGATCACCATCATAATTATGAACCGCTTAATTTTTTAAATTCATATCGATTTCTTCTAATGCTGTACCAATCGACTTCGGTAACACATATGTATCAGGTTCAAAGTCATAAGGAGTATCTCCCATATTAATAATAATCAATGGAACATCTTCCCTTCGATAATTTGGAAAAGTAGAGAATGGGGTCACCTTTAAGCTTGTGCCCAAAACCAAGATGCAATCTGCTTGGTGGACCATTTGCAAAATGGTATTAAAGCCATCGATTGTAAACCAGTCCCCAGTATCACCAAACAGGACTACATCCGGTTTAATGAAGCGGTCTCTTTTATTTTTCGTTTCACATTGGCTGCATACATAATAATTTTCCATCGATTCCATCCGGGAAACCATTTCTTCAATTGAATATTTTGATCCGCAATTCATGCACGCTGCGGTTTTCATTGTTCCGTGAAACTCTATCACGTTCTGGCTTCCCCCCTTTTGGTGGAGACCATCGATATTCTGCGTAATAATATGCGAAACCTTTCCAGCTTGTTCCCATTTAGCCAGGATTTCATGGCCTTTATTTGGATTTGCGTTTGGATGATACAGATTTTCCACTGCAAATTGATAAAACTCCTTCGGGTGATTTAAAAAATATTCCAGTGACAAGATGTACTCTGGTGCCATCTGATAAATCCCCGTCCGGGACCGGAAATCCTTAATACCAGATTCTGTGCTGATTCCGGCACCGGTTAACACGATGATGTTCTTTGAATTTTTGATAAGGTCTGAACAGGTTTGAATTATGTCTCCCATATTGCACACTCCTAAATCACAAACTGCATTTTTCTTCCATATACTATCTTCTTTTTATATATCTTAAGTATACAAAAAAATACCCTATCAACGTAAATTGATAGGATCGTCCTTCTTATCATTAAGTCATATTCTGTTTTTTCTACATCTAAATTCCATATGTGAAACAGCCGCCATTTTTCTGTCAAGATTAGCTGCTTCCTGCGGCTGCCCAGGACAAACCATTCCCCAAATTTTCAAAAGTCGTATGTTCTGTAGATTTGCCATATCCTCCCCAGTTTAGCAGTCTTCCCATTGATCAGCATGTTTTACTCCCCCTCTAATAAATACCTGGAAACAAAATGCATTCGTTCTTCTTCTTGGGGAGCTATCAATTCATGGCCAAATTCGGGATAAACCTTTATGGTTTTCTGATGACTTGCCAAATGGTTATAAACAGCAAATACAGTGGAAGGCGGAGTAACATTGTCTTCTAAACCTGAACACAAGAGTGCAGGACAAGTGACTTCTGGTGCAAAATTCATTACGTCAAAATAGCTTAGATTCTTTAAGACCAGATCATAGTTAGCCATTTCATAGTCTCTAAATTTGAAGTAAGCTAAAATTTCAGTATATGGAGAGGAAGCAATTTTTAAAGACCGCTCAAAATGAGATAAAAAAGGATAATCACTCATAACCATTCGGATTCTTTTTTCCCATGCAGCGGCAACAAGCGCAAGTGCTCCTCCCTGGGATTCACCGAAGGATCCAACACGGGTTGTATCAAGGTTCTTAAGAGAAAAAGCCCACTTTACACATGCCAGCACGTCTTTATAGACATTTGCATAATAATATTTCTCTTTTTCTTCCAGCCCTAACGTCATCCAGCCCTGTATTTGGGTACCGTTCGGATACCTTGCGAAATCAGGGGAAAAGCCCTGTCCACGGACTTCAAAGCTGATCGTCGCGATTCCCTGCAATGCCCATTTTAAATATTGATTCACATATCCCCTGCTATCTGTATACCCATGAAAATGTAATAATGCCGGCATTTTCTCAGGAATATCTTTCGGTACGATCAACCATGCTATTAAGGGAGTTCCATCCCAGGAAATAATCGTAACATCAGCCACATTTACTTGCTTTACTGGATAGGAAATCCATTTAATATTTGCTTCAACCTTTTCAGGAATATGACCCTTCATCTTCTCCCAAAAGGAAGCGAAATCCGTTTGTTTTGTCAGTGCCGGTTTATATGTTCGCATCTCTTCCAATGATAGATCACCTACTTGACGCAGCATTTCCTCAATCCCTTCGATTGCATTCCAACAACATATCGTTCTGCTAATATACAAGCCAAATGAAAATTCTAAGGATACAGTATGATCCTTATCCTGGACTACTTTGCTGCCGTCATTTTTTCAAAGAAGCCATACCCTCTACCAACGTCTTTTACCGAATGCGAATCGGATCCATATATCATATCAATACCAAGGGAAAGGCATAGATTTGCTATTGATTCTGCTGGATAAGATTCTAGGCAATGAGGTTTATGAAAACCGGCCATGTTAAAATCAAGACTATAATTTCCATCTTTAATCAGTTGAAATAACTGATTAAATTTTTGTAATGCAATATTGGAATGAGAGTAACTGGTTTCAAAAAACTTTCTTTGAAAAATTTGATATAAAGTGAAATGACCTATCCTTTTCGGCTTAAATGGTCCCAAATCTACTTTAATCTGTTCGTCCATTACACGGAAATATTCAAATACTACATCATCATAAGAACCATAAAAATCTATAAGTCCTTCCTTAAAATCCTCAGGATTCAAATCCACACACCGATATCCGTCCACCCCTCTAAGAAAATGAAGAGAAAGGAGAGAATCATCGAGGTATGGTCCATAATCATTTAATAGATTCCTTGTCCAGGAGATATGTTCCGGTAAGAAATCTACTTCAAGTCCGACCTTTAAGAGAATTTTATCTTTATATTTATTCTTTAAATGATGCATCTCCTTTATATATTGATCCAAATCCTTTTCTTTCATGGCGATTGCATCGACGGTTTGATTCGAATATGGAAGTAATTTCTTGAACTCACCTGGAAGTGGCGGATGCTCGGTAAAAGAATAGGAATCAAATCCTAATTCAATTGCCCTTATAACAAATTCTTCAGTCGCTTCCCGTGAACCATGAAAACAATATTCTGTATGGGTATGCCCATCTGATTTCATCCTTTAACCTCTCTTTTACTGAACTTCGACATATGGACTCTCATACTCTTCCACTAATCCCTCTGCCTTGTGAAGAGGAGGATTGCAAATTACACTTTCATCCTCCAGGCGAATCCAAGTCCGAACAGTACGATCCTTTAACTCTATAATTCTTGCACCACGCAAAAAACCTTCCTTCCCATATGTGTTAAAGCCAGTTGCCCTTCCGTATGCAAGACGAATGCCAAAAAGGTCACCGTAAAAATCATTGATATGATCATGACCAACGAAAATTCCTTTTACATCTTTTCGTTCCACCATTGAAGCGAACAGACCTGTGTTCACTTTTGGGCAGCCTACCGCTTCATTTTTAGACCCAAAGCAATCGTGACAATTCCATAAATCTCTAAATTCCGTTAAAGGAATATGGAAAAAAGCAAGTGAAGGTATATTCGTTCTTTTTATTTTAAAATAATGACGAGAACGTTCCTCATACCACTCAATCTGGCTCCTTTTAATCCAGTCATAACCCCCTATTGCAGCTGGAGCGACAGTCCCAGAGTCAAAAAAATATAAAACGAAAGAGATGTCTCCATTTTCATTAAATACGGGAATATCATAGTTTCCAATACCAGATACACCAACTTCTCCTGATCGCGAAAGACAATGCGGATTAAGCTGCTGCAGCTGTATTAAATCTTCCTTTGTAGCATTGCCCTCATCATCATGATTGCCAAACACTGCTGACCACGGAATATGGCGCTCTTCCATTGGTCCAGCTGCTAAAGAAAAAGCCTGAATTGGGTCCGAGCTTTTTGCCGCTCGGATCGTATCACCTGTTAACACAACAAAATCAGGTTTTTCGGTTTTAAGGATCAGTTCCATAAGGGTGATTGTCTTTTGATCTTCTGTACCTCCGTCCTGAAGATGCAGATCGGTAAATTGTAAAATTTTGAACGAGCCGTTAGCTCTTAACGATAATTTTTTCATGAAGGGCTCCATTCTCCATATCACTATTTTTATAGCTTTTTGTTTGTATAAAAACATCCTTCTTCTTGAAGGACAGGGACAGGGGAAGGACGTTAATTTGCTGTTTAATTTGAACTGTGAAGAACGGTAATTTTCCTATTATTTTTAGAAATTGGCTGTTTTAGCAAGGATTATTGTGTTCTGGACTAATTCTAATTTAAGCGTTTGTAACGAAATCCTCTGATTCAGACTCAAGTCCCCTTGATTTGATCAACCCTGTCCGATTCCCTCTCTGATTCGGACTCGAGTCCCCTTGATTTGATCAACTCTGTCCGAATCCACCTCTGATTCGGACTCGATTCCCCTTGTTTTGAACAACCCTGTCCGAATACACCTCTGATTCAGACTCAAGTCCCCTTAATTTGATCAACCCTGTCCGAATCCCTCTCTGATTCAGACTCAAGTCCCCTTGTTTTGAACAACCCTGTCCGATTCCCTCTCTGATTCGGACTCGAGTCCCCTTGTTTTGAACAACCCTGTCCGAATCCACCTCTGATTCGGACTCGAGTCCCCTTGATTTGATCAACTCTGTCCGAATACACCTCTCATTCGGACTCAAGTCCCCTTAATTTGATCAACCCTGTCCGAATCCCTCTCTTATTCAGACTCAAGCCCACTTGTTTTGATCAACTCTGTCCGAATACACCTCTCATTCGGACTCGAATCCCCTTGATTTGATTAACCCTGTCCGAATCCCTCTCTGATTCGGACTCAAGTCCCCTTAATTTGATCAACCCTGTCCGAATCCCTCTCTGATTCGGACTCAAGTCCCCTTAATTTGATCAACCCTGTCCGAATCCCTCTCTGATTCGGACTCGAGTCCCCTCGATTTGATCAACTCTGTACGAATACACCTCTGATTCAGACTTCAATCCCCTTGTTTTGAACAACCCTGTCCGAATCCCTCTCTGATTCGGACTCGATTCCCATGGAATACACCAATATTTGTCTTGAATAGTATCTAAGTGGGCACAAATTATTGCAACAAAGTTTACGATAAGAGCCTTATAATTTAACTGGTTCCTTTAATTTGGCAGATTCGTATGCTGCTAGGGCAACTTCCATTGCCTTTAAGCCATCATATCCTGAAATTGAAGGTTCAAGATCTTCTTGAATACAGCGGACAAAATCTGCAATTAATCCTTTATCCATATCGTTTCCCCAGAATTCACGAGACACTTTATTATTCTTATCACTGTAAAGCATCAAATTCTGTGCAAAAGCATCCACTCGAGTTACTCCATTTGTTCCGATTATTTCAAGCGTCACATCTCCCCAGGTTGGAAAGGTTTTGCATCGTGACCAGCTTGGATCATGGGAGGCGAAAACACCATTTTCAAATTCCAGCGTCAATAATCCACAGTCATCTATTGGAATATCACTGAAACGTGTATCTATTTCTGCATAAACTTCTCTTACTTCACTGTCCAAAAACCATCTCATTAAATCAATGACATGAACAGTGTGGTCTAAAACAGCCCCTCCACCAGATTGTTCTTCGTCGACAAACCAGCCGCCAGGATTTTGGCCTCGATTTGTTCCTCTTATAGCAACAATACGGCCTAACTCACCTGCATGAATCATTTGTTTTACCCGTTGAATCGGTGCATTATAGCGTACCGGAAATGCTGTTTGCAGTTTAACACCATGTTGTTTAGCAGCTTCAACCATTTTCCAGGCATCCTCAACATTGGTCGCCAACGGTTTTTCACACAGAATATGTTTCTTCATTTCTGCTGCTGCAACCGCAACTTCCATGTGCATGGCATTTTCTGTGCAAATGATCACACCATCAATGTCCCCCGCCAATAAATCCTGATAATTTTTAAAATAGCGAGTATGATATTTTTTAGAAGCTTCTCTTCCACGCTCTTCATTTTCATCTGCTATTCCAAACAGCTCCACATCCTCCATTCCCAATAAACAGGTGGCATAACTATGTGCATGCATATGGGCAAAGCTTACAATTCCGATTTTCATTTTGTTTCGCCTCCTAAACTTACTGGTTTCCCAGTTTGAATGGATTTAATGGCAGCTAGACTTACTTCAAGTGCCTTAAATGCATCTACTGGTGTAACAATGGGCATTGTGTCGTTTTCAATGCAATCGATAAAATGCTCCAGTTCTACCTGGTAAGGACTTTTTTCTAAAGGGCTCTCTGGAACGGCTACTCCTCTGTTTCCGCCCTTCAAGCTTCTAATCGAAGATTGGATAGGACTTGTCTCATCACTCTTATAATGAATAATGCCTTCTTTACCGGCAATTTCAAGTTCCACCATAAATCCATCTGGATATGCCCAGGTCCCTTCTGAATGGGCTATTACCCCATTTTTAAAACGAAGGCTAACAAGGGCATGGTCCATACGATTTAATTCACGTCCCCACTGGCTTTTCGCAAATACCCGTTCAACATCGCCAAAACACCATAACATATAATCAAAATCATGTATGATCATGTCAACGACGAGTGTTCCGGATTTTTCAAAGCTTGCATACCAGTCCTCCCATGCTTGCGGGAAAATGCCTCCTCTCATGGTTCGAACCATGCCGACTTCACCTACAGCGCCGCTAAGGACAAGCTCACGTGCTCTGGTGAATTCAGGAAAGAAACGTACTACTTGTGCAATAAATAACTTCACGCCTTCCCTTTCTGTAATCTCTATCATTTCTCTTGCCTGTTCTAATGTTCTGGCAATCGGCTTTTCACAAATAATGTGTTTTTTTGCTGCTGCTGCCTTCTCAACATAATCACGATGTAAATATGTAGGTAGACAAATATCAATTACATCTGGATTTGCCAAGTCCAGCATTTCATCAAAGCTGACATAGGACCTCGTTCCATTTTTTTTGGCAATGGATTCCCCCACTTCTTTTCGAATGTCCACTATTCCAACAATTTCAACGTTCTTCATTTTATTGTATGCATCAGCATGAACGGATCCCATTGTGCCAGCACCTAAAACAGCTACTTTAATCATTGTGAACCTCCTTTTATAATCGTTTCGATCGAATTTGATAATTCGTAAATATGTCTATCTAGAAAATGCTTGTTAGGCATAACTTCTGCAGTGATGTATCCGTCGTAATGGATTTCATGTAAGGCATCCATCACACGGCTCCAATTGACATCTCCGTGGAACAAAGAAGTAAAACCATGAATATTTCCTATTTCATTTTTAAAATCCTTTACATGAATACATTGAATATAAGAGTCCAAAATAGTTAACCATTGATCCGGGAAACCAAAATTCAAAATATTTCCTACATCAAAATATGCTTTCACATTATTTGAACCTATTTCATTCAGAAATCTTTTCATTTCAATTGGACTTAATAAAAATTTGTTCCAAACATTTTCAATCGCAATGACCACGTTTAGTTCCTCTGCATAACGAGCCAGATCGATTAATGCATGTTTAGAGGTTTCATACGCAACATCATAACGGACGTCCTCTGTTACCAGGCCAGGAACCACCAAAATCGTATCTGCCTTGAGGGTGTGTGCATTTTCAATCATTTTACTAACGATATTCCTTGCCTTCTCCCTGATATCCTGTCCGCTAGATGTTAATGGGTTGTTCCAGAACAGCGCTGTAGATAAGCCCACGATTTCCAGGTTATATGAGGTTACTAGCTTCCCAATTTCAATGAGTTCCTCTTGTGTGGATTCTAGAGTCAAGTGACCAGTTTCTTCTATATTTAACTCAACTCCATGAAAACCGGCTTGACTGGCTAAAGCCAATTTCTTTTCCAAAGACCAATCGTTAGGGAAACACCACAAATTAATACCCTTTTTCAAAACTTCCCCTCCATTTTTAGGATAATATCTCCTTTTATTTTAAATAAAAAAGACATTTTTTTCATTTAATTTTCTGATAAATAAAGAATTTTTTCTTTTTTATTATTATATATGGTGGATTTTTCCTTTAGATGATAAAATAAATTTAATGAAAACAAAGGAGCTGATCTGCTTGAATGTAAGCTTAAGCATGTGGAGTGTTCATAAATACTGGTATGACGGTACATGGAATGTTATTGATTTCATCGACTTCGTTGGCACAACAAAGGCCAAAGGAGTAGAATTGCTCGATATTTTTTGGAAGAACCAGAAAGAGGAACTCCCACTCGTTGAATCAGCTTTAAAGAAATATAATTTAGCAGTTCCATGTTATGCAGCGAGTAATAACTTTGTATCGAATGATCCAGAATATAGAGCGCAGCAGCTTCAGGAAGTCAAAGATGCAGTGGATATGGCTGTTCACTTTGGAGCCAAGGTGGTCCGTGTATTTTCTGGTAACGTTGATGAAAACATTTCCTTCGAAGACGGAATGAAATTCATTTTGGACGGTCTTGAAAAAGCATCCCGTTACGCAGAGGAAAAAGGTGTGATTCTATGCCTTGAAAATCATGGGCAATTTGCTGGCCGTGGCGACCAGGTTCTACATATCATCCAATCTATCAATTCCCCTTCCCTTAAAAGCACATTTGATGCAGGAAACTTTCTACTGGTTGATCAGGATCCTAGCTTGGCGGTCACAGAGCTAAAAGATGTGGTGAAGCATGTTCATATCAAGGATTTCACCAAAGTAGACGGTCCAATGAATCAGTCATTAAAATCTTTAAAAGGATCATATTATTTGGGTAAGGTCGCTGGTGAAGGAGAAGTCGATCTCCCTTACATCCTAGAGAAACTCAAAGCCTGCGGATTCGATGGTTGGTATACGGTTGAATTTGAAGGGACCGAAGAACAAAAAGACGGTTCCATACGAGCAATCGACAATACCATTAAACTATTAGAAAAATTAGCTTCACCCTCAAAAACATCCTAAAGAACCATATGTACAGGATCTTAATTCCTGGACTTTTTTATATTTCCTTCAATTTCAGAAAAATCCGATTGACCGATTGGTACTGGTAATAAGCACCGATACTTCCTAATCCGAATAAGAGAATCGGGTATCTGCTGCCAAGAAATAACACTGCGAATGCAATCCCTATATTGATCATTGAGTCGATAGGATTCGAGATTGCAAGAATAAGCGCATTTCTCCAGACCCCTGCCCAGCCCGTCTTTAGATGGACGATGACAGGAAATAAATACACACTGACCATGGAAAACAAAAACGAAGAAATTCCAAATAAGAAGAGGCCAGCCATCTGATAGGCAAACGAAAACCGGTTAATAAAATAAAAATCCATTAGAAGAATGAATCCTAGCAACAGCCAGATTAAGCCAGTAATCAAACTAATAGAAAAATTATCTATAAATAATTTCTTGAACGAAGAAAAAATAACTATATCCTCACCCTGCAGCCATTTTCGTATCACACCGAACATGGCTGCCGTAGCCTGCGACATAGTAAAAATGGGTAGTGAAAATAAAATCCAAAGAAGATTTAAATAGATGAACTCAAAGAAGCTGTTCATTAGAATGTGCCATTTTTTATTTGTAAAAGTATTCTCCACGTTCTCACCTCTGTCTCATTCAAAAAACGATTGTAAGTACACCTTTGAAAGTGTAATAAATAGGAAAAGCAACTGACACTCCCGGGGGGTATGGGATATGTCAGTCGCACGAATAAATGCTATGTCAACGGATTAATAATCCATTTTCTCGCTCCACTTTTTGTATTCCTGATTCCATTCCTTTTCGTATTCCGACCACTTGCCCTTTGCCTCAAGGTCATTTCGGTATTTTGCCCATGTACTTTCAAATTCCTTACCATTCTTGGCTACAAGGAATTTCGCACGGTATTCATTTTCAACATCCGTGATGGCAGGTGTATACTTTTCAATTACTCCGCCTTTTAAAACTGGCACGCTGTCAAAATTGTGGTTTTCACGGGAAATACCTTGATCACGCAAGAAGCGTCCATTCTTTTGATTCAACTTAAAGCTGATTTTGTCCCACGAACTCTTATTCGTTGTCACATCGTCAATCGATGTATTTGCAAGGAACCAAGGCTGTGCTCCATATTTTTGTTCGCGATTTACGTCACCCGCTGTTAAATCAGCGACTACTTCTGGATTAAAAGACCAAGTCTTTTTATCATCTGACCAGTTCCAGGCATACTTCGCCCTTTCCTGCAGGCCGAATTTTACCGTCATTAGGTCACTGCCTAAACACCAATCGATGTATTTAAGGGATGCCTCAAGATCTCCGCCCTTCATCACATACGCTCCTACCCAAGGAAATGGGCTTGAGCCTTCTGCAGCGGCAATTTTATCAACACCTGGTGCTTTAGGAAATGGAATCGCTTCAAATTTAGTAGAAACATCGTTCATATCCTTTGCAGCCGCCCAAGGCCAGTTGCTAAATCAGTCATCTGGCCAATATAAGCAGCAGCCCGGCCCGTACTGATTTTTTGAAGGGTAACTTCTTTCTTGGCAGTTGGTGCTTCTTTATCTAACAGTCCTTCCTGATAAATTTTATTCAGCCATTTCCATGCATTTTTATAGTTTTCTGTATCTCTTGCTGCTGAATATTTACCGTCTTCATAAGGATAGAAGCCGTTGGCTTCATTAAATGTATCAACACCAAAGGAGGAACCTACTGCTCTCCATCCCTGGAAGTTTTCACCGATTGTAAGCGGAATGAGCGGCTTTCCTTGTGGATCCTTCAGCTTGGAGGCGGCTTTAAGGAGGCTTTCAAAGCCATCAATTGTAGCAAGTTCATCTTTGCTCATGCCCGTCTGTTCAAGGACGTCTGTGCGTACCCAATAGCCCATCTGGCCCCAGTCTCCAAAGCTTTCCATATCATTTTGCTGGCCGTCAAGCTTAAGGAAGGTTGGAATGAAATATGTGTGACCATCCGCATTTTTAATATATTTCTTGATAAGTTTTGGAATCTTCGCCAGATTAGGATATTTGTCTGGCATATTTAAATACTTTTCAATTGGTTCTGCTGCTTTCGCATTTAATAGGTCCGCTTCCACATCACCTTTTGGACCAATACCTACTAGAACATCTGGAAGTTTTCCGCTTGTTAATAGCAAACGACGAGCTGTAGCTTCATCACCCTGTGTATATGACCAGGTAGTATAAACTCCAGAAGCCTCTGCACGAAGCTTGTCAAATTCACCGTCATTTTTAACAGCTGGAATCCAGTTAATGTTGACATTGACATCAATATTTTTTGCTTCTTTTTCCCCTTTTCTTACTTTGGTTGTTGACTCTTCCTTATCTGTACAGGCTGTGACAGAAAGCAACATAAGAAAACATAGTAAAGTAGCAAAAAGTTTTTTTCTCATTTTCTTCCCCCTTGTTCTTTATAAATTATTTATAATACCTGGCCATTCTTTTTGTAATCAGGCCTGGATACTACCTCTGGCAATTACTCCTTAACCCCTCCAATTAATACTCCCTTAACAAAATATCGCTGCAGTAGTGGATAAATAATTAACACCGGTAACGTCCCGAGAATGACCACGGCCATTTTTAAAGCCATCGGCGTGATTGTTCGGCTCGCTGCAGCAACTGCCGCATTCGAGCTGGCAGATACAGAGGCACTTCCCTGCCGCAGATTTTGGGCAGCATCTGCATTCATCAGGATATTTTGCAAATAAGTTTGTAAAGGCTTAAGACTCATATCATTCACAAAGTAAGCTCCATCGAACCAGCTGTTCCAATGAGCAACCGCTGTAAATAGTGAGATGGCTGCAATCATTGGCATCGAAATTGGAATAACAATCCTCCAGAATATTGTTAATGGATTCGCACCGTCTATCTCTGCTGCTTCAATTAATGAATCAGGAATATTTTCAAAGAAGGAGCGCATAACAATCAAGTTCCAGATATTCAGTAGTCCAGGGAAAATATATACAAAAAAGCTATCAATTAAGCCAAGATTTCGCAGCTGGATATAGTAAGGAATCAAACCGCCGCTGAAAAGCATCGGTATTAAAAAGTAAATCATGATTAATTTTCTGTATGGCAATTTTCTAAATGATAATGCATAGGCGCATATACCAGTGATAAACACAGTTCCGATTGTACCCACAACGGTTCGGCCGATGGAAATAAAGAATGCGTCCTGAACGAGTGGATTGGTAACAACCGTCTTAATGTTGATCCAGGTAAATGCTCTTGCGCAAAAATAAATTCCTCCCTTTAACGAATCTAAACCTTCATTTAATGACAAGGCAGTCATATAAATAAACGGGTATAAGGTGGAAAGTGCCAAGATAGCTAGTAATAGTGTGTTGAAGACTCCAAAGGTTTTTTCTCCTCTAGATATTTTCATGATTTCCCCACCCTTCTAGAAAAGTCTTGTGTCCCCATACTTCTTTGATAACTGATTCGCTCCTACGACAAGCATAAATTGGACAATGGAAGTGATTAAACCAATAGCTGTTGCAGGTCCATAATATCCCTGATTTAGCCCTGTCTTCACAACATAAGTATCAATAACTTCTGAAACGGGAAGATTAACCGGATTTTGCAAAGGGTATATCTGATCAAATCCCGCATTTAATAGGTTTGGAATAGTTAAAATCAACATAATAGCGATTGTTGGCATAATTCCTGGAATGGTAACATGGAGTGTTTGCTTCCATTTATTTGCCCCATCCACAATGGCTGCCTCATACAACTGTGGGTTTAATCCAGCAATGGCTGCCAAATAAATAATGGCGCTAAAACCAACTTCCTTCCACACGGAACTAATAATAATGATTGGCCGGAACCATTCTTCAGATCCCATAAAGTAAATTCTTTTCATCCCCATGGATGTTAATAGTTCATTTACAAGTCCGGATGATTGTGAGAGTAATGCTTCCACAATGTACGCAACGACAATCCATGAAACAAAATGGGGCATGTAGGTTAATGTTTGAACCCACTTTTTGAACGTCTTATTCTTTATTTCGTTTAACAAAAGGGCAAGGATAATAGGTGCAGGAAAACCAAATGCAAATTTCAGTACTGTGATCCAAATCGTATTGGAAAAGACACGCCAAAATTCAGAGTCTTTAAGGAAGTAAAAGTTTTCAAACCCAATCCATTTGCTAGTCCAAATTCCTTCAAAAATGTTGTAATCCTTAAAAGCCACCTGGATTCCTGCCATGGGCATGTAATTAAATAGAAATACAAGTACGAAACCGGGCAGAATCATGGCAAATTGCCAGCGATATTTCCAAATTCCCCTAAATTTTAATTCAGTCTTAGATAATGGTTTCGTTAGCGTGATTGGAGTATCTTTAGCTGTTTCTAGATTCATCTTTTCACCTCTGCAGGATATTCACTCCCATGTGCGTTGTTAACGCTTTCATAATTTAATTGTATATTTATTCTGACATTTTCTACATAACGAGTATTTAGCATTTATATCTATTTTTTTGCCAAAATCATATCATCGACAATTATTTCTTTCTTAAACATAGATGATTTGGCTGCAGCCTCTAACATTTTCATTACACTGACTCCCTGGTTGATATCGACTAATGTTTGTTGATTATTCTTAATCGAATAAACGAAATGGTGAATCTCTTCCTGATAAGGATTATTTGCCTTTATATGCATTTTTGTATCAATTAACGTCTGTTGCTGCTCAGAATATAAACATAATGGGCTTAAAGATGCACCGGCTTTTGTGCCGAACAGATCGATCTTAATTCCTTCATCAGCCTGCCCATTCATTGCCCAGCTGACTTCCAGCTGCATGACCATCCCGTTTTTAAAGCGTAAAAAAGCACTTGCGAAATCCTCTACATCAAATTGAAAATCCTCATCCTTATCAGCAGACTCCCATCTGCCGTCTACAATTGTGTCGTATCGGCCAATACCATGAACAAGATGAGCTGAAACAGTTTCAATTTCTGGTAATCCCGAAAGCCACCAGGCAAGGTCAAGAACATGGACACCAATGTCCATTAGTGGTCCTCCTCCGGATTTTGATTTATCCATAAACCAGCCAGAGGGCGTATTTCTTCTTTGAAGCATCCTTGCTTTGACATAATAAATATCCCCGAGGTCTCCGGAGTCAATCACTTTTTTTAATGCTCTAGTGTCATTGCGGAAACGATGTGTCATGCCCACCATGCATAGTTTATTCGCTTTTTGAACAAGCGCTTCTAATTCCAACGCTTCTTTTGCAGTTAAGGCAAGAGGTTTTTCAACCAGCACATGTACTCCATGCTCGAGTGCTAATTTTGCGAAAGGTACATGGGTGTCATTTCGGGTGCAAATGCTTACAGCGTCCAATTGCTCCTTCTCAAACATTTCCTGTGCACTGGAATAGATATTTTTTACATTAAACTGCCTGGCCATGGATGAAGCACGTTCTCTATTAACGTCTGCCAGGGCAGCCAGTTCCACATCAGGATGGCTTGAATAAAACGGCAGGTGTGCCATCTCAGCTATTGCACCTGCACCAATTACTCCAACCTTGATTTTTTCCATTATTAATTCCCCCTTTTTAATATAGATTCCACACCCATCTATATTTCGATCATTTTTCCGTCATAGGCCACTTCAATTCCAAGTGGTTTAAAAATATCCTCCAAATCCTGGTGCTGAAGGCCAATATTGTGTGAAAAATGAGTAACGATTATTTTTCCTTCTTTTTTCAAAATATTTTCTTGTAAAAACAGACCCTGCATTTCCTTCACCGCTTCGATATTTAAATGGTTATGGCGGACTGGAAAATGCCCATTTGTGCAATCCAGAATGATCAGGTCCATTTGTTTCCCCTTTAGCCATTCCCATGTTTCATGGGGGAACCAGCCGGTATCATGGCCATAAAGAAATGACTTTTCATTCTTCTCAATGGCAAAAATCATGCACGATTCCTGTTTATTATGATCCGCCAGCAGTGGAGTGACCTTATAATTGCTCACCTCATATGTTCGATAAGCGTGAGTATGATGATAAATTATATGCCCATCCGTATTTCCAATCCGATTTCGGCAAAGGAAGATAGGTAAATCGTGGCCATAAACATGTAATGGATGATCAAATCCATGTGCATAGATTGGCAGCCTCATACTTAGATCTTCAGGATAAAGATGATCCGAGTGGGTATGAGTAATCAATAGATCAGTTATCTTTGACAGGTCGATTCCATCTCTTAAGACATGTAAATTGGTATCAGGAGGGAAATCAATTTTCAAGATATCGTCAATAATGGCGGAGGTTCTGGTTCGAATATTTTTCCCTCCTAGTATCCTGGCTTTTTTGCAATGCTCACATTGACAAAAGATTCCTGGAAACCCTTCAGCAGCAGATGTGCCTAACAGGTGAATTTTCATACCTGATACTTCCTTTCTTAATGTATTTAAACAAAGTGCAATCCATCCGTTCTCGGAAATGGTATTGGAAAAACGTCTTGCAGCCATTGTGGAATTTGATCATGCATTTTTGAATCAAAAAGGAGTGATATGAATGATTCTATGTCAAAAACAATTCTATCCCCTCCAAATTTTATCTCCACTTCCTGATCTATTACAGCTACATTAAGAAGCTTGCCTTTCTCTTCGAAATAAGGATGTAGCTGTTCAAATAGTCTACCAGCACTCAGAATTTTTACTGTTCCCATATTTCTGACTTTTTGTTTCACGACATGCCTTGAGTAATGTGACCATTGTTGATGCTCTGGTACTGGAATATGAATTTCTATATGTTCCAGCTTGTTTATTTTTAGTGCTTCGGACAACAAATAAAAGACATTCTCCGGAGTCCCTCCCCACTGAATTACCTTTCCCTCCCTTTTTTTAGAGGGTTGAATCGGAGCACCATAAACAATAAAACTATCAATCTTATTTTCTTGCTCAGATACCAATATTTCTTGAGAAAAATGGATGCAGCTGGCCAAGGATTCCGCCTGTAATAGCATTTGTACATTTGATAATGAGCTCTCATAAAAAGCCTTACCTGAATTTAATAGTTCATTTAATTGATATAGGTCTGAATGTTTGTATTTTCGAATCCTTTTATCTGTAATGGCGGCTTCCCTTATGGAAAGTTTTGGATCCTTAAACCTAACTAAAAAAAATGTACCGAAGGGACGACAACCAGCCCTTGCGTATAGAGACCTTTCCCCGGATACAAGCATTAAGGAAGCTCTTGCGTCGTTTGCCTGTTTGATTACTTCATTTAATAATCTGCTGGCATAACCCATGCCTGTATGTTCTGGAACGGTACAAACAGAACCTATGGAAATAACAGAGAGAAGTGCTGGGCCCATTTTAATGTTAGACGGAACACACCCAATAAAAGATACAAGTTCTCCATGGTGAAACATTCCGAATGAGTTTGCAATTTGATGGGGAAGAAAGATGTGCGGGAATGCCTCGCTCATTGATTTTTCACTATTTTTCCTAAAAACTTTATTTGAAAGCTGAATTGCTTCTGCGGCATCTGACGTATTTAATCTTCTTATTTCAGACATACCTGTCCCCCATTAACATTTTCTAAAACGGTTTCCACCTCAGTGTACTATCAGATCTGAAGGGATTATATAACGGGAAATTGACTTTTGTATCCAGTTTTTTGCATGGATGTGAAGAATGAAATAATTGGACTGGTTAAAGGAAAAACCAACCCTTCAGGCAGAATGGTTGGTTTTACAACTTTTATTGGTTATTGATCGTAAAATTCCCAGACGTTTTTGCTTTGACTTTAAGGTAATAAACAAAGCTTTCATCATATGGATTGGAGTAATGAATGGTTTCTGCTTCTCCTGCAGGTGTGTATGAACCAGCTTGTGCACTTCCACTATTGGTGTCGTAATAAAGTTCGAAATCAAAATCTGCATTGCCTTCTGGAACTAAAGAAAGGGTATATGCTTTCTTACCAGAGATTCTGTACCAAACATCCTGTCCTGGCGTTGAAACTGCTCCGTTTAAACTACCTCCATTCGCTAATTCAATACTATTAATCATCGAAGTCCCGTCTTCTACTGGTTTAGTGAGGGTGATTTTATATTTAGCAGCTGCATCCCCTTCAACGAAGACCCTTATCATCCCATACGTATCCGATGTTGTCGGATTGCTTATTACCATTGATTGTATTTGTGTATATTTTCCATAAGAAAATCCGCTGTGTGGTGTTTGGGTTGGCCTCCAAAGCCTTGTTTCCATTCCAACTGAAGAGCCCTCAAGAGGTGTCAATGTGATAACCCAGTCTTCTCTTGCTTTTATCGGGAACTTATACCATTGTGTTTTGCTTATTGCTTTTGGAGTAGAATAGACATCTCCTTCTTTTGCATCGAGTATGGTTGGATTATCCCAGGTGTCTCCAGTTGGTGGAGGAAAGGTCTCATTTGATAGTTCTTTTATTTGATACTGATCTTTAATAAACTTGTAAGTTTCATCATATGTTAGGCGAACAACCGGATCTTTAACAATATCCTCTAGAACCGTTCTTGCCCCGAGATAATAGCCAACAATCGTTTGATCCAGACCGGAGCGTTTCATCTCGTTTAAATACGCGTAATATTTTCTCATCGCGTAGTCACTATGATAAATCTGGCCATCATAATCAGTTCCCCAGCCATTCCAGAGCATGTGGTAATCGCCTTCTACTTCCAAGCCCATCCCGAAACGTTTAGCTGTTTTAACTGCAGATTGAAGGCGGCTTAAATCAACCTCTCCACCTTTGGAGGCGTTTCGCCAAAAAAGGTTTGGAAATAATAGTTTGGCTGCATCATAACTGAATCAAAGCCGAGTTCCTTCCAAATGGTCGTTCCATTAGATTGAAAAAATGGTATCCAATAAAACTTGTAATCTCTCTCATGCAGCATATTCGCAGTATTTTTTACCAATTGTTCCTCATAGATCGTTTTGTAGCCGATTTCTTCATGGGTCCAATAAAAGCCTTCCAGTTCAATATTCTGATAGTGTTTTTGTTTAAACTGTTCTTCAACCTGTTCTACGTACCACTCAACAGCTTCGGAACGGGCTTCTAGTGCAGCCTTTTCACCGCCAGGCTGGTCAATACTAAAGTTTAACGTTTTTCCATCAACTGTTCCCCAATTGGTTGCCTCTAAAGCCGGATACGGAATACCCAATACGACCTTGGTTTTATGCTTGGAATCTCCAAGTATTTGTTTGTTTTCCTTAGTTGATTCCTCAAGAGCATCCAGGTTCACGTCTGGCTTAAACAATTTATTGATGGCTTCATTCCATAGAGTCTGATCCTTATAATCGTCATATGGATTTCCACCCATTGCAAAAAGAATTGAATTATACATCCAATCATCAGATTTACCATTTTTATCCACATGGGTAATCACATGCTTGAAATCCTCTTTATGCCATGTTCCAAGCGGCCCGTTGCCTGTATGATCAGGATATAAAAAGGAGAGATACATATCCTTTACTCCGCCAGTTGCCTTATTATCTGGAAGCGGTTCATCTTTTGGAGCCTTTGATTTCTTTAACGTCCCAACTTTTTTGTCTTTTTTCCCTGCATCTCTTCCAAGCACCGTAATCTCGTCAGCAAAGGAAAACATTCCTACTTCAAACTGAACTTTGACATATCTTGCAGTTACCTTGATATCATCCACGCTGAATTCTTCTCTCGAAGCCTCCTGGCTGCTTGAATTCCTTGGATAAACAGAGCCTGCATCAAACCACTGATTTCCATCATCTGAAAGGTAAAAATGAACATAACGGGGAAAATCAATGGCCGCTTCCCTTTGACTCAGAAACCCGCTGTAAATGCTTTGAACAAAAGTAGGTTTTTCAAGATCAATCGTAACAGAACGTGCCACTTGCCTTGAGTATCCAACCCAGTTTTTGTCCAGAAAATCCGTACTACTCCCTTTTTTACCATCGGTTAGTTCATATTTGCTGCCGTTATCTCCTTCCGTTCTAGTTTCATAGCTCATAAGCTGATTGTCTTTCATTTCTTGAGTGACCGTGTATGGTTTTTCTAATGCAACATTTCTAAGAGAGTCGTTTGGAGAAGGTTTCCCTGCTGCAGATGCATTAATAGATATTAAACTCATCAATACCGTATAGACAATTCCGACCTTAAAACTTTTTGAGAATGATGATTGTTTCATTAGCCATCTCCTTTTGGAATATTCGGAATTCAAACTATGTACTCCTCCTTATTCTTTGTAATCGTTTACAACTTAATTATAAAATGTTGATGATTTTAAACCTATATCGGTTGTTTGACATCTGTATCCAGTTTTTTGCAGGTTTTAAGAGAGCATTTAGCATGGAGCAAAAATATCCGCCATTTACATAGTGTAAATAGGCCGTTTTAAATGCTTTTATTTTCCCGGAATGCTCCGGGGGTCATTCCTGTATTTTTACTAAAAACCTGGACAAAGTGACTCGTGCTGACATAGCCCAAATTTTCCGCAATATGCTGAACCTTAAAATTGCTTTCAAGGAGTAGCTTCTTTGCCTTGTTGATTTTGATTGAGGTAACATATTTTTTAAACGAACAGCCCATTTCCTGGTGGAAAAGCCTGCTAAACGCAGAAGAATTCATGTTTACTTTTTCAGCAATGGTCGTAAGTGCACTTCCATTTCCTAAATCATCATGGAGAATTTCACATGCCAATTTAATGACATGCTTATTGGATTGAATGTCCAGATCATCACGCCGGTTCGTTTGTTGGACCTTCGTTTCCCTCAAAGTTTTTATTTCAATAAGAGCCTCAACAATTTCTTCATCCGGGCAGGGCTTTAACAAATAATTGGATGCACCAAATTTAATTGCTTCTCTGGCATATTCAAAATTGCTATAACCCGATAAAAAAATCACAGGAATATGAATTTTTTCATCCCTTAATGCTTTTAACAGTTCCAATCCTGTTAAATCCGGCATCAAAATATCGCTCAATAGAACGTCGGGCTTTAACAAATGGACTAGATCAAGAGCTTCTTTACCTGTCGAAGCCGAACCTAACAGCTTAATGCCATAGTCTTCCCATTGAATATCTTCAGATAAAGATACTCGAATGTATTGTTCATCGTCTGCAATTAACAGCTTCATCAAGGATCCTCCTTTTTAAATCGATAAGTCACAGTCGTACCTTTATTCCATTCACTGTCAATGTTGAAATGAAAATGATCTCCATATTTTAATTGAAGTCTTTTATAAATGTTGATAAGTGCATAATTCGTTCCAACCATATTTTCCTGCTCTTCTTTTGGAGCTGCCGTAATTGCATCAGTTTGATGCAAACTATTTTTGATTCGATTCTTCAACTCGTCTAAATTCTCTTTCTTCATTCCTATTCCATTATCAGAAATCATAATGAGCAAGTCATTCGATAATACTGTGACTGAAATGGAAATGACACCTTGACGAGCTGTTTTCTCAATCCCATGTTTTACTGAGTTTTCAACTAGCGGCTGGATGATCAATTTAGGAATTTTGTAGTATTGTGCTGCAGGTTCGACATAGGTTTCAAGGACATATTTATTTGGATTCCTAATATTTAATAGATACATATAATAGGAGATATGCTCCATGGAGTCCATAACCGAGATCATATCGTTACCGTCTGTTAAACTAAATCGAAACAGGCGCGACATCGATATTAATGCATGTGCAAGGGTAGAATCTACCCTTTTTGCCATGGAATAAAGTGCCCCCAGCGTATTATACAGAAAATGCGGCTGAATTTGAGAGGTCAAAAAATTTAATTCTGCCTGCTGCTTTGCAATTCTTTCCTCGTAGACTGATCGTATCAGGTACTCCTGCGTTACGGCCATTTGATTAAACCCTTCGGCTAAAACACCAAATTCATCCTTCTTTTTATAAACCATCCTGACTGATAAATCTCCTTGCTCGATGCTTTTAAAATGATCAAGCATTTGTTTAAGAGGCTGATGAAATCCTTTCGTTAAAGCTCGGGAACTGTACACGGATAAAAGCAATACAATAAAGAGAAAAGAAAAGATTAGCCAATTTAAAAGTGATAATCCGCCCATATAATTCTTAATTGGTGCACTTGCCACGATTTTCCAGCCAGTAAGCTCTGATGTCGAATAGGTGATTAAATGATCGTCCTTAAAGGTGTAAGCACCTTTTTGTTTTGTCTTCCATGGGACTGGATCCGTACCAATTTCAGATCCGATGCTATTTACTAATTTATTGGACTGATTGTATAAAAAGACCGAAGAGTTCGTTTTACTGGAAACATCATTCAGCAATGAGTCAATCGTAAATTGATGGTAGGTAGTCCCAATAATTACAGGATCCTTATCGGTTCCAACTCCCGGAAGAATTCTGATAAAAGTTATATTTTTCGGAGATTCCTTAAGACCAGTCAAATCGATCAAACCCTTGGCTTTCAGAAATTCATTGGTCGGATAGAGCCAGGCTTGCATATGGCCATGGAGTGGTCTGGCTTGAATCCACTTCAGGGGGGTTTTATCGTTTACTTGATAAAAACCATATTCAGTTGAAAGAACTCTACCCTGCTCAGGAAGGTAAATCCATATTGACGTGACCCTTGTTTCTGTATTCAAGATTTCGTTAAGCCTTTCAGCGGCTGCACGTGTATTAACGATATTTTCATAGTCAGCAAGCGTCCCTTGCTGACTTAATATGTATTGGCTAATGACCCGGTCAGATCCAACTGCTGCAGATATCCTGACGGCGCCGCTCAGGACCTCATCGAGCCAAGAGGTGGAAAGGCCAACCGTTTCAACGATTAAGGTCCCTGCCTTTTCCTTTAAAATGCTTTCAGCCTCCTTCTGATAAATAAGGCAAAATAGCAAGACGGGTATCAGGACCAACATCGTGTAGGCAATCATCTTCGTTTTAACAGTAAAAGGACGAAGTTTTAAATGAGAAAAAATACCTTTTTTCATAAAAACATCGTCCCTCCATTCTTTGTTTAAAATAGTTTACCAACAACAGATTTAGCCGTTTTTTCTATGGCCTTGAAGGATTTTTCGTGATCCCTCATCGCAATTAATGTAGATAATAAATCCAATACATGAATTTGGGCAATTTTTGATGAAAAAGCACCACCCTGAAAAGGAGTTTCTTTTGCAGCTGCCAGCAGCACTGTATCCGCCGAAAGTGTAATCGGCGATTTGGCATGGTTGGTCAAGGCTATGATATGGGCACCATTTTCCTTCGCAATTTGAATGGCCTCTACCAGATCTTTTGTACTCCCAGAAGAAGAAATGCCCATAACGACATCTTCTTTTGTTACAAGTGAAGCATTCATCGCCATAATATGTGCATCGGTTGCCGAATCAGCATGAAAGCCAAGCCTCATGAATCTGTATTTTGCATCACCGGCCGTAATTCCTGATGACCCGATTCCAAAAAAGTATATTTTCCGCGCCTTGATAAATGCCTCTGTTGCTTTGGAAAGTGCATTTACAGAAAGAAGGCTTGTTGTATTATTCAGGGCATTTATATTATAAGACGTAATCTTCTGGCAAATGGTTTCAGCCGAATCAGATTCCTGAATTTCACCATGTACCTGTTCAGCCGGGTTTACAAGATCCTGTGCAATCGATAATTTGAATTCCTGAAATCCTTTGAAGCCCAGCTTACGGCAAAAACGGATTACACTTGTTTCACCCACTCCTGCCTTTTCGGCAAGCAGCGTGACCGAAGAATAAATGGTTTCATCCGCATTAGCAAGAACGTATTCCGCCACTTTCTGCTCCGCCTTTGAGAGCGATAGGTAAATGCTTTTGATCATTACTAGAGTATTAATATTTTGGTCTGTTTCTCTCATGACGACAACTCCTGAAATTTAAGGTTACCCACTATTAATCCATTATTTCACAACCGGTTCAACCTGGTTAAAAAAGATCTCTCTTCCTTGTGATGCAGATTCATAAACACCACAAAGGATCTTCATGAGCTCCAGCCCATCCTCGACAGGACTGATCAATTCCTTATTTCCATCCGTACAGCAATCCACAAAGTAATCAATTTCATTTTGGAAGGCTTTCACAAAATCAAAGGAAAGCTTATCAACCTGAGGAGTAATGTTCAAAATCGTATCGTGTTTTTCAGATACGATAAATAGCTCCGGCTCAATTTCAGCTCCACCCTTTTCCCCAAACAACTGAACGGAGATTTTTTCGCTTTCCTTTGCATGAAGTGTAAAGCTCACATCAACATATAATGATGCACCATTCTCAAAACGGATGAGGGCGTTTGCCATGTCTTCCACAGTATTTTTAGAAGAATCATAATCTGCCGCTTGGTAAAATGATAGATTTTCAACATGTGCTCTATTTCCAAGCCTGCGATAGGTGTTTCCACTGACTGATTTCACTTTAGGCTTGCCCATTAAATACCAGCTTAAATCAATAATATGCACACCAAGGTCGATGAGTGGCCACCACCCGAACGCTCTATATCGGAAAACCAGCCACCGGGATTTCCCAATCTCCTTAGGCAGGATGCTTTTGCGTAATAAATCTCACCGAATTCACCGGCATCAATAAATTTTTTTAACACTCTTGTATTATCAGCGTATCTGCGCACAAATCCTACCTGCAGCACCTTGTTGTTTTTCCGAACCGCTTCTTCAACTAATAACGCCTCTTCCACTGTTTTACAAAGCGGTTTTTCAACTAACACATTTTTTCCAGCGTTTAAAGCAGCAATAGCAATTTCTGCATGTGAATTGTTCCAGGTGCATATGCTGACTGCTTGAATGTCTGCTTTTTCAAGCATTTCCTTATATTCAGTATAAACCGTGGGAATATCATATAATTTGGCTTTTTCTTCTGCGCGTTGTAGATTTAAGTCGCATACTGCGGTTAGTTCCACCTTAGGATTACTTTTATACGAATTTAAATGCAATGTTGAAATAGAGCCAGCCCCAATAACACCTATTTTCAATTTTTTCATTCTATCCCCTCCGAATGCATTAGTTGATTTTTGTAAACAAATGACTGGTAGGCAGCTCCGATTAATCCTGAATCAGACCCAAGCTTGGCCCTGAAGATATGAACAGGGTCTATCATGGACCGAAGACCAATTCTGGCTACTCTCTCCTTTACAGATGCTAAAATCCATCCTCCGTTCTTCATTACACCACCGCCAAGAATGAGAGTGGTTGGATTAAAGGTATGGATTAAATTAACGATACCGAAAGACAGAGCATTCAGCATCGTTTCGATTACACTTATCGCCATTTGATTGCCTTGTTGGTATAATTCGAACACTGATTCACTTGTAACCGTTTCAATAATGATATCCTTACTGATATCGGTATTATTTAGAGCCAACTGTTCCTTCATCATTCTAGCTATCCCTGTTCCTGAAGCAAATACCTCCAGGCAGCCTCGAAAACCACAGTTGCACAAAGCGGCCATTCATATCTAAGGATATATGCCCAAGCTCAGCCGCCGCTCCCCAAGACCCTCGAATAAACTCCCCCCCAGAGATAACAGCACCGCCAACCCCTGTTCCCAGTGCCAGGCAGACGACATCATTTTCTCCTTGGGCTGCCCCCAGGTATTTTTCAGCTAAAAGGATTACATTCACATCATTGTCCACCCAAACAGGAACATCAAACATATTCTCTATCACCGATTTTAGCGGTACATTGTTCCAATCCTGAATATTTGTTGTACCAGATAAGACACAGCCCTGTTTAAAATCAATCTGGCCGGCTGTCCCAATGCCTATTCCGATAACCTTACCCCATTCATTCATTTCAGCTTTTTTCATTAAAGAATGAATTCCTTCTTTAATAATAGAAAGAACTTCATTTCTTCCGCTTCTTGGTGTAAGAAATGACGTTTTGAGAAGTATGGTACCAGATTCATCCACAAGGCCAAGTGCAATCTTTGTTCCACCAATATCGATTCCAATGCTAATGGACATACAATCACCCCTTATTCTACTAACCTCTTATGCCAAGTCTTTCAGAAAACCTTTTGGTAATAAGCTGTGGCCTAGTAATCGCCGTACCGACTACAACAGACCATGCCCCTAATTCCAAACATCTTGCAGCTTCCTCCGGTGTATTGATCCTTCCTTCTGCGATGATAGGCACTGATAATTCCTGTGAGAGTTTAGAAATTAGCTCAAAATCCGGATGATCGAACTTTTTTGAATAAGAGGTGTAGCCCGCCAATGTTGTTCCTATAAGATCCAATCCAAGGTCAGCGGCAGCAATACCCTCTTCATACGTAGATATATCAGCCATTATTAGGAGTGCTGGAAATTTTTCTTTGATCATTAAAATCATTTCCTCATTGGATAAGCCATCTGGCCGATCTCTGTTCGTTAAATCGAGTGCCAAGATTTCCGCACCGGCGGAGTGAACTTCATCCACCTCTTTCATGGTAGGTGATATGTAAATTTCACTATCGTGATAATTCCTTTTAACAATTCCGATGACAGGAAGTTTGATGGTTTGTTTGATCTCTTTTATGTCCTCAAAGCCATTTGCTCGAATTGCAGCTGCTCCCCCTTCCTTTGCTGCCAGCGCCATTCTGGCCATGATTTCGGATCCATGTAAAGGTTCATCCTCAAGCGCCTGGCAGGAAACAATTAACTGTCCTTTTAATTTTTCAAGCAATAATAGCTCCCCCATTTACAAAAATTAATTAATATAACTTATTCGATTGACTGTGGAAAAATCCTCCTTTATACATTTAAATGGTGGAATAATTTTTTATTTTTAATAAAATATGAAAAAACAATAACGCGAGGGATTTAACCATCGCGTTATTGTTTAAATATGATTTATATTTATCGAATATTTTGTCTCCCATTGTCTTCAAGCTCTCGAAGAATTCTGCAATGTGGTTTTTTATTAAGCAGCCAAATCAATAAAAAGCCTATCATACCCACTCCAGAAAACACAATCCACGGAATAAAGCTGCTTGGCTGTTGATTGATTAAAAATGACCCAGCGTAATTACCAAAGGTTGCACCGACAGCGAAGGATATCTCAAAAAATCCGTAATATGAGCCCTGGAACTTTTCTTGAGTAAACTCTGATATAGCAATATCTGAAGATGGCAAAACAAGTGTTTCTCCGATAGTAAAAAATAGAATGCATATGAGCAGCCAATATGGCGTGGAAGTAAAAACGATCATGAATAGCGAACAGCTCATGGTGACAATTCCTATTTTAAGTAAAGTAAAGATATTTATTTTTACATATAACCTCCTAAATAAAAACATAAAAACAAGTCCAGTTACCGCGTTAACGGTAATGATGATTGTTACTAAGCTCTCATTTTTCGAAAGATTGTACATGTGAAGTGGTATGGATACTGTTAACTGTGCAAACATAAACCAAAAGAAAATCATGGCGAAGCAATAATTCATGAATCTTTTATTAGTTACGATTTGTTTTACACCAGCTACAATAGAATTCCGATTCCTTACTATCTTTCTCTGAGGCTTTATTATGATGAATTGGAAAAAGAACAATATGTAAAAGGTCAATCCACTTATGATAAAAGGATAGCTCGGGTCAAGTAGGAGTAAATAGCCTCCTAATAACGGGCCAATAATCGCACCTCCATTTAGAGAAAGGTTTAAATAGGTAAATATTCTTTTTTTGTTCTCCCCTGTTGCTTCAGATGAAAAAAATGCCATTGATGAAGGTTCATAGCATGCTGAACCGATACCGATTAAAGTTGTCCCAATACCAATAAAGAAAAAAGATTGCGCAAAGGCCAGCAAAATGAAGCCGCTTCCTCTGATTAAAAGGCCAATCCCCATCATATTTTTATATCCATAACGATCTCCCATCCCTCCTGCAAATATAGGCAGTCCTCTTGAGGATAATGTCATTAATGACAAAACTGTTCCCGTTTCTCCAACTGAAAAAAGAAGATGATGGGATAAATAAACAGCAAGAAATGATAATACAGCGAATCCTGCAAGATTCATACAAAATGCGGAAATCAATATCGTTTTGATAGATTGATTCAAAAACTCCCCTCCTATTGTAACCTTCATTATTTTTTGGTGGTTACAAAAAATAATATGTTATAATTAACCAAAATGCAACCTTTAAAAAAGATTGGTGGTTACAAATATGGAGAACACTAGGGAAGTAAATGTTATCCTTTCCTTTTTAAATACATGGGAAATCCCCAATATGGAAAGGATTCCTAAAGATCATCTCCTGACAGTCTCAGATGTTAAAAATTTTGTTTATGAATATCTTGAGAATGATAAAAACATAGATGGATTAAAGGATGTAATCGAGCTCCGAACCCAAATAAGAAACGCAATTGAACAAAATGATGGAGAATTAATTAATAATTGGATTAAAAAAAGAGACATTCAATTCAAGATTAAAACCAACGATACTAAACAAGTGTTTGAGGTGGATTTTGGTTTTAACCATAATAGTCTCGTGGACAATATCCTTGTTATTGTTCTTAATTTAATTCTGCAAGGAACTTTTCATCGCATAAAAATTTGTCCGGATTGTAAATGGGTCTTCTATGACCAATCGAAAAGCGGTACAAAAAAATGGTGCAATATGAATGCGACCAGTTCAGATGGAAGAGCATGCGGAACAATATCGAAGGTGAAAAGGTATCGAGAAAAGAACAAGCTTTGAGCAGAATTTTTAATTGATGCTAGAGGGTTTCATGCTTTCCATGGAAAAAGAAAAGGGTTTTTTCGTTAAGGTCCCCTTTTATAGGTATTTGTTGTAAAGATTCTTTTGATAGGTCGTTATAACTGTCCCTGTGAATTTTTAAAAACTGTCACTTTTCATAAGGACACTTAATTACTAAAATAGTGTTATTGAATAAATTATCAAACGTTTTTATGAATAAGGAGGAAGAAAATGAGTGAGAATCTAGTAATCAGACCAGCAATTAAAGAGGATATTAATGAATTGTATGAACTAATGATTCAGTATATTGTCGATTTTTATAAAAAAGCAAAACCTGCAGAAGAATCACTTAAAGGATTGATTCAAAACCTACTCGAGAACCCTAATAGTGGAATCCAATTTGTCGCTGAAAAGGATGGAAGGTTATTAGGATTTGCGACTCTTTACTTTACCTTTAGCACTCTGCAGGTGAAAAGAGCCGCTATTCTAAACGATTTATTTATTTTGTCAGATGCCAGAGGACAGAAATTGGGCGAACATTTATTTCAAGCATGCTTATCCTACATAAGAAGTAACGATTTTGCTTATATGACATGGGAAACGGCCAAGGATAATTTAGTCGCTCAATCCCTTTATAACAAAATGGGTGGTCAGCTGTCCGAATGGCTTGTGTATGAAATCGAGTAATATACCCTTGGATTAACATGTTCGATTCTGATGTGCAAAACCATACATTACAGACCAACGCAATAAAAATAGCAGCAGAAAAAGAGCTTGGTTAATATTCCAAGCTCTTTAACATTTGTTATTACTTACTACAATTAAAATCATGCAGGTAATTTTATCAAAAATCCACCTAAACAATTCCATAAGACTAGATTCTTTTTTTTACATCTTCCCTAATTAATTCAATAATATTATCAGCTAAATTTGCAGGAAGTGATGTACCATCTTTAAAAACCCAGGCATTAATGATTTCAAGATCTCCTTTTTTAAAAGTAATACTGTAATCTTTATTTTCGTGAGTAAATTCAGCTGTCACGTATTCTTCACTATCAAAATCATCATCAATAATCATGTTGTTTATTTCATATGGCTTCACGAATACTCTCCTTTTTATCATTCCTTTTTGTATATAGAGTGAACTGTATATTTTTGATTATTCATTTTTTGAAAAAAACAGGTGAAATTCATCTGTTAATAAATTTTTAATATACTTCTAATAAAATGTTAACTGTAAATACATAAAAGCTGTGATAAGTTATAACAGTTACGAAATTTGAGAGGAGAAATGCTATTATGAAAAAGAATTTGTTTTTCTTATTTACAGCAACAATTTTAATGGCAATCATGTTAAGTGCTTGTGGGAGCACAACGAAAACATCTGATAATTCTTCAACTGCAACACAAACATCCAAGTCCACGGATACCTCAAAGGAATCACAAGGAAATGTAGTTAATATTAAAGTAATGGCAAAGGATTTCGAATATGATAAAAAAGAAATCCATGTAAAAAAAGGTGATAAGGTAAAAATTACTCTTCAAAGTGATGATGGCGGACATGGTTTTACTATTCCAGCCTATAATGTAAACATTCAGGGGAATAAAAGTGCCGAATTTACTGCAGATAAAACAGGTACATTTGAATATCACTGTTCAGTAATGTGTGGAACTGGACATGCTAAAATGACAGGGAAATTAATCGTAGAATAATATTTTTTAAAAAGAGATAGGGAATCCTATCTTTTTTTTCATTTAATTGCTTTATCCTTTTTTCACAAACCTCCCCCCTATTTTAAATGACATATTGCTTACCATATAGGAAATAATATAAGAACTATTTGTAAGAAAGTGAATTAGAGGGCAGAAAAATGGAGAGAAACTTTGCAATCGACTTTATTAAATTTTTTGCGATATTAGCTGTTGTTATCATCCACACAGTCCCTAGCGACCACAAGCTTGGTCTTTTTATTCTAGATAACATTTCCAGATTTGCTGTACCTTTTTTCTTTGCTGCTTCGGGTTATTTGTTCGGTCTCAAAGTGATAAATAATCAAAAATCTACAGGCTATTTTAAAAGATATTTAATAAAAATACTGAAAATTTATATTTGCTGGCTTTTGTTTTATATCGGTTATGATGTGTTACGGATTTTTTTGAGTGGCGGAAACGTAGAGCACGAATTATCCAAGTATGTGGATGGGTTGACAGCTCTAAATCTCT
Organism: Neobacillus sp. PS3-34; assembly: GCF_030915465.1. Lineage (GTDB taxonomy): Bacteria > Bacillota > Bacilli > Bacillales > Cytobacillaceae > Neobacillus_A. The sequence continues at coordinate 4,663,521 of NZ_CP133267.1, forward strand.
TTTATTTTGGGAAAGGAACAAGCGGATATCAATTGTGGTTTGTGATTTCTCTAGCATGGAGCACTGCCATTTTATACATATTCTTTAGGCTTAAAAAAATAACGCTTCTATTAATCCTTAGCCTTTGTTTAAATATAGCAGCTTTTGGGCAATCGTATTCTATTTTCTTTGATTTACCCTTAATCACCCGAGATGCCCTTTTCATTGGTTTATTTTATACAACCTTAGGATTCTGGTTTGCCTATGCTTTACCTTCTATACAGTCCCTGAAATTGAAAAAACAGACGTACTTTTATTTGTTAAGCTTCTTATTTGTTCTTCAGGTCGCTGAGGGATATTGGCTGGAAAAGATGCTATCTGCCGAGCATGGAGAATACTTTTTATCGACTATTTTTCTTACTGTAATTCTGTTGTTGTTCACTTGCAATAACCAGCAGCTTGGAAAGGGATTATGGATAACAAAAATAGGTGGCAATGCTTTGGGGATCTATGCTGTCCATGTTTTATTGATTGATATTGTAGACATTTTATTTAACACTATCGGCGTGGAGCACTTTTCCCATCAATTACTGTGGGACATGATGGATGCCTTCCTTGTTTTTTCGTTATCGTATATAACATACTACTTTCTTCAATATATAAAGTCACGCCAGCCTTTTTGGAGGTAATTGATTTTTTTTTAGTTGATATTCCATTGAATTTTACATGGATAAATCATTGTGATTTTACCCTCTTGTCTTAATTACTTTGGTCAATTGGTTCGTATGGGAATCGATAAATTACCATTTATTTTTAATTAATCGATAACTGACCCATACGGCTCCAATCATTATTCATGTCAACCATATAATCCGCAGTTTTATCAACTTTCAAATTATCCTCATTATTATCATTCCTTTTATGGTGGAAATAAAAATTATTATTAAAGACATGGATTTTTTCCATGTCTTTGTTGGCTTTTCAGAATTATTCAGTCAAAGTCTCGAACAACATCAAACTTTTTTTTCAATTTAGCTTCTGCTTTCTTTTTATTCTCACCAACTCTAAATTTAACGATCTTGCTTATTAAAGCATATGGCAGTGGCTTTTCTAAAGGAAACTGGACGGCTCCTTTTGAACTTTTATATTCCGATATTTCTTGTTTAAAAGCACTGATACCACTAGATGTTGGATAAAAGCCAATATGATTTTTATAGGCTGCGAAATTCACCAAATTTCCATGTAAATAAAAAGTAGGCATTTGATAACTTATCTTTTCTTCTGCATCTGGTGCTGACTCTTTTATAACCTTTCGTATCGAAATTAGAAGCTCCTGAATCTCAAGAGGAAATTGTAAAATGTATTCATCAATTGATTTATACGCAATTTTGGTTCCGTTCATGATTTCTCCTTACAACTGTTTTTATGAAGGGTGTTTCATTTTTCGAAATTTTATATTCGTAATTCGGTCTAAATCTAATGATAATTCTATATTTTATATGAAGGAACAATTGGAGATTTTTAATGCAAAAACATCCCATATGAAATAGGTGAGACCAAATGTTTGTTGTTTATTTTTTAGAAAACAAAAATATTTTATTAAGTCAGCTGCGTAAAAGTGTTCCATCCGTTGGTGAAGAATTAAAAATTAAAGGTCGTAAAGGCAAGGTTTCAAGTGTTACAAGTATAGATGATAGAAATATTCATGTGCAAGTTGTCTTAGAAACCGTTAATAAAAATACACTAATTGTAGATAATTCTAAAAAGAAAAAAAGGTAAATGTTTATCTTTTACTTAGAGATACTAGTTTTAGAAAAACGTGAAAAATACAAGGCAAATAATCCTTAATGATTAGAAGCGTCGATGAAACGCTTCTTTTTCTTTTTCGGATGTAATTCTCATGCATCTTTTCGATCAAAAAGGTTGATTTTCATCTGAACCATTAACTTAATTTTACCTTATTTAAGATTGATTATTGAATTAACACAGACAAGCAGTTTAAATCGGCATATGTTATTACATATTAAGTGAAAGGAGTCATTATTATGTCAAGCTGCCAACGTCTTGCAGATATAATCGGAGGCGAAGTTATTACGTCAACTCCTGTCTGTGTAGTTCAACGTCTTAGAAATATCAATGCTACTATTCTAGGCCGCCGCACTCGTTCTCCCTTAGCACTTCCATTTGCCCTTTCCTTTGAAAACAACAAAAATGGTGAAACTCTTAACCTGGGTGAAACCGTTATCCTTCAAAGTGAAATTAATCCCTTCCTTTCCGCATTACGAAGAAGAGGAATTACGGTTACTGCTGTCCATAACCATTGGCTTTTTGAAAATCCACGCTTAATGTATATGCATTGGGAGAACGTTGGGGACCCGTTTGAGTTTGCTAGGAACAGTTATAAAGCAGCAAAAGAAGTAGGCCTTATCTAAAGCCAGGCCATTTGTGATGTCATAAATATTGTCACAAATGGCCAATGTTTTTTTGAAATTTGAATATCCTGAACTCGGTATGGTTTGCATATTTCTCGTATTTCGATAGGATTCAAGTTTCTTTTTTTAGATAAAAATAAACCAGTTATATATAGCCAGTCTCGTAAAATCCTGATACATTGAGTATGTACATACATTACTTGCTGATGAGGTCCAAAAATGAACAATCAACCTTCCATTCTTAAAATCATCAAAAACGATTTATTCGCTGCAATATCCGCTGCCTTTCCAGTGATTGCCTGGGTATTATACCTTGCATTATGGTTTTTCAAAGAGATCCCCACCCGAAGCGGAACACCGCTCACATCGCTGAAGATGGCGCAACTATTATGAATTATTGTCTGATTTTGACTATATTAGGGATCCTTATCGTTATATATCGTATTCGAGCCATAACTCTTTATTTTTCCAGTGGAATCGAATGTGTCGGCACGGTACAAAACATCTATTTTTTCAAGGGCAGAGGAAAAATCACCTGCATTTATAAAATAGACAATACACCTTATACGGAGAAAACAAGGGTCAATAAAACGAAGGAAACGAAAGCTCTTTCTCCTGGTCAGTCTGTAACCTTATTGGGAATGAAAAATCAGCCCAATAAATTCGTCATTAAAGATCTATTTATTGCTTAGTTAAGGACATTTCATTAAAAACCAGCTTAGAGAAATTTCTCCAAGCTGGTTTCATACCCTATCAGTGTTTTTTGTTCCACTCTTCCTGTAAAATGGCATAATAGTACTCATCCCACCATTCATTGCCATGGGGTATGCACTTTTTAAAATAGCCTTCTCTTCTCATTCCAATCTTCTCCATCACCCGGTAGGAAGCTGTATTCTCTGGCTGGCAGGTTGCAATGATCCTGTGCAGTTTCATTTCCTCAAAACCAAATTTTAAGATAGCGCGGGCCGCCTCAGAGGCATATCCTTTATTTTGATAGTTGGGATTAAAGACCCAGCCGATCTCATACGTATGTTCACCAAAATATCGGTGAAAAACGATGTGACCAATGAGCGTATTTTCATCAGTTATGATGACAGGAAAATTCCGAGCATCTTTACCATTATTTTTAAGAACAAACTCCTTTGAATCTTCTTCAGATAATACGCCTTCTGGCATATACTCCATTACATTACGGTCTGAAGCATACTCATGTAATGCTTTCCAATCATCTATTTCAAATTTTCTAATTGATAATCTCTCAGTCTTTATTTTCATACTTACTTCTCCCTATCTTAACTATTAATCTATTTATAATTCGTGAAAATCTTAAAAATTCCCTTCTTTTGGATAGGCTATTTTCGTATACTTTGTTGCTATAGAAGGAGTAGTTGATTTCCACTCCAGGATGCTCGCTTTCCGCGGGGCGGGCGGTGAGCCTCCTCGGCGCACAGCGCCTGCGGGGTCTCACCTGTCCCGCTGCTCCCGCAGGACGTTGAATCAGCTTCCTAGAATCGACACCGCACGAAGGAAATGCGATAGCATTTTCGAGGAGCTCGCACCTTCCGTTCCAATCAACTTCTTTTTCAACGATTTGCTTTTTAAAATCTATTTACAAAACAACAATTTTTTAGAAAACAGCTTTTGGTTAAAAATATCCAGAAAATTGAAAAGGAATCACAAAGGGTTCCTTTTTAGAGAATGTTTACTTTATAGTCGTTTGACCCATGAAAAGAGACTTTATTTTTGCCACTTCTTTTAGCGGTATATAAGGAAGCGTCTGCGAGCCTCATCACACCCATAATGGAATGTCCATGAAGCTGGCCAACGGCCCCGCCGATACTGCATCCTATTTTTACAGGGTTTCCTTCAATAATGAATGTCTCTCTAATATCTGCGATGATCCGATGAGCGATCATTCTGTACTCTTGAATGGGATCTTCATTCGGATGTTGTAGAGCAATAACAAATTCATCTCCGCCCAAACGAGCGACAAAATCCTTACCTCGGACATTATTTTTTAGCTTTTTTGCAACTTCCTGAAGCAGGATGTCTCCTGCAGCATGTCCATATGTATCATTTACTGGCTTGAAATCATCGAGATCCAAATAAAGAATGGTAAGTGAAAATTTTTCATCGTTGGATTGAAGGACAGAATCTCTGATATATCGATCCAATGCAATTCTGTTTGGAAGTTCTGTTAACGGATCATGCTCCGCAATATTCCCCATGATGGTTAACTCTTTTTCCGTTTTTGTTAAGCTTCGAAATAATTCTCTTAAGGAAGAAGACAAAATCTCGATCTCCAAAAACCCCTTCATCTGCGGAATCTCAACTTTATTTCCTTGCATTAAGTGATTCGCCAGCTTCTGTAAGCTTTCGGAGAGGCTTTGAAACCTGATTGGCCAATAGAGAAACTGCGAGCGCAAATACTGCAGCACATACAAAACCGAGAAGCAGAATGAAATTTTTCACCTTAGCGATAGGAGCGTAGGCAACGTCAAGTGGCTGGCGAACGAGTACTGTCCACCCTACACCTTTGTAATCCATATAGCCTTTACCCTGAATATATCCTGTCAGATAGCTCTTTCCATCTGGCCATTTTTCTAACGCCCAAGAATTCTTTCCCTTTTGCGCATTTTGAACGCTAGGTAACAAGAGAGTTTCACCAATCAAATCCTTGCTTCCCAAAATAATCCTGTTATCAAGCTTGCTCACGACAAAAATTTCTGTTTGCTTATTTTTCTTAATAGGCTTTAGAACAGACTTCTCAATGGACTTTGCCCATTCCCAGCTTAAATGGGTAGCTAAAATCCCAGTCATTTTCCCTTCGTCATTAAAAACAGGGACACTTATATCGACAAATCGCAAAGGTCCGTCTGTCGGCTGTGGCAATAGCTTTGCAAGCAGGACCGCTTCATGCACATCACCAATAAATGGCCCTTTAATGCCTCCTGGTATACGGGTCTTTGTGATAAATTTTTGCCTGTCAATATACCGTCTGTGGATGCAAGGACATCTCCTTGAGGATCCATAAAGCCAATCCATGAATAAAAAGGAATACTCGCCCTTAATTGCTCTACAAGTTCCCTGATCTTTTTCGGATTATTAGGATTTTTTAAAGCGCTCAATTTACTTAAAAGTTCAACCTCGCCAGACCGCGCCCACATGAAATTCTCTAATTTGTCTGATGTCTGGTAGGCATTCTGTGAAAGTGAGGTTCCAATCTCCGACTTTATTTCCTCACTTGAAAAGCTGCTAATGAATGTTGAAAGCACAAAGGTCAAAATCATTACAATGGTCACGGTGGTAATCGTAAACCTGGCACGAAAACTATGAGTTAGAGAGTTAAACAAAATGGTTCTCCTTAAATTCTTTTAGGACTATTTTACTATTTTTATTACTTTGGAAACAATAAAAAATGTTTTTTCTTTCACTTTAACTGGTTGCATGCTCTATCTTAAAAGATCTCCTCTATTTTAATCCGCCAATTTTAATTCCTAAAAAGGCTAGTAAGATTCCAAATGTATAACTGATTACTAAATATGATACAAGTACATTCCATTTTCTTTTAGCATGTAATTGGATATTTTCTAATTTAAATGTAGAAAAGGTGGTAAAAGCTCCTAAAAATCCGGTTCCTAGTAAGAGTTTCCAGGAGTTTTCGAGGTTTGCTCCAATACATAGACCAAGTAAAAAGGAACCTAGCAAATTAATGGTAAGAGTAGCAAATGGAAAAGTAGAAGGAAATCTACACTTTATCCAGCTGCTGGCACCAAATCGTGAAATCGCTCCGAAAAAGCCGCCGATTGCCACCCACATGATATTGAAAATCATTATTTACTCCCCCTTTTGTATATCGTTTAATAATCCAGCCCGATACCCTAGCCATGAAAAAAATAGACCGCCCCATAGGCTTAATAGAACATAAAGGATGGCCGTGCCCCATAAAGAATTAGAAATTAACTGAACCGTCTCAACACTAAAGGTTGAAAAAGTAGTAAAAGAACCGATCAAGCCAGTGCCCAATGCTGTGACTACATGGGGATGAAGGGATTTGATTCTTGGCAAAAAGGTCGTAAACCAGCCAAGGATCAAACAGCCTAACATGTTAGTGATATATGTAGCCATAGGAAAATCATATACCCACCAATGATTAGAATAAAATCCGATTAAATAGCGTAGAACAGCGCCGACAATCCCGGCAACCCCCACTAATAAATAACTCAATGAAATTCACCTCTAAACATAAGTTTACCCATAAAAAGACTCCTACCAGTAAATTTCTGGTAGGAGTCATCAGCTTTTAAAGCAATTAAGGCGAACTCCATCGCCTGTTTTAATAATTAAAATAATTTTAACAAAATATCATTAATTTGCCAAATGGAATCCTGCATTATGGATTCTATAATTGAAACTTTTCCTTTATGATTTTCGCTACTTCATCAGCGTCCAAATTTGTATTGTTAATTCTTAAGTAGTTTTCTCTGGTGATTTCTCCTTCAAATGAGTTAAGTCTGTATTTTTCCATTGTCTTTATTAAATTATCTTCTGACCACTCAATGTTTCTTTTTGAAGGCTTTTGTTCAAGTCTGTGAGGGCTTTTATTACGCTCAAGCCTTTCATCCAAATCAGCCTCCAACTCGACAAAGTACACCGTACCACCCTTCGATTCAAATAGCGAACAGACCTTATCCACGTAATCCCAATCACCTTGATGGTCAAATGCCCAAACATACGTGAAAATTAAACCATATAAATTGCTCTTAGCCACTTCCTCAAATATTTCTTGCCGGAATAAGCTTACTAACCTATTCCCTTCTTTTGTTCCATATTCAAAAAAAGGATTTACGAGTTCAATCGTCATATGATTATGAAAAAGCTTTAAGTCTGTGATTTTTTCTAATTGTTGCCCTACCGTCATTTTCCCAACCGCTTGTGGTCCAAATATCAGAATGAATTTCATAACTTCTCCTTAACCTCCACCAAAATGATCCTTATAAAGGTAATTCAACATTTTGAAGAAAATCCCTTTTTGAAAATAAACATTTACTGAACAAACCATTTGAGGCAATTTAGTCTTTTACTTTTTTACATCGTAATGAAGTTCCACAAATTGATTGAAACGCCTAGTACCTTTTAAAGTTAGATCCAATTGATATTGATCTGCCTTAAATAATGGAATACCTTCACCAATTATCGTTGGGGCAATGGTAATGATCATTTCATCAACTAATTTTCCCTTTAAAAAGTAATGCAGCAGCTCTCCCCCACCAACAATCCATATGTTATTTCCTTCTGCACTTTTTAATTTATTCGTAAATTCCACTATATCTTCGTTAACAAATTTTACATTGTTGAGGCCATTGGCAGCAGACCTTGAAAAAACGTAGCATTCTTTATCTTTATAGGGGAAATTCCCTGCTTCGTGCTCCATTAACCAATCGTACGTTCTTCTGCCAAATAAAATCGTATCCACCGTTTCAAAAAACTCTGAATAGCCATTGTCTCCCTCTCCCTCAACCTTAAAAAGCCAATTTAGATCGTCGTTTTTTGTAGCAATATAGCCATCTAAACTAATCGCAATGAATAAGACCAATTTTCGTTGATTTCTCATATTTTCCCCCTTATTTTTTCGCGCGGAATATAAGTTCGTTTTTCTATTTTAACTAAGTCTCGGTCCTAAAAGCAAAGCTATTCCACATCTGAATAATTTGTCCCATTCGGAACATAATACAAGTAAAAAATGGAGGTAAAACAGCTTGAAAAAGATAAACCCTTTAAGTTCTGCAGAAATAGGAACACTGTGGCTTACATACCAGGAAAAAACAATGATATTGAGGGTATTGGAATATTTCATCGAAAAATCTGACGACCAGCAGGCCAAGAATATTATGGGCGGCTTATGGCAAAATCTGCATTACTATATTAAGAAAATTGAAAGTATCTTTGAGAGTGAAGGCGCAGCGGTTCCGGTTGGATTTACGAATGATGATGTAAATCTGGAAGCTCCAAAGCTATACGATCATGGATTTGATATTATGTTTGTTCGTATTTTAAAGGAAGTTAGCATGGGAATGTACACTATTAATATGAATATGGCCTATCGTGATGATTTGATGGAGCTTTATGAAGGTCTCACGCGTATTTCTCAAAAAGTGTATAAATTATCAACCCTTTATTTGCTTGAAAGAGGAATTCTAACTCTTCCACCAACGGTTTCGCTTCCAAAAACCAATGAATTTATTGAAACCAAGAGTTATTTGAAAGGATTAATGCCATTTAGAAACAAAAGGCCTTTGAATGACATTGAAATCGGAATTCTTCATCACGGAATCGAGACCAATAATATTGGAATACAACTTATAACTGGTTTTGCACAATGTGCAGAGGACAAGGAGATTAAAGACTATTTTATCCAAGGAAGAGAACTAGCTAAGAAACATCTTAAAACATACCAAGATATTCTGGCCCATAGTGAGGTTCAGTTTCATTCTGGAGCAGGAAGCACGGTTACCACTTCAAAAATTGCTCCATTTTCTCAAAAATTGATGATGTTTTGCATTTACCTGCTCAATGGTTATGGGATTGTTGGCAATAGTTTCGGAACCATGTTCAGTTTTAGAAATGATTTATCTTTAAAAACAACTCTCCTTGCGAAGGATACATACTTCTTTGCTCATGAAGGAGTTAAACTGATGATAAAAAACAGATGGATGGAAGAACCACCACAGATGGAAGATCGATCGGATTTAGTAAAAGAGTAATTTTAATATATTTCAGGTGCTGTTTATAGCGTCCGCCATGAGATGACACCATTCACCATATACCAAATGGCTGCAATGGCAAACAGCATACCAATCGAGAACCAATCAAGCAGCCATCCGGTCGCAAGGATGGTTGCTACAATGACCATTTGAAGCAGAAAAGAAAAAAGATGGTCTGACCGCCATTCGATTTTCTCCTGTTTCACCCACTCTTTTTCTGACCACTTATACACCGCCTGGAAAATCCCCATGAAACCCTGGATGAGGAAGACATGGAGCAGCGTTGATGCGAACGGGATTCCGAGCATACATAAGGAAAGGCCAGAAAAAGCTGTAAAGCATAACACTCTTAGAGACGGTTTCGCAGGAAGAAGTGTTAAGCAAAGATAACTGATTCCTGACGAAAAGGCGAAGGTCGCATAAAGAAGTGAAAAAGTTGAATAATTCTCCCCTATATTTTTAAGAAACATCAGGTAATACGGAAATATCGCAGTCTGAATAACTAGGACTCCGCCTTGGATTATCATTTTATTTTTCATCCCGGTACTCCTCATAAAAAAGATTCATAAACAAATGGTCTGGATCCCATTTTTCCTTCGCAGCAACAAAATCAGGGAATTTAGGATACGACTGGATCAGTTGAAGTTTCGAAGCATATGGATAGTAAGGCAAGTAGAAGGTTCCATGATGCGCGAGTGTAATATCGATCATCTTCCGAATCGATGCTTTTGCCTTTTCCACATCCTCTTTCTTTTTCCCATGATTGAAAAGCGCGACAAGAGCAATCATGTCGTCCTTTGCATAGGAAAGTGCAGGAGATTCATCCTTTGAAACATAGCGGATGGTGATGTTCATCAAATCGATTTCGTCCTGCCGGAGAAAGGTTTTCAGCTCCTGAACATACGATGGAAACTCATCAATCGGCACGAAAAATTCCTGGAGCACATCAGTATCTGTCGGATTTTTATAGAGCAGGAAATCACTCTCTGACCGCATGCTGTTATTGCGGCTAATATACTGACCATCAAGCGCGAAAAAATAGTTTCGTTGAAGATTCCACAAAACATCCTTACCCCATCCGGTTTTTCTAGAAAGATTCAGGAGTTCGCTTGTCAAAAAGGTCTGATGATCCTCTTTCAGATCCATCAGTTTCTTATCGTGTTTATGGGCTGTTTTGTGATATTCCACGACATATAACGAGTCCATCAAGCTGCCCGGTGCAGTGGATAGCCTGCCGTATGCGAGTTTGATTCCCGGGTTATTCCTGAGACGGTGTACATAATCGGGAAACTCCTTTACTGAGACATCCTTGCTTTTGATGACATATACCTCGTCATCCGTCACCTGCAATTCCACATCAAGAATCACACCAAACAATCCATATCCCCCGATCACATTGTAAAATAGCTCCGGCTGGCTCTGACGATCGACTTTTATAACGGTTCCGTCTGCTAACAAGAGCCGAAACCAGTTGATCGTATCTCCCAGCGATTCATTTCGGATATCCCTGCCGTGGACATTCGCGCTCATGGAACCGCCTACCGTGAAGATGTTTTGGGATTGCATGACTTTGACCGCGAGCCCATAAGGTGCAAGGGCTTTCTGGATACTGTCCCAAGTAGCACCGCTCTGTACATGGATCGTACTTTGTTTCTTGTTAATGCCCAATATTCGGTTATAAGAGGACATGTCGATGACCACCCCGCCGGGATAATACGTATGCCCCCCCATGGAGTGGCGCGCTCCTGAGATGCTGACCTTCAAGTGCTGCTTTTCCGCTTTTTTTATGATTTCCTTAATCTGTTCTTCCTCTTTAGCCGTTTCAATCCGTTCTATTTTAGTCGGCAACAGCCTTCCGACATCCATTATGACCCCGTTTTGAAATAAGTCGTCACGATAATGCGCCAGTGAGTATTGCTGAAGAAGATAGGCACCGACAAATACAACCACCGTAAGCAGGGTACAAACAAGACTTAGCCTTTTAAACCAGTGGCTATTCATCATATCCCCCCTAATTAGCCTCAATATTATTAGTGTAATTTTACACTATTTATTATTATAATTCCATATATTTCTTTTTTTATCAAAATAAAAAGAGAGCTGCTTCAGCAGCCCTCCGTCTCTTTTTATGCTCTCTATTGGTACTCGATGGCTTTTAACAAAGCTGTAAAATTTCCTCCGTAAACGCAATCGTCGCAAATTCTTCATTCAGGTTTACCATCGTCATATTATGAATACTTTCAGCACTGTAAAGGATGCCGTCAGGTCCCACTCGATCAAAGGTCGCCGTGGCGTCTGATACCAAAAATGTATTAAAGCCAAGATTTCCCGCCATTCTGGTCGTTGTTTCTACACAATGGTTCGTGGTAAGCGCCACGATGACGACTGTATCAATCTCCCTGTTTCTAAGTTGAGATTCAAGATTCGTACCAATGAAGGAGCTGTTGACGCTCTTGCGAATAATGGGTTCACCAGGGAGCGGTTTTATAAATTCCTTAAACTCACGGTCGGGTGTAAATTCCCCTTCGACATGCTGAATATGAAATACCGGCTTGTCAGTCTCTCTCCACTTTTCTAATAGCAATCCGATATTCTCCTCCGCCTGCGGGTTATTCCTGTTTCCCCATCGTGGGTTATTAAAAAACTGTTGAACATCAACAATGATAAGAGCAGTATTATCTGGCAGTCTTTTCATCCTAAAAAACCTCCCTCTGTTTATAACTAAATTTTATATGGATTTCCTTCCTAAATTAAGAATGTAACGAAAGACTTTTAAGGCTATTTCTTTTAAAAATAAGTTATTTTATGGAATTTTCTTTTTTTAATAATGTTATAGATTGAATGCATAAAATAAAAAGGATGTTCAACAGACACCTTACGGAACGTGTGCTAAAATGCTTGCTAATTGATTATACTGATGATATGACGAATTTTGATTTCGGAAGACGATAACATACCGAAGGGGTGTTAATTTGATAAAAATTTTAATAGCAATAACGTCTCTAATATTTATTATTATTGGTATGTTACATGTTTTTTGGGCATTTGGTGGAAGTTGGGGAGTAAATACGGCTCTTCCAACTAAAGATGACATTAAATTACCAGTTTTACGACCAAGAATGTTAGGTACACTTTTTATCGGATTACTGTGCTTTTTTGCATCTGTACTTCTAATAATTCAAATAGATTTTTTCGAAGTCATCAAATCCTCCCCTCTTTCAAAAGGGCTTTGTATAGCAGGAGGAATTGTTTTCTCTTTGCGTGCTATTGGTGAAGGAAAATATGTAGGTTTTTTAAAGAAAATTAAACATACTAGATTTGCAAAACAAGATACCGCCTTCTATACACCTCTTTGTTTATGGATTAGTTTCATTTTTTTGCTTGCTGCATTTATATGAGATTTCGAGGCTGAACATATTGAGGTGCGAACTGCTCCAGTGGTAAAAAGGTTTTCAACGTCTTACGAACAAATGGCGAAATTCAACAATAAAAGCAATGGAAAACGTAGTCCATTGCTTTTTCTATTGCTATTTTTATGTTTAAAAAATATATAATTATGATTCTAAACGGGTTGTGAATTAAAGTTTTCTACTTCAAAACCGAACCCGTTACTAAATAAAGGGCCTACATTTCAGCTTGTTATTACGTTCGATTCAATTGGTGTAGACAAAACAATAAGTGTAGAAGATTTTCCATACTTCATCGTGGAATCGATGAATTGTTCCAGAGAAGCAACGGATGAAGTGACGATTTTAACCAAATAACTGTACTGCCCGGCAAGTCTGTGGCACTCCATTACATCCTCGCAGGAATGGCAAAACTCCACAAACTGCTTGCATTTATCCGTATCGAATAAGATGTAAGCTGAAATAATCTTATCAAGTTTATGCGGATCTACAGAAATCGTATAATTCTTAATGACTCCGCGATCCTCGAGTTTTTTAACCCGTTCTGTTGCAGCGGGTGCGGTTAACCCGACGATTTTCCCCAGCTCGCGCATTGTTTTTCTGCCATCCAGCTGCAATTCATAAAGAATCTTTTTATCGACATCATCCATATTCTTCAGCTCCATGTTCATTTAGAAAATCTAAATTAATAGATTATCTTTCATTATTCCATTCTTCAGCAAGCATTCCATATACGACATGGTCAACATAATGGTCATATAACCACTCAGCTTGTCTGATACATCCCTCATTTGTAAATCCTAATTTTTCAGGAATACTCCTGCTTTTTTTATTCCCAACAGCAGCTCTGATTTCTACTTTATTAAGCCTTAAATCACTGAATGCATAGTCGGTCAATGCCTTGGCAACTTTGGTCATGATTCCTTTTCCTTGGAATTCATCTCCAAGCCAATAGCCAATATATGCCGTTTTGTTTGACCAATTTATGCTGTTGTAGCCAGCGACTCCAACGATTTTATCATTATATAAAATAACGGTATTCAAACTCTTATTTTCTTCAAAATTTTTTAAACACCCTTGAATAAACCCTTTTGTATCCTCGACTTTTTTTGTAAAATCAAGCCAAGGCAGCCACTCGCGTAAGTGGTTTCTTGATTGATCTGTTAACTCAAACACTCTTTCAGCATCATTCATTTCCATTAACTTTAAGGTTACTTCTTCATCGATCTTATGTAAAAACATTATGATCCCCCTAGATGGTAAAATTTATTTCAATAAAGTCTACATGCTTTTTAACGTCACGCCTAATCTAAATAACACACTCCACCTAAACCAGCTGTGAAGCCGCTTGTTTTATAAAAATTCTCATTTTCTGGATCGTATGAAACGGTAATGATTCCTAAACCGAATCGTTTAGCTTCCTGTAAAAGGTCTTTTACTAGATTTACGCCAATTCCCTTTTTTTGATAATCAGGATGTACGATAATATCCTCCATATAGCCATGTTCCAAGCCCATCCCTGTTATATAACCGAAAGCGATTAGTTTATCATTTTCGTCTCGGGCTCCAGCCCAAAAATTACACCGTTCGAATAGTGCTGGAAAATCCTTATCTCGTCTTCCCCAGCCAACAAGTTCCCTTAATTCTGGTACCTCATGATTGGATATCGGCAGATTAATATCGATTTTGTACACAATTAACCCCCCCCTTTCCTACAACCTAAAGAAAAATTTTTCTACGATAATTAAAATAATATCTTTTCAATAGTTTAATATTTCTCTAAAACAGGCGAAATCCCTGCTATGATCCTGTGTAAAAACAATTCTGTAGCGTGATTTCCAACCATCCTTATAACCATTCTTCCTGGTAACTGATCTTATTTAAGAATTCATATTACCCTTATCCATTTTCTTGGTAAGTTTACTTTAATGGAAAAGTGTTATAATTGTGATTTTTATCATATATTTATTACTAATACGATTAAGGGGGATGATAAATGATAAGTGTATTAGAGCGTTATCATTACTTTTATGAAAAATTCTTCTTCCCTGCTGGTCGATCATTTGAAGTCTTGTTCAGTTTAAACGCTTGAAAATTAATCTCTATCTGCAATGCCATCTTTATTAAATTGTACTCAGATTATTATCTAAAAATCACCAACGGTATCTCCAGCAAATTTTTAAAATTCGTAAATACTTTCATCAGCTTTCCCTTTTTAACCTGGGTTCATTTTCTTAATGAGCAATTATGAGGAGGTTGATTAAGTTGGCCAAGAAATTTGCGAGAATATTAGGTGTCATTTTTGTTGTGACGGGCATAGTAGGTTTCTTTTTTCCCTTAGAAAAGGTTTTTGACCTAACGACGACGCATAATATTGTTCATCTTGCTACAGGAATCATCGCTCTGTTAGTAAGCGGAAGTGAGACAAATAGTGCAGCATTTTCAAAAATCTTTGGGTTCATTTATCTACTCGTAGCAATAGTAGGTTTATTTACTCATAGTTTCATAGGAATTCACTTTTTAGTTGCTGATAACATCCTGCACTTTGTCATTGCTTTTGCATCAATCTATGTCGGTTATGCTTCTTCAATGAAACAGAATAGTTAATAAAAAAATTGGGTCTTTTACAATAAAATAATAATTGCTTTGGCAACTCATTTGTTAGGTATCTGGAGAATCCAGATACCTTTTTTTCGTTTAGCAAATTATAAAATTAAATGATGCTAAATATATCAAGTTGAACAATTGCATTCTATGGTTTCTAAAAACACGATTTCAATGGCATTTTCATTATTTTGCCACTAAGACCTCAACATCCTTGGCTCTAATAAGTTCAAGTTTATCAGCAGTTGTTTCTTCATCAGTTATGATTAGGTCCAGACCATCTAATGGATACATTCTTGAAAACATATCTACACCAAATTTATTATGCTCGATTAATGCGATTATCTTTTGTGAATGATCGTATACCGTTTTATGAAAAATAGAAACTTCTGGTGAAGCTGTACTTAATCCCTCTGAGGATAAAGCTCCAGCTGTCGCAAAGCATAAATCAACCGTGAACTGACGAGCAAATTCATTTGCTAATGCATCTGTGATATTACCTGAATTTTTCACATGCCCGCCAATGAGGTAAATTTGCACATTTTCAAAATTCTTTAATTGACAGGCAATTTCAATAGAATTTGTCAAAACCGTAAATGGGAATTCCTTCGGCATGTATTTGACCATGGCAAAATGAATGGAAGCTCCCCCGATGAAAACCGTCTGATTTTCATGAATATAGGAAACTGCTGTCTTAGCAATGGCATTTTGGTATGCATTCGCTTCCCCATAGCGTATGGAAGGCGGCGAAGGCATGGTTCTTACTATTGGAACAGGTATCGCACCGCCGTGTGTCCTCTTTAAAAGCCCCTGATCTTCCATAATGGATAAATCCCGTCTGATCGAATCAATCGATAGTTGAAATAACTCTGCTAAATCCTTTGCTAATACACGTTCATTTTGTTCGAGCATCTTTAATATCTGCTGCCTTCTTTCATCTGAAAACATTTTCCTCACTCCTTATATTATAGTGGAACTATCTTCCATTATTATTTATGTTCATTCTGTTATTGTCAATTATTTATTAGTTTTAATGCTGTTTTATTCTTTTTTATTCGGTTTTCTAAAAGTTAACTTTTCTTAATGAGCGTTTTCTGGTTCTCCTGTGGGATTTTGTCTTTAAGTGAGCTTATTGAGGACAGATTTTGGATTCTCCTGTGGGATTTTGTCTTTAAGTGGGCTTATTGAGGACAGATTTTGGGTTCTCCTATAGGGTTTTGTCTTCAAGAGGGCTTATTGAGGACAGTTTTTGGGTTCTCCGGTGGGGTTTTGTCCTTCATCAGTCTTATGAAGGACAGTTTTCTACTCCAAATATGCAAAAGACCTTTTTTCTACAAACGATATAATTACTGCAAAATCACTCTACCAAATTTCAAGCTCTGATAATAAAATGCCCTTTTTAGTTAGTTCACAACTCTTACTATAACTGAACCCGCTGCTCGTTTCGATTTGTTTGTCAATGAAAGAGAACTTGAAAATCTTATCAAAATCAGTATTGAGGGTAAAATATACGACTTGTTCCTCTGGGATAAAAATCATCGAAAATTGTGTTGGAAATTCTCCTTCTTTTTGAACCGTTTCTTTTAGTAAGGAAAAACAGTTTTCCATATTAAACGTATCTTTATTAATTAGAATGGTTTCATATGCCTTCTTATACCTTTCACTTCCAAATCCATTAACTTCTCCGTATTCTTGATCCAGGGTCTCCGATAAAGGAAAGTTGGTCAATACCATAAAATCTCTATCTAAAGAACCGAGCTCAATGTTTTTTCTTCCTGGCTCTACAATATAGGACTGACGATTTTTCCCTGCAATCATACTATGAACACTATGATTTGGAACATTAACGATTTCTTTTTCAGATAACAATGTTTTTAACGAAGAAGATTCTATCCGATCTGCAAACACATCATCAAACAGTTTCATGATATGTACACAATTTTTTCCTCTTCTATATTTCCCATCTTCATTTGAATCTACCATTAACAAATTCATGAATGTTCCATTACGATTTAATCCAAACGCAGGAAAGAATTGTCCTGCATCCTGTTGAAAAATGATCAACTGACTCTCTCCTATTAAAGCCAGTTTAATCGGCCTTTTAGAGATATCAAAATTCATTCCGATAAAGGTTTTTTCTTTATGTAAAACAAAGCTCGTGCACATATTAGTTAATCACTTCCTATTCGACAAATACTATGAACTCACATTCGTAAAATTCGACGAAAACCGCTTTATCCCTTTTATTATCCTTTTTGTGTCGAATGTGCAAAACGTCAAGGTTAGTCATATATGTCGAATCTCGACCTTCAATTGACATCAAATTTTATCCATGATATATTTATCTCGAATTAAAGATATTTTAAAAGAACAATCATTTCCAGTAGTCTTAAAACCAGTTGGAGGTATAAAAATGACTGATTTAAAAGGTATTCACCACGTAACAGCAATTACTAGCAGTGCAGAAAAAAACTATGAATTTTTCACATATGTGTTAGGAATGCGTTTAGTAAAGAAAACGGTCAACCAGGATGATATCCAAACGTACCACTTATTTTTTGCGGATGATACAGGCAGCGCGGGAACAGATATGACCTTCTTCGACTTCCCTGGCATTCCAAAGGGCATTCACGGTACAAATGAAATTTCGAAAACATCCTTTCGCGTACCAAGTGATGCAGCAATCGATTATTGGTTCAAGCGTTTTGATCGTTTGGAGGTAAAGCATTCAGGTGTTAAAGAACAATTTGGTAAAAAGACATTATCATTTGTTGATTTTGATGACCAGCAATACCAATTGATTTCGGATGAAAACGATAAAGGCGTGGCAACCGGCACACCATGGCAAAAAGGACCGATTCCACTGGAGTATGCCATCACCGGCTTAGGACCAATCTTTATTCGAATCGCTAATTTCGATTACTTTAAGGAAATGATGGAAAAGGTTCTTTTATTTAAGGAAACAGCACAGGACGGAGCATTCCATCTTTTTGAAGTTGGTGAAGGCGGAAATGGCGCGTCAGTTGTGGTTGAGAGTAATTCATTTCTCCCTCCAGCCCAGCAAGGATTTGGGACCGTACACCATACAGCATTCCGTGTAGAGGATCGTTCTGTTTTGGAAGAATGGATTCAGCGAATGGAAGGCTTTGGGTTCAATACTTCCGGCTATGTGAATCGCCACTTTTTTGAGTCCTTGTACGTGAGAGTTGCGCCACAAATTCTGTTTGAATTTGCAACAGACGGACCAGGATTTATGGGCGATGAACCGTATGAAACACTTGGAGAAAAACTGTCTTTGCCTCCATTTTTAGAGCCAAAGCGTGAACAAATCGAAAAATTAGTCCGTCCGATTGATACTGTAAGGAGTTCGAAGGAATTCGTTAAAGAATAAAATGATCTCTGGTAAAGTACGTAGATATTCTATCAGGGTGAGTTTTTGGAAGAGGTTCTTATAGCAAAAGCTGCCGCTACTAACTAGTAGCAGCAGTTTTTTTATATTATTTAACTTTAAGGTTTCTTCTTCAACTAACGCCTTTATTAGTGGGACCACAGTTCGAATTTCTCTTTTCTAAATAACAGATCCATTTGTAAAATCCTAATAAGATAAGCAGAAGAAATGGGTCAAGGATAGCTGAGTACCATAATTTCCACCAGCCATTATTAAAGTATCCCCATGGTTCAGGAAGCAATGTTAGTGCCTCATAAAGGACGATTGCTACTACGAAAAGGACTATGTAAATAATTTGTTTAGGAATTTGGGTTTTATAAGGAAACCAGTTAAGAAACATCATATTAACTGGAGGGACTAAGAGCATATGTGGAAGGAATTCCGACAATTCAATAGTATCTCTTTGGAAATACCAATAACCATGATATTTAACAATGATAAAACAATCAAATGCCATCTGAAATGACATCGTAAATGTCCATATTTGAACAATTTGATTGGCTTTTAGCTTTTTATTTGTCTTAAAGGCAATAATATTAAATACGATGATTCCAGAAATAAGTCCTATCATTCCAACACCCCTTTTCATATAATTACCATTTTATTAAAAAGGATACTTAATGAAATGATTCTTTCCTATCTTTTAGAAAACAGCTTTTTTAAAAAAGAAAAATGACAGGATCGCATTATCCTGTCATTTAAGCTGGTTTACCTTCACAATGGAGCCATCATCCTTTCAAATCATTAAAGGTTAATAGCAAACCATGGAAGCTAAATCCCTTGGATAGTAGGTCAGCATTTCCATACCATTTTCTGTTACCAGCACGGTATCAGAATGCCTGAAGCCGCCAAGTCCTCTAACGTAAATGCCCGGCTCAACGGTAAATACCATTCCAGGCTGCATGATGGTTTGATCTCCTAGGTCAAAGAATGGTGCCTCATGTCCCAATAGACCGATGGCATGCCCGGTGTGATGCTGGACTAAATGCTGGACACCTGCTTCTTTAAAGTATTTTTGGACTTCCTGTTCTACACTTGAACATGGAACGCCCGGCTTAATCGCTTTAAAGGCGGTTTCCTGTGCTTCATACATATACTGAAAATATTTTTCCTGCTCTTTACTAACTTCTTGCACAAACATTGTTCTCTCAAGTTCACTATGATAACCCCATACATCAGCGGCTGCTCCAGTGACCAATGTGTCCCCCTTTTTCAGAACGATGTTTTGAGTAACCGCATGAGGGAAAGCCGACATTTCACCTACCTGACCGCGGAACAGCGCAAATGCGGTATTTCCATGTGGCTTGTAATCTTTGCCCAATGTCTCAATCATCGCCATTGTCGCTTCTGTGGAAGCTTTACTCGTAATCTCAATTTCACTTAAGCCGGGCTTTGAATATTTTTGCAGCAGACGGTGAGCAAGATTCCCCCATCGGCATGATTCTTTGATTAACTCGACTTCCGTCGACGATTTTACAAAGCGCATTTCCTCAATCAAGCCTTTAATCGAAACAAACTCTGCATCAAGGAAGTCACTTACAATTGGACCGCGGTACCCCATTGAAGATCCATAACCGATGGCGTCATACCCAACCACTTTTCCTGTAAAATCAGCTTTAACCAAAGCATCTTTAAAATATTCCATTGGATGGCGCAGGCCAGGATATTCAGGGTAGGAATGAACAAAATCGACATTTGCAAATTCCTCGGCATGTTCATGTTCCAGTGCTGGGACAAATAGATGTGTCTTTTGGTTCGGATCGATAAAAAATCCTATCGGACGTTCTGTCGGGTGAAAATGAAAACCAGTCAAATAAAAGATATCCGTTACACTGAAAAGGATCGCACAATCTATTTTTCTATCAGCCATTGAAGAATGAAACTTTGATTGCCTTTCAATAATTTCACTTTTAGGAATTGCTAATAACATTTTCCCCATCTCCTTTTTCGATATCAGGAGAGCAAATCACTATTCCCTCATAAAGTAGATTAGCAACTTCTCCTTATAATACTTTATTCTTTCAATATACATTCTATTATTCTTATCACTATTATTAATGATTAAGGTGGGGATATTACATTCTCCTTCGATTCAATCAAATAGAAACATTTCAGAGAACATGGCCGTTCCAAAATATAATCATCAATTTACTTACGAGTGAGTGAGAGACATCAAGCAGCCTGGCCACCAAGCTTTGCTGTCGCGGACATCAAGATGGCTAAAGTCGGGCAAAAGAGTTACTTTGATTCTATCAGCTGCCGATGGATAGCCACCACGAAGTGCTGAATGGAATCGAAATGCGCCGTCGGGTGGTACATGGGTATCCTTATCACCACAAATAAAATGTATTTTGGGTGCGTTTGCATATGAGCTCAAGTTCGTTAAAGGATTCAGCTGGTCATAGAAGTATTGGGAGTAGCTGTCAGGATTCCCAGCCGGCATTACCGTTCCATGATTAAAAATATCTTCCATACCAGGACGTAGCCAATCTGGTGTGGAAACGACCGAAACCACCCGTTTGATTCGATGATCAATCCCGGCGGCAGCCACAGCAATGTCCCCACCCATCGAAAGGCCTCCCAAATAGACGTCAGGTCTAACTTTTAGTGTGGACACAGCCCAGTCGATAACCCGAAGTGTGTCCAGAGTGGTATTCCCCAGGATAGGCCACATATTACGCCTAAAGTTCCCCAATACCCGTCCCAGAATCTCTTGCGATGACTCTTTTCCGCGTTCCCCATGCTGCCATGCGTCGAAACTTAGTGCGACATAGCCCTTTGCAGCAAGATCCTCTAAATATGGAATAGTGGTTTCTTTTGATCCACCAAGATGATGCAAAAAGATAATAAGTTGACGAGTGGAAGAATCGACTTGAGGTTCAAACCAGATGACTGGAATGTGATCAACCCATGCCGTAGAGCCAGATGAAATATTATGTATTTTTTCCATGTGAAACCACTCCTTTTTTGTTGAAATTGGACCGTTTGCTAATCTTACAAAGAAATACGTTATTTTATCATTGAGAAAACTATTATTTTTATCCCGTATGGTTTCTTTAAAATTTCTTCATATAGGATATTATTTCCTGCTGAACTAGATATTTTTATATTTGGTCGCATGTATGTTGTAAAAACATTCTGGTTCCCAAGAAAGTAGCTTGCTAACATTTGAGGTACCTTGGAAAATTGAAACACTTTCTTATTAGCTAATATAAAAAGCACTGGCCTATTTCTGTGGCCAGTGCTTTAACATTATTTATCACTATAATCTTCTTAAACTCGTACCTTCAAAAACTGCTCCACTTCATCTATGCCCGGATAGGAAGTCTGGGTGCCCCGCTTTGTAACACTTAATGCTGCAAAAGCTGTAGCCATTTTTATCGCGTTTAGTACATCGCCATTTTGTACAAAGTAATGTGCAAAGCAGCCAATGAAGGCATCCCCTGCGCCTGTTGTATCAATCGCTGCAACTTTATGTGAGTCAACAGTCTGACTTTTCTCCTTTGTCACCCACATTACTCCACGGCTGCCCATTGTGACGATGACGTTTTTTAAGCCTTTTTCAATCAAGACCATTGCTGCCTTTTGAATTTGGTCTTCACTCTCAACAGGCATTCCGGTTAAGATCTCGAGTTCACTTTCATTAGGAATGAAAAAGTCACTTTTACATACATATTCAAAATCCAAATCCTTGCGTGCAGGTGCGGGATTCAAAATGACTGGAATGCCATGCTTGTTACCAAACTCAATCGCATGATAGATCGTCGGGAGCGGGATTTCAAGTTGTAAAACAATCAGTGAGCACTTCTTAAGTTTTTCTGCAGCCCGGTCCACATCCTCCGGAAGAAGATGCTGATTGGCTCCCTTAATAATTAGAATACGATTTTTGGACTCTTGGTCCACAAAAATCGGCGCCACACCACTTGATGTTCCTGGCACTTTATTTGTGAACTCTGTGTCAATTCCGTATCGTTCAAGGTTTTGTATGGTATTATTTGCAAAAAGGTCATCTCCTACCTTTGTGACCATCATTACCTTTGAGCCCATTTTGGCAGCAGCCACTGCCTGGTTTGCCCCTTTGCCGCCACAGCCTATTTCGAAGTCAGGTGCCTCAAGGGTTTCCCCTTCCTTTGGCATTTTTTCAATGTATGAAATAAGATCCACCATATTGGACCCAATTACTGCGATATTCATGTCTAATTCCTCCTTATTTCTTTCCAGTTACAACTGTGAAGGATCTTTCTTCTCCAGCACGGAGCTTCATTAACGTTCCAGCTCTTTCTGCAGCGAGAAAGCCTTCAGGCAGGCAAGTTGCAGGCAGCACAAACGCCCCTACCTTCTGGTCGCTATTATGAAGCAGCCAGCGTGTTGCATAATTCAATTCTGCTGTTGAAAATCTTGTGAAAAAAGTAACTCCATCCGGTGATTCCATTTCAAATTCTGCTTCATCCTGATAACGATTCAGCTCATCTGCAAAAAACACGATTTCCGGATCATACATTTCCGGCTGGTTTAATACTATAAGTGTTTCCTCGCCACTAAGCAGATTCTTATTATAATTCAACCACTTTTCAGTTGGCTTCACATGATCTGGTACCGATTCCCTAAGTGTGAAAGCACTGTCCGGAATGTTCTGCTTCATAACTGCATCATCAAGATAAGCATAGTTGGTGTGGCACATATACTGAAGCGGCATTTCACTGCCTGAAAGATTTTTTACATTCATGCTCATTTTAATGAATGCTTCTCCTTCAAACATTTCAACATTAGGACTAGCGAGGTAATGATGTCCGAAGCCTTTTACATACTCAGTCTCACCACAAACCTTAATGCCAACGTCCGTTATTTCAAGCCAAGCCCTTTCCATCTCGGCACAAGGCATTTCACCGTGCAAAGGGTGGTTATCTTCAGGTCCCGGGCAGCCATTGCTGATCAATCCTGAGTGGAAGGCAAAGCATCCATAGGTATCGATGATTCCATCGGCCTTTTTGGCTGTGAAAACATATTTTTCATTTTTAAATTTACACCGTCAAATTCCAAATCCCAAATGATTTGTCCCATATAAGGAAGAACAACCATTTTGCCCCGTGAATTTGTAAGCTCAATTGCTTCAATTCCAGATGGATAGCGGAATAAATTGACAGTGATTGCATCATTTCTATATATCACTTTACTGCTTTCTTTAAAAAACTCGCGTTGCAGTTCGATTGTCCCTGCCATTCAAGACATCCCTTTCCTATTTCAAACAAATGGGCAGCCGTTTCATCGACTGCCCATGTTTGATGAAGTTTCGTTACTGAGCAATTTTCAAAGATTCTTCTGCAGGCTTCTGAACAGCCTTATTTTTTTTCATTTCACCATAGAAATAGAAACCTACATACATAAAGCATGCCATGGATACGAGGAAGGCCATTTGCATTGAACCGAAGAGGTCAGATGCATAACCCTGTACTGCTGGTACAACAGCTCCGCCAACAATCGACATAACCAGGATCGCTCCTGCCATTTCTGTATATTGTTTTTCTTTGACAACTTCAAGTGTTTCCGCATAAATCGTCGCCCAGCATGGTCCAAACAGCATGCTCACACCAATCGCTGCATACACTGCAGTCATGCTTGGGACGAATGCTACATAAGCAAGTAGCAAAGTACCAATGATCGAGTAGCTAAATAATACCTTCGATGGCGAGAAGCGTGCCATCAAGAAATTCGCGATGAATTTACCTACAAAAAAGGCAATAAAGCTAAATACCATGAAATTTGAAGCCGTACGTTCATTGATATGTGGGTTAAGATCGAGTGCAAGGCGGATCGTAAATGACCAAACCGCTACCTGCATTCCAACATATAAAAATTGTGCTGCAATCCCTTTGCGGAATTGTTTGTTTCCACCTAGATATTTCAGTGTCTGGCCAATGCCAGGAGATTTATTAGAAGACTTTGTGCTATCTACTACTGGTTTACATGATGGGAATTTCGTAAGGACAAACAGAATAAGAACAGCCACAAGTACGAAAATGATATATTTATAAGGTTCTAGTGTATGCTCAAGCATTTTCAAGCCAAAAGCATGTGCTTGTGCTGGAGACATTTTTGACATTTGACTTTCAAGGCTTGCACCTTCTTGGAACACCAGATATTTCCCTAGCAAAATCCCTGAAATCGAACCTAGCGGATAAAATGTCTGGCTGATGTTCAAGCGAAGGATCGAGTGTTTACGCGGTCCGATCATTGAACTATATGTATTTGCAGCTGTTTCAAGAAAACCTAAACCAATTGCAATCGAAAAGATCGCAAACAAGAACATCGTGTACGTAGCCATATGTGAAGCCGGGTAAAATAACGAGCAGCCTGCAATATAGAAAAGTAATCCGGTAATAATAGCAAACTTGTAATTTGTTTTTTTAATGACCAGGGAAGCAGGTATTGCGACTAGAAAATAACCGCCATAAAAGGCACTCTGGACTAAAGCGCTTGCAAAATCACTTAACTCAAACACATGCTTGAACTGAGTAATGAGAATATCATTCAAGCTGGCAGCTACCGCCCATAATGGGAACAGCATTGACAACAGGATAAACTGAAAAATTGGTGTTGAACTTAAGTATCCATCTGGCAGCTGAATTAAGTTTTTCGTCTTCATTTAAAACATCTCCTTGTGTTAGTAAGTTTTGTGAAATCTTAATCTATGAAAATAGTATCCACAGACACCTGCTTCAGCCATTATCATCAAATAAACAATTAGTGCGTTATATAAAAGCGCTTTCAAATTGAAGTGTAGAGGGCACCGCTCGGTCAATGTCCGTAGGTACCATTTGTCAGCTTTACTATGAATGTATCGATTTTCTATTAATTTTTCATTAGCCGGCATGACTCCCGGATGATCAGCTCAGGTGACATTAAATATTCCCGCTTTGGAAGAGTGCCTTTAAAGGAAATTCGTTCATGCAATAGCTGAAATGCAATCTCCCCTACTGCATTCATTGGCCTTGCAACAACACTAAGCTTGGGATTCAGGAAGGTTGCAATATCAACATCATCAAAACCAATAAACGACACTTCACTGCCAAGCTTCCAGTTCAAATCCACCAGTGCTTTTAAAAAGCCGATGGTCATTAAGTTGTTGGAAGAAAATACAGCAGTTGGCTTATCATCCAGCTCATAAAGAGCTTTGGCAGCCTGGTAACCGCTATGTTCCCCAAATCCCCCTGAATCACATATTGATCATTCAAAGGAATATCGTAGTTTTCGAGCGCCTTTTTATATCCTAAATACCTTTCAAGTCCAGGCGTCGTATTCTGCGGACCGCAAATGATGGCTATTTTTTCATGCCCCTGTAGAATCGAGTGTTGAATCGCTTGGTAGGAACCCTTCACGTTATCAACGAGAACCGTATCGACTTCAAAATTCTTTATGCTTCGGTCAACAGCTACAATTGGAATCCCTTGCTCCTGAAGCAGCTTCAGGTGAATGCCATTTTCATTGGCAGTAGTGACAATTACGCCATCAACCCCACGTTCAATAAAATTCTTCACAATCTCTTCTTCCACTTTCGAAGACTCATTTGTACTGCTTAAGATTGTAAAATAGTCTTTCTCGCGTGCTTTCTGTTCAATCCCAGCCATCACGAGTGGAAAGAAGGGATTTTTGATGTCTGGCACGATGACACCAATTGTATTTGTTTCTTTTCGCTTCATGGTTCTTGCAGCAGCATTGCGAATATACCCGAGTTCCTTTATCGCATTGAGTATTTTATCTTCTGTTACCTTACGGACGCCACCCTGGTTATTAATAACCCTGGATACCGTTGCGATCGACACATTGGCTAGCCTGGCAACATCCTGAATATTTGGTTTGAATTCCATATTAATTACCCCTAAAATGTAAACGTTTAGATTTTTTTAGAAAAAAATAGATTTAATTAGTATTTGTATGTTTTTGGTAATAAAATTTAAATGTAAACGTTTAGATTTTTGAAGAAAAAAAGATTTAGTTATGCTTATGATTAACTTATGTGTGCCCTTTAAATTCAAATGTAAACGTTTAGATTTTTTTCTTGTTTTAAAATTATCATGATTAAGATGAAAATGCAAGGAATATTGTATGCGTTTTCATCTAAAGATGTGAAACTAAAAATTATGATTCAATCGGAATAAGACAAATATTGAAGCCCACGGTGACTCTAATAGAGTTATCGTGGGCTTTATTTTATTTTTTCAACGCTTCTTTTCTAAGCATCCTTCTGACAATCTTTCCGACTGCACTTTTAGGAAGAGTATCAATAAATTCTATATACTTCGGTTTTTTAAAGGGTGCTAGATGTTGCTTGCAATAATCAATAAGTTCTTCTTCTGTGGCATGATGTTCCTTTTTTAATACGACAAAGGCTTTAACTGTCTCTACCCATTTTTCATCTGGGACTCCAACGACTGCTGCTTCCAGGACAGCTGGGTGCTTGTAAAGTACATCTTCCACTTCGCGTGGATAAATATTAAAACCACCCGATATGATCATGTCTGACTTCCGGTCTACCATGAAAACATAGCCGTCATTATCGAGGTATCCCATGTCCCTTGTAAATATCCACTTTCCTTTAATTGTTTCTGCGGTCAATTCTTCTTCCTTCCAGTAACCAACCATTGCCTGACTGGAAGAAACAACAATCTCTCCAATTTCATTCTCAGGAACTTCTTCGCCCGCTTCATTTACGATTTTCACCTCAGTGGTTACAGTCGGCCTCCCACAGGATAATAAGCGGTCATAGTATTCTTCATTTTCAATAGCGAGAATATGGTCTTCAATATCTAAAGTAGTTAATAGCAAAGGTGCTTCCGTTTGCCCAAAATATTGGATGAATTTAGGTCCCCATAGTTCTATTCCTCGTTTTAATGCTTCTCTTGGCATTGGTGAGGCACCGTATATTAAACTGCGAACAGAATCAAAGGAATATTTTTCAGCATCTGGATGAGAGAGAAGCATGATAATCATTGTAGGAACTAAGTTGAGTGTTGTAGGTTTGATGGTGTCTACAGCTTGAAGAAATTCTTGAGGCTGGAAAGCTGGGAGGATTGCATTTGCTGCTCCTCTTAACCAATGGGGCAGCACCAGTACTCCTGTGGCATGTGTCAATGGTGCGGCATGCATCATAATATCGCCTTTTTTAATTGGCAAGGTGGACAAAATATTCGTTGCCATCGCTGCCCATGATTCCTGGGTATGTATAGCCGCTTTAAGCTTTCCGGTCGTTCCAGATGTGTATTGTAGAGTTGCATAATCTTCTTCTGATAACGAAACGAGGGGATCTTCGTCGGATGCAGTTTGCATTTCCTCATAAATTGGAGTAATCCACTCATATTTAGCTAATCCATCTATCTGACAGAATAGAGAAACGGCAGAAAGCCTGGGTCTTAATTCAGCAACACGGCAGGCAAATTCTTCTGTAAAAAGAATCGCTTTTGAGTCCGTTTCAGTAATCATGTGAAAATGTTCTTCTGCAGAAAGCCTTGTATTTAGTGGAACCCTTACAAATCCCGATTTAAGCATCGCAAAGTCTATTTCTACACTATGCATAGAATTTGCCAGCAAAAAGGAGATTCTGTCCCCTTTTTCTAGTCCTAATTGGAAAAGGACATTGGCCAATCGATTTGAGTTTTTATGGACCTCCATAAAAGTTAACTTATGATTCTCAAATATTACCGCGGTTTCATTCGGATAATACCTTGCACCCCTTTTTATTAACTCAGCTGCAATCATTTTGTAACCCCTTTCAAAATTATTTTTTTCTATCCATAAAATTTCTTAGTCCCTCCAATGTTTCTTCATTATGTGTATGCGGCATTCCGAGCTGACATTCAATACGCAGCGCTTCTTCCAGAGGCAATCCCCAGCCCCTTACTGCTGCTTGTTTATCTGTACGAAGAGAACCTTGAGGATAAGAGGCCATAATGGAAGCCAATTCCTTTGCCCTTTCAAGAAGCTGCTCTTGTTCTATAACCTCTGTGACTAGTCCCCAGTCCAATGCTGTCTGAGCATCAATTTTTCTTCCAGTCAAAATCAAATCCATCCCTCTGCCCCATCCCAGAATTCTCGGAATTCGCTGTGTACCTCCATCGACCAGAGGAACATTCCAGCGCCTTTCCAAGCATCCGAATTCTGCAGTAGATGAAGCAATCCTGATATCGCACCATGCCGCCATTTCCAATCCCCCTGCAAAACAAAATCCATTTACAGCTGCTATCGTAGGCTTAAAAATATCTGTCATTCTCGTAAATCCTAAATATCCTTTTCCATCAAAAGCAAACTGGGAATCATATGGATCTTCAGCCTTAACGTGTCCAATGCTTTTAAATCTGCACCAGAACTGAAAGAAGGTCCATTCCCTGTTAAAATAGCTACTCTGGCGTCCCGATCGTCACGGAATTTCGACCAGGCTTCGTATAGGAGCTGCGCTGTTTCGCCATCAATACAGTTATGCTTTTCAGGACGGTTAATCGTGATGACGGTAACGCCACCTTCTTTTTCTACTATCACTTTTTTACTCATTGTTCTCTCCTTTGAGTTTCGTGTGTTTACATAATAAAATTATATAAAACTTTTAAACTGAAATTCTCTTAAACCAGCTCTGCACTAAAAATATTTTCTTTCTTTTCTGACTATTTAATTTTAGCCTATGTAGGTCAATCTCGTCAAAAGACAAAATTGACTTGTATTAAATAATCTAAAACAAAAAATAGCAGGAACATTTGTCCTGCTTATGAAACTGTTTTTATTCAAATGTAAGCCGGTACGCCTTCACAATAATGCCATCGTTGGCAGGCTCAAAATCAAATTGTGGCTGGCGTTCAAAGCCGAGCTTTTCATACAATCGCATTGCGTTTTTCATAAATTCACCTGTATGCAGACCGATGGCGTGGAAGCCCTGTGCTTTCGCCCGATGGATACATTCAGTAACCAACGCAGGGGCAACACCTTTGCCCCTTGCAGTCGGTGCAACGGCAAGCATCCGTATTTCAGGATAGTCTAACTCGTCAACAAACCCTTCATAGGCATTGCTTTTTGCAGGGAACAAAACGACACTGCCGACAATTTCCCCATCTATTTCCACAACGATCCGTTCCACCCCGGGCTGAATATCCGCCTTGGAGGAGATTGCGTGTTTTAGTGCTATCCAATGATCCTCGGGAATGCTTTTTGCATGCTCTTCATAGGAAACGACTCTTTGTTCACGGATGTAGGGTAATTCATTTTCTGCTGCATCGCGAATTAACATGGTTTCAACCCTTCCGATTTAAAAACTTTTCCTCTTTATTGCTTAAAACTTCTCGATTATGTTTGGAATGTAGGCCAGAAAGGTCGGGTCCCTTCGGTAGAATGTTTTTGCTTTTTTGATCATCTGTTGCGATATGATTCGATAAATGATAATGCACTTTAATCGCATGGAAATCGGTTGTATCGCCAAAACCAGGTGTTTGATATAAGTCTCTCAAATAGCCCCATAAATTAGGGAAATCAATTATTCGGTTTCGATTCGCCTTAAAGGCTGAATAATACGCTGCATCAAATCGGACTAACGTTGCATACAGCCGGACATCTGAATCGGTGATATAATCTCCAAATAAGAATCGCTGCTGTGAAAGACGTCCCTCCAGTTCATCCAATCTAGCAAACAAGGTGTCATAGGCTTCTTCATATGCTTCCTGTGAGCGGGCAAAACCGCATTTATATACACCATTATTTACATCGTTAAAAATAACATCGTTTAGTGCATCAATATCGTGGCGAAGTTTTTCCGGGTATAAATCTGGAGCAATATCCTTGTGTAGCGGTGCCCAGGCTGTTTCAAAGTAGTTTGTCAGTTTAAAATAATCATTGTTCACGACCTTTTGTTCCTTCACATCCACCATAACTGGAACCGTTGGCCTCCCGCTATAAGCAGGGTCAGTATTTTTATAGATTTCACTCATATAGCGAATCCCAAGTACAGGATCTACCCCATTTTCATCTAAAGAAAATTCCCAGTCGACATGAGGAAGATTTGGCCGCATTGGACTTGCTGTACCCAAGCTGATGACGTCCTCCAAACCAAGGATTCGGCGGACAATCACCGATCGATGCGCCCATGGGCAGACGGCTGACCATAATAACCGATAACGCCCCGCTTCAACAGGCAGTTCATCAGATCCTTCCCCAAAAGCAGTTGTAAATCGATTTACCTGGCGATTAAACGAACCATCCGCTTTGATTTCATTAGCTAAAGCCAGGCTTTTTTCTTTATTTAAATCTGACATTCTATCCACCTCACATTTTAATAATTATATTAAACGAGTCGGATATGTTTTCCAATTGAAAGTTTTCCAATCGGATTTATTTTTCACCAAAAACAACCCTGTAGATGATATCAGAACCTTCTTTAATTTTTTCATATTAAACATGAATTGAACGTGCACGTCAGCCCATTAATTAATCATACGATAAGATGATACTTAAAACGTGGGAGGCTGCCCTATCATGTATTCAAATTATGATTTTTATAATAATAATCCTTACTTTTATAATTCTTATCGTGCACCTGTCGACACACAATTAGTTACTAATATTCAGAAGGCCATTAATGGAGAATTTAGTGCAATTGCCTGTTATGAAAAGTTAGCCAGAATGGCGACTAAACAAAGTGAAAGGAAGCAGATTCTTGAAATCCAAAAGGATGAAAAACGCCACTTGGAGGAATTTCAAAGAATTTATAGCAATCTTACTGGAAGCCAGCCAACAGCCAAAATCACTGAAGGCTGCCCGAACTCATACAAACCCGGCCTTGAATTTGCGTTTAAAGATGAGCAGGAAACGGTTGATTTTTACCATGAAATAGCATACAGGGCACAAGACCTTTTTATTAAAGAAGCCTTTCTCCGTGCAGCAGCAGATGAACAAAATCATGCTGTTTGGTTTTTATTTTTTATTCAAAAAAACAAAAAATAAACCATGGAAACTTTTTATAAGGGAGATTGAATCTAATAAGAAATCAATCTCCCTTTTTCCTGTTAGATTTATTGAAGGAGCATAATTCTTAATACGCTTGCTAAACCAGGCTTTTATTTTAGAGTTTACTAGAATTTGTTCAGACGTTACGATTGTCCAAAACTCTTCAATAAGCTATGCCATTGTCTCATTATGTATACTTATAGCACTGTAAACCACACTCTCTGGCCAATCAAAAGATTCTCATTAGTAATCGAGTTTATAAGCTTACTATAATAACGTTAAGTACCCCTGTGATGTCGATAAAATTATGTATAATTACACTGCCAATAAAGCTCTTCGTTTTTTCATAATATATTCCGATGATGATACCTATAATTGTCGCGTATACTACATTTAATAAGTTGATCGCAATTGGTTGTCTTCCAAGATTACCAAAATGCAAGACACCAAAAAGGATTGCGGTTATAACCATTGCATTGGAGCATTTCCACTTAAAAAAGCGAAAGTGTGCAGGAAGAATTTGTTGAAGTGTCCGGTGTATTGCAGGTCTCATCAGCATTTCTTCACTAAACCCCACGAATATTCCTTGAAAAAATACTTGCAAGCAAATAGAAAACACTCCATTTGCGTACCATTGGGGAATCGGTTTGCCGATAACATCTAAATTCCCTAAAATTTGAAGAGGTATAAGTCATGAACAAAGGATTAGTAATGACAGTTTGTCTTTTTTATTGAACTTACCCCAACCAATATCTTTACTCTCATTTTTTCTCCTAGCACGAATCCAAATCCATGGGATTATGAGCATTGGGATGTGGCTAGAAATAGAAATTAAAGGGGAATACCATTGCGGAATAATCTTATTAGCAAAGGGAAATACAATCGTTGCTGAAACCATAGTAAAAGCAAAAATTAATAACACATTTGTTATACTTGGCTTTTTGTCTATTTGATTAGTAAGCTTTGTTTCGATTTGAGTCAAATTTTCACCCTCCCCTCTATATTATTCTAAAGAATTACACCTTATTAATTTCGTTAAAGTTAAAAAGTTTACCTTCATCTAGCAAGCTATCCGTCTTCTTAACTAAGGAAGCAGCTAAATTTTTTAAAAACATATTTTTATTGACTTAAACATCGTACAATTAAATAAAATATGGTAATTCCAGTTAATTCGCTAATGATAATAAATTGTGCTTTAAAAAGGAGTGGGAATAGTTGAAATTGATTGCAGGTATCATTCTTATTTTCATGAGTGTGGTTCATATCATATACGGAGAAAAACAACCTATAAACGAATTAAAAAAACTGAATGCGGACAATATTTTAATCGGCTCATTTAGAACGATGTCTTTGCAGGGCGGTCTGCTTCTACTTGCAGTAGGTGTTGTCGAGATTATGGTTTATTCCGGTATCATTGCACTTTCCGGCTTCGCAGCCTTTATTCCTGTTGGCATCATTTGCCTAAACGTCCTATCCGTACTTATTGTTGCTACTGTAAAACATCAGGAATTATTTAAAGCAATCATCCCACAACTTATTATTTTTGCGATCATCATCACACTTCAATTAGTAAGCGTTATTTAACACTAAAAAGGTGAAGCCCCTCTCGATTGAGAAGGGCTTCACTTTTAATTATTTTTTAGTTTTTCTAATAGCTTGTTGGCCTGTTCACGTGCTTGTTCCGTTTCTTCCTTTAAAAGTTCAGATTTCTCAACATTTCCATTGTCACTAAATGTAATAAGCAGTATATCTCCTTCTGATACAGAAGTTCCAAGTAATTTTTTTGCTACTATTTTTTCAATGGTTTCGTCATCTCTTTGCAAAAGTACAGCCTTTTCTTCTTCAAAACGATCTACGGTGAATTTATTTGACTTCACTTATCATCAAACCCTTCGCATCATACAGCCTTGCCGGGTCGCCTGCATTGTTCCAAATATTCGCAGTGGTCCACTTTAAATACGCTGGCGGCTGGTTTCTAGCTTTTGGACCGGAGGTGATATATACGGTTGCACCTTTTTTCAATACATAACCTGTTGGGAATGTATAAGTTTGGTTTCCGTTCACACTAACTAATTTCCAGCCGGTTAACGTTATATCCTTCACATCTATATTCTTCAATGTCACGATTTCCTTCGCTAAATCAACCTTCATGATTCTAACCTTCCCTGTTTCTGTTCCATGCGGTGGTGCGGGAGAGGCCTCCAGCTGTCCACGGACTTGCGGAGACGATATATTCATTTTTTGCTACTGTAAACAGTATATTGCCGCTCGCAGCAGTAGAATACAGTTTAGAGCCAACTTGGGTTAGACGTGCAACGACTTCCTTGTGAGGGTGACCATAGCTATTATCCTTGCCATAACTTAGAACCGTCGCCTTCGGTTTAACCTCCTGTAAAAATTCCAAGCTATTTCCCGTATTCGATCCATGGTGGGCTGCTTTAAAAATTTCTGCTTCCACATTGAATTTCGCCATCATTACCTTTTCTCGATCCGCTTCTGCATCTCCTGTTAAAAGAATGTCCATATTTCCATAAGTGAATTTTAATACAACTGATGCATCATTGCTTGTCGTTGCTCCCTCTCCACTATTTAAAACGGTAATTTTTACATTTGGATCAATATTTAGCGTCTGGCCAACCTTTGCCACGGTAAAAGGAATATTCTTCGCATCAATCAGTCTTAAATACTCCAGATATGTTTGGGTAGTATGACCTTGTCCGCTATCCAACGCCTGTTTGACTGGGAATGCATTTAGCACATCGACTAATCCACCAATGTGATCCGCATCTGGATGTGTCGCAACCATTAAGTCAACAGTCTTGACACCGATTTTTTTCAGATAAGCAACAACTCTGGTTCCAGCTGCCTTTTTGCCGCCGTCCACTAAAATATTTTTGCCATTCGTAAGTGTAATCAGGATACTGTCACCTTGGCCGACATCGATAAAATGGGCTTTAACAGGTACATCAGGAACACCGGAATTGATACACATGACTGCCTGCAGCTTTGTTTTGCTCGGGGTTTGATAGGTCACCCTTGAATCACGGTCTACGTAATAGCCGCCACCTACGCTTAACATACCGGGCTTGAAAGCGTAAATACGATAAAATTCCCCAGCCTTTAACGTGCGGGAGTATATTTTATTCACTCCCACCAGCTTGAACAATGGAGTGTTTTGTTTTACCGTTAACCGTCCGATTTGCCCTGGTTTTAATTCAATTCCATCCCACCAAATCTTTTTGACACCCTTATATTGATCACAGATGCTAACCGCACTTCCGTTTGGTATAAAAATTCCGAAGAGTATTACAAAAGATAATATAAAAGCAGATATCTTTTTCATAAACACATTTCCTTTCATAGAAGCTGGTTGATAATGCCAATCTAAAAATCACAGTTTATATTTACCAAGCGGAAGGCTTTTCATGCATAAAAAAAGTGACAGGCACCTCCCAGAAATCTGGGAGGCGCCTGTCACTTTTATTCTGTCCTAACTCTTTCTTTCGGTGAAGAAACGGTGATTCCTGTTGTTTCTTCAAAGTTAAACAAGCTTGTCGGCATATCTGTGAAGCGCTCTAATTCGTTATATGCAGGAATGCCGTGATACGACATGTCGAGGCCTTCTTCTTCCTCTCGTGCGCTTGCTCTGAAACCGACCGTACGTTCACACACTTTTGCAATAAACGCACCTCCGAGCAAACCCCAAACGACTACAACCGACGCGCCTAATAATTGAATTAAAAATAGATGGACATTTCCGGTTGTGAAAAGACCTTCGGATTTATCAAACAATCCAACCGCGATGGTTCCAAATACACCATTGAATCCATGAACCGCAACAGCGCCTACTGGATCATCAACTTTTATACTATCTACAAATAATGTCGCGTAAATCACGATCAACCCGCTGATTACTCCTATCGCTATGGCAGCCCATTGAGAGATATAAGCACATCCAGCTGTCACTGCCACAAGCCCGGATAATACACCATTGATTGTCATACTCGGATCCGCTGTCCCGAACTTTTTCATCGTTAGGAACAAAGCCGCTGTTCCCCCAGCTGCACCGGCAAGCATCGTATTAATCGCAATGGATGCAAGGGATGAATTGGAAGCATCCAAGGTACTTCCAGCGTTAAAAGCAAACCAGCCAAACCAAAGAATAAACGCACCGGCTGATGCTAATGGGATATTACTCGGAGCGAATACATTGGCGCTGCCGTCTGAATTAAATCTGCCTTTCCGTGGCCCCAATAGCTTTGCCATGGCAAAAGCGGTAAAACCTCCGAGCGCATGAATCGCTGCAGAGCCTGCGAAATCCTTCATTCCGAGCTTCGCCAGCCAGCCGTGTTCGTTCCAAATCCAATGTCCAGAAAGCGGATAGATGATGATGCATATTAGCGCTGCCGTTATGACATAGGCTTTAAATTTCATCCGCTCGGCAACCGCACCGGACACAATCGAAATGCAGGCTACCGCAAATCCAATTTGGAACAATACGTAGGCTGCACTCGGCAGTTGAATCGATAGCGCAATGTTTTCGGGATGGCCAAATAAAGTGGTGCCAATCATTCCGAACTTGTCCTTTCCGAACATGATGGCAAAACCAATCAGCCAAAAAGCCAGTGCCCCAACCGTTAAATCGACAAAAATCTTCATTATTACATTGACTGCGTTTTTAGTCCTGACAAACCCTGCTTCCAATAAACTGAATCCGCCTTCCATAAAGAGCACCATTGCCGCAGCTAATACTACCCAAATGGTATTAAGATACATGAGTTTCATGATGTCATTCCTCCTGATTCAGTAAATCATCAATATCAAAGTCCGGCTTGCCTGTTCGAATGTTATATGCCTCCAAAATAGGATAAACATAAATTTTGCCGTCTCCATCCTCACCAGTCTGCGCTGCCTCAAAGATCGTTTTAATCGTTGGCTCCACCATATAATCTGAGAGAATAATTTCCAATTTAACTTTGGGGTGAAGTGTCACTTGATAATTTTTCCCGCGATAAACACCTTGTGTATCCTTCTGTTTCCCTCTACCGACTACTTGAGAGACGGTAAAACCGCTAATTCCTATTTTTTTTAACCCTTTAATGGTCTCTGTAAGTCTTTCGGGTATGATAATCGCATCAATCTTTTTCAATACACTCACCTCATGTAAGGTTTTCTAACATTAATACGTTAAAGGATATAACATTACTATCGGTTCGTCAAATTATTAGGTTTTCTGCAACTTCTGATGGGTGTCATTGATAACTGCTTTAAAGGATTGTTATTGATTTTATCTTCTCTTCAAATAGAAATAACCCTAATTCCTAAAAAGGAACTAGGGTTTATGAATAACATTAACTTCAATTGGTCAGTGATTAAATTAACTGTACCTATCCCATTGGGGTGATTATTTCAAATCAAGTGCTTGGTATGCTAACTGAAACTTTCCGCCTTCCGCCACTTCAGAATGATACAAAGCCTTAAGGGCGAAGTTTTTCTCAAGATCGTGTTCTTTCATCAATTCTTTTAAACGACCCTGCAATTCTTTATTATCTTTAACTAGTTGTTTCATTTGTGTTTTTATGAACTTCATGATGGATGCAGCTCCTTTCGAACTAAGTCGATTCACCAAGTATACCATTATTCATATCGATGAACTTAAAAAACTTCTTTTAGACAAAATTATCAACGTCCAAGCTAAAAGAAAAAAGGCTCATAAATTATATCAACAATTATTTTTATGAAGAGGGATTAACATGCAAAATGATAAAAATGAAGTAAAGGCAGAAAATGATTACGACCGGATGACAAGCTTCATGTTTGGAAATAGAAGATTTAGTGATACAAAACACAAAGATGATTTCAATTCACCCAGTGAGAAATCACAGTCCCATGAAATAACGGAAAGTAATCAGCATGGACCTTTCCATCGAAATACAGAACGAGGGAATGACTGGTTATTCGGCTTTAACCAGAAAACCCAGCGAGGAAACCGTAATAGGAAACTCTCCCCTTACGAAAGGTTACTTGACCAGGTTGATTACGACTTACTTATGGACACGATTGATTCTGGCATGAAATCCTACCAAAGTATAAAGCCCTTATTTAGCGGTGCCTCCCCTTTTCTGCAGAAATTCACGAAAAAATTCCAGTCAAAATAATGGACTAAAATTGGCTTCCTAAAGGATTTATTTATCGTTTAACCAGGGCAAATAAGAGGATTGATCATGCTATGTTACTAGCTTTAATCAATCCTTTTTTGTTTTGCATCTTGAGCAATAAATTTTATTAAAATTTTTTATGATTTGAGCAATGTAAAGATTATAATTAGTAGAGAATAACCTGTATTTAGTACAGTACGTTTGCCGCATTTACCAGGGCTTCCGGAGGAAATACTTTTATAAAGGACGGTTCACATAAATGCTGAATATGATGCTACTAAACTATTTCGTTAAAGCGGTAGAAAACCAGAGCCTGAATAAAGCGGCGAAGGAGCTTTATATCTCACAGCCAGCACTGACCAAGCAGCTTGCACAATTGGAAAAACAATTGAATTGTAAACTCTTTTTACGGAAACCATCAGGGATAGAAATGACCGATGCCGGAAGACATCTTTACGAAAAAGCAGTTTTTCTGTTAGGCCAATTGAATTCACTGGAAAAGGGTATGGAAAAATACGCTGAAAAACGCAGTATTAGAATTGGTGCTACCCCAAGTATCGCCTCCAACTATGTACCAACCATCCTAACTAAATTTGAACTTCATGGATTTGAAGTGAGTCTTGTCACCCGCGATACGACCGCTCAGCTGCTGCAAATGCTAAGTGAAGAAGAGATCGACATCGGCTTTATTCAAGACTTGGACAATTTCAATTTTGACCTACCCTTCCAGAATCTATTTAATGAACCATATGTTGCACTATTGCCAAAGGATCACCATTTAGCTAAATTGATTGAAATACCATTTGAAGAACTCATTCAGAATAGGATGATTCTTAATAGCGACCCTTGTGATATTCGAGCTTCTTTTCGGGCTGTTTGCAATGCCCTTGGCAAGCATCCCGATAACTGGGTCGATCTCGAAATGAATGATTCGATCCAAACCTTTGTTTTGCAAAACTATGGAGTTTCGATTGTACCTGAAATGACGGTAAGTCATTTATTTCATCCTTTATTAGTTTCGAGGCCAATAATTTCCCCTTTTCCGTTTTACAGAACAATCGGTATGGCGATACGGTCAGAGCAAGATAAGGAACTGTTCGATTTGATAAAAAGTTAACCGATTAGCGCCTATTTTCAAAACTGTTTCAAATTATTAATAAAAATAACGGAGCCATAATTTTTAGTATGGTTCCGTTATTTGCGATGTGATCTACGAGGCAACATTTAGTCAATATTTTAACTCCTAATTTTTGAACCTAACCTCACAAGTTGCTTGCCAATATTTTTGCCATGGAATAAATCGATCAACGCTTTTGGAGCGCTATCAAGCCCATCCGAAATGGTTTCTGTGTATTTAATTCTACCTTCTAAAATCCATTGAGCAATTTCAGACCTCGCCGCTTCACTTCGTTGTGGATCAAGGCCAGAAATAAGATATCCTTGCATGATTGCTCTATTTTTCGTGATCCGTCCGAAAATCTTCGGATCTATATAGGGGGTTTCTCCGTTATACTGCGAGATTTGGCCACACAACACAATCCTTGCGAAAGGATTGATCAGCTTTGTAATGTTATTTATCCATTCATTTCCGACATTATCAAAATAAATATCGATCCCATCCGGGCACAATTTCCGGAGTTCTCCCTCTATATCCTCTTCCGTCTTATAATTAATTGCGCCATCGAAACCCAGTTCATTGACTAAATACGCATTTTTGTCATCCGACCCTGATATGCCTATTACTCTGCAGCCATGGATTTTGGCAATCTGCCCCACCATGCTCCCCACCGCTCCAGCTGCTCCCGATATGACAATCGTTTCACCACTCTTCGGTTTTCCAACATCCAAAAGGCCAAAATATGCTGTAAGGCCAGGACTGCCTAAAACGCTTAACATTGCTTGATAAGGCACTGGTAACGGCTCAATCTTTCTTATATTTGTTCCGTTTGATATCGGAAACTCCTGCCAGCCTAAAAAGCCAGAAACAATATCATCTTCCGTAAAATCTGGATGCTTACTTTCCATGATTTTTCCAATCATTGTTCCAGTGATTACTTCTTTTAAACCGAACGACTCCATATGCGACTTCATGGGTGTCATTCTTTCACGCATATACGGATCGACTGACAGAAAAAGCGTTTGAATCTGCACCTCGCCATCCATAATCTCCCTCACTTCACGCTCAATCATGTCAAAGTTTTCTTCCGATGGAATCCCGCAAGGTCTTTTTTTCAAAATGATTTGTTTTTCTTTCATATTCATTCTCCCGTTCTATATTGGTTAATTTGGCTTCCATTTCAGTTTAAAGAGATTCCCCGGTTTTGGATAATATACATTAGTCATAACCATATAACTCACGATTATAGTCAATTCTGTATTGATTGCTCCACCCGTTCCAAATTTGTCGTGTTTTGACTAGTTTTGACAAGCGACTATAAATCAGATGTATTTGATTGAATATTTCACCAAATTGTGGTCTAATAAAATAGACTTAATAGTCATTTTACATAAGTGTTCATTAACTATTTGGAGGGATACATAATGATGGAACAAACGCTGGATATCAATGTTTCTGAGTTGGTCAAACAATTTAAGGAGATGGATCAAAAGCTTGCCCACTTCTCTGATATTTTAAGCCAGATTAGCTGGGACTCGAAAACGATGGCACCGAAGAAAGGGCGTCCCCTTTTCGCAAAAGCAATCGGCACTCTTTCAACTGAGACCTTCAAGCTTTCCGTTTCAAAGGAAATGGGCGAATTACTAGAAGCACTAACATCTGAGGAAGTTTACAGCCAGCTAGATGAAGTAACAAAAGCATGTGTGAGGGAAAGAAAATCAGACTACGATAAATCAAAGAGCATTCCAGCTGAATTATACAATGAGTTTGTGGTTACAACTTCAATGGCAAATGATGCCTGGGAAGAAGCAAGAGAGAAAAATGACTTTTCTATTTTCCAGCCTTTCTTGGAAAAAATCGTAGGGTTTGTGAAGCAATTTACTGACTACTATGGCTTTGAAGGACACCGCTACAATGCACTTTTAGATGCTTATGAGCAAGGACTCACAGTTGAAAAATTAGACCCATTATTCGCTGAGCTTCGTGAAAAAAGCATCCAGCTATTAAAACGCATTCAAAACTCATCGAGCCAGCCTCGAACAGATATTTTTAAATTAACGTACGATGTAGCCCAGCAAAAGGAATTTAATAAATTCTTATTGCCAAAAATCGGCTTCGATATGAATGCAGGCCGCCTGGATGAATCGGTTCATCCATTTGCACAGCCTGTAAATACGGGTGATGTCCGTCTGACCACCCGCTACTTACAAGAAAATGTTCGTTCCGCTATCTTTGGAACCATTCACGAAGCGGGCCACGGTATGTATGAACAAGGGGTAAACAGTGAATTTGAAGGTACGGCGATTCGTAGTGGTGCCTCCATGGGGATCCATGAATCACAATCAAGATTTGCGGAAAATGTGGTCGGTCGCAGCAAAGCATTCTGGACGTATTTCTATAAGGATCTGCAAAATCATTTCCCAGATCAATTATCGAATGTTTCATTGGATGATTTCTATCGTGCCATTAACCATGTTGAGCCATCCTTCATTCGTGTTGAGGCGGATGAGTTAACGTATAATCTTCATATCATGATTCGCTATGAAATTGAAAAAGCACTGATTGGCGGGGAAATTGAAGTGAAGGATCTTCCTGAGGTATGGAATAAAAAAGTCGAAGAATACCTTGGAATCACACCACCTACCGATACCCTTGGTGTATTGCAGGATGTGCATTGGTCATTTGGAGGACTTGGATACTTCCCTTCCTATTCATTAGGAAATCTATATGCAGCACAAATTCTTAACACGATTAAAAAAGAACTTCCTGACTTTTACCTATTGATTGAAAACGGTGAGTTCGGAAAGATCCAAGCATGGCTTGGCGAAAAAATCCATCAACACGGAAGACTATATACACCAAGTGAATTAATTCAAAAAGTGACAGGTGAAGAATTGAATGCCAAATACCTCGTTGAATATTTAGAAGAGAAATATTCAGAGGTTTATAGTATATAAAAAGAAGCTTCCATTCGTAAGGGAAACCTTACGGATGGAAGCTTCTTCTTGGTGACAGGCACCTCCCAAAAATTTGGGAGGTGCCTGTCACCAGCGATATCATTAAAACTCAAATTTAACAGGTCTTAAAAATAAATCTTCTAATGTTTCTTTTGCATTTTTGTTATTAAATAGGATCTCATATATAGCATTACAAATCGGAAGTTCTACGTCATACTGTTTGGATAATTCTCTTAATGCCTTAACGGTTGAAACACCTTCTGCTAATTTTCCAAACCTTTCTCCTTCAACATATGCTTGTCCAAATTTTCTATTATGACTATGCTCCGAGAACAATGTTGCTTCATAATCTCCTAAATGACTTAATCCGTATATAGTGATATCATTTCCACCCATCGCTCTAATAAGGCGAGATATTTCTCTTGTCCCTCTTGCCATAAGTGAGCCTTTTAAACTGCTATAATTTAATCCATCTAACATACCTGCAGCAAGACCCATAACATTTTTGGTAGCAGCTCCAATTTCATTTCCTATAAGGTCCTGCCCGTAATAAAACCTAATTAAATCACTATTAACCTCCTGTACTATCTTTTTAGTTGTTTCAACACTTTCAGAACCTATGACCATACAATTGGGTATATGATTTACAAAATCTTGTACATGTCCTGGACCTACCCACACTGCAAGATTTATATTTTTTCCGACCTCTTCAGCAAATACTTGAGAAAGTCTTTTTCCACTAACAGCTTCTAAACCTTTCATGCAAAGAATGATGGTTTTACCTTGTATTTCATTTAATGAGCTTAGTTGCTTTGCAAACGAACGCAATTCCTGAGCACTAATAGAAATGATGATTATTTCAGCAAACGAAACCGCTTTTTCTAATGAAGTACTTAATTCTATTTCTTCTGGCAATGAAAGATAATCATTTTTTCTGGATTCTTTTAACCCCATGTAATTTCTTGAGTTTTCTCTTCCCCATAAAACGACCTGATGGCCAACTTTATGAACATACCATGCTAAAAAGCTTCCCCATCGTCCACAACCTAATACGGAAATATTCATTATTTCACCTTCCTCTTTTGTTAGTTAAACGTAGGTAATGTTGTATTTATTTTTAGTAAAAAGTTGCATTTAAATAAAACCTATCAAAGAACTATTCTGTAAATACATAGGTATTCCTGCTAAATCGTCAATATTTGGGTCTGACCCTCCAATACAAAATCGCTAAAAACCCCCCTGATACTTATAGATCAGGGGGGGAATTTGAAGAATAAACTATAATCCAGTTATTTTTCAGATAAAGCTCCAATTTTTCGTTTTCCCAGTATTGATTGGGAGCGAGGCATATATTTTTGGATTGAGAGAACCGGTATGGTTTCCAGTTCGCTTGATGAATACTTATTCCAAAAGGCAACTAGGATGATGGTTGGAATTGCCATTTGTGGTGAAAAAAATGGTTCATCAAATATGCCTGTCAGAAGAATGATCGGCAAACTGAATAGAAAGGTTTCAAACATTTTCCGATCCTTGTGTCTTTCAAAATAAATGGTGATCAGCTTCGTGCATATGACGACGATTAATAACAGAAACAGGATGCCGCTGAACGTTCCGTATTCCGCAAATACGCCAATCATAGAATTATGCGGATGTACCATGTTTTCATGCCTTCCATCCGGGAACAGATGGGCATACTCTTTATGAAAACCGAATGGTGTGACACCAAATAAAGCGTGATGCTCCCACAATTCAATGGAATTACTCCATATTGCCCTTCTCACACCGTAATCTTGATTGATGATATTGCTTCTTGGCATGATATCTATTATCCATTTTACCTTCAGTAACATCAATGAAAAGACAGCTACAAAAATCTTCTTATTTAACTGAAAAAGGAAAAGAGTAAAAATACAAACAATAGCGAAAAACGCTGCACGTGAACCAGTATCCAGGACTCCCTTTGATAACATGATCAGCACCGCCACTTGCCAAATGCTGTTGAACCATTTCCTGGAACGAATGCTGGATAGGACTTCATTAAGGATAAATGCAATTGCCAGCAGCAGAATGTACATCGTGAAGTTGGGATTATAGGCACTTCCTACCAATCTGGGATAGTTTTTGGCTTGAACGGCAGGAAAAATCGTTGTTCCTGTTAACATACCAATTACCGGATTAATGGATACACCCTTCAATGCCCAGCCTAATAGACAATTATAAATGCCTCCCATAATGATGATCCACCGATATCTGACAAAATTCATTGACACGCCTTTGCGAATAATACTCAAATAAATTCCAAAATAACACAAAATCATAAAACTTGCGCATAACAATGTTATGTCATTCATTTGGATGGAAGCACCAATACTAGAAATTAAAAGGCAAATAAAGTAAAGATGCATCAAACTAAACGTCTTATTGCTGGTTCTTGCATATTCAAAAACAGATATTAAACCCTTTATAGAAAGGATTAAAATGCCGACTGGAGGCAACAAAAAACATAAACCCAGCCCGATTCCAAATAGGTTGCGTCTATTTGGATGAGTAAATATGGGATTCATTCTTGGACCTCATTTCTTTTTTGTAATTTTCTATTTTTTTATCCAAATTAAAAAAGGAACCTGCTGAATAAGAAGGGACCTTTTGAGATTTTTTCA
Source organism: Neobacillus sp. PS3-34 (assembly GCF_030915465.1). Classification (GTDB taxonomy): domain Bacteria; phylum Bacillota; class Bacilli; order Bacillales; family Cytobacillaceae; genus Neobacillus_A. The sequence continues at coordinate 4,708,025 of NZ_CP133267.1, forward strand.
ATTGTTTTACTCATGGGAATGTTTTCCGCTATGTCGCTGGGTACCTGACACATTCTAAATGACTTGATTCCAGATGTCGACAAAGTTTAGCTGTTAAGTTTGGAAAAACATATAAGCTTCTCCCCCATTTTTCCACTTCAATGGGCCAATTATGCATCGAACCTGCCATGTTATGTCTGAAGTCCATTATTTTTTTAGGTTGTTTTCGCATACTATTTAAGGAGTAGTTGATTTCCACTTCAGGATGCTCGCTTTCCGCGGGGCGGGCGGTAAGCCTCCTCGGCGCACAGCGCCTGTGGGGTCTCACCTGTCCCGCTGCTCCCGCAGGACGTTGAATCAGCTCCCTAGAATCAACACCGCACGAAGGAAATGCGATAGCATTTTCGAGGAGTCACGCACCTTCCGTTCCAATCAACTTCTTTTTTCAACTATTTGCTTTCTAAAACCTATTTACAAAACAACAATCTTTTAGAAAACAGCCTTTTTTTAAAATTACCTTTTCCTATACCCAATTTTATTTTGTTAAAACTAAACTCGGGATTACACTGAAGAGTTAATTTGTTAAAGTATACATAAACAAGCCCAATTCTTTGTATATCTAGATATTTTAATTTGAAATTTAAATAAAGGCTGTTGTTCACCTAAAGTAAGCAGGTTTGTGGAGTAAGGATATCTTCATTTCATAAATTCCCATAACCAGTTGTGTCTCTAATAATTCCGGTACATTGCCCATTTAGCGATGTCCGGACTTTTTTTGTAATTTACACTTTACTTCATGTAAAGTTTATATTACATTATGTATAACATATTTTACCAATTTCTATAAATTGGATGGAAAAAGGGGGAAACCATGACCTATCAAGAAAAGAAAAGCATCGTATCGTTGATCAGCGCCTTACTCATTTTCGGATCTTATTGCCTGTACATGTACCCGCGGCACCCCAATGGGGGGCTAGAGTCGCTCGAAACCTTTCGCTATTGGGGTTCATTTGTCCTCAACCTGACTTTGTTTTCAATAGCAGCACACATCATTATTAGCATTGTTTTTAACATCGTCTTTAGGATTACGACCGGAGAAAAGGAACCAACGTTTGCGGATGAACTGGATAAGTTAATTGACTTGAAAGCGACTCGAATTTCTTTTTTTGTATTTATCATCGGCTTTCTAATTGCAATGGGATCGCTAGTCATTTATCAGCCGTCACAGGCGATGTTCATCATCCTGATCATTTCGGGATTTGTTTCCGATGTGACTGGATCCGTTATAAGATTTTATCACTATCGGAAAGGAGTCTAATTAATGGGAAAAAATCTTGTCGGCAATCATATCAGAAGATTACGATTCGACCATAATGAAATGACCCAGCAGCAACTGGCTGACAAGGTAGGCGTAACAAGACAAACCATCGTGGCTCTCGAAAGGGGAAATTATTCCCCATCCCTAGAACTTGCATTTCGCATTGCTCTCGCCTTTAACTTACAGTTGGATGAGGTATTCTTCTATGGGGACAACACAAAGAAGTAAGAACTATGATTTTTTTTGCTTTACCGTTTTTGAATTTATTAAGAGATGGGGGTAAAAAAATGAATTCAAATAAAAAAGCTGCAAAAATTGTGGGGGCACTGTTTATTCTTGCAGCAGTTACGGCGGTAATTGGTCTAAATTTATACAATCCTATCCTAAAGGGTCCTGATTATATGATTAAAGGTTCGGAACACGCCAACCAGGTGATAACTGGAGCGCTTATGGAGTTAATTCTTGTCGTTTCAGCGGTTGGTACTGCAACTATAATGTTTCCGTTTTTAAGAAAGTACAATGAAACGATTGCTCTTTTGCATGTTTGTTTTAGGTTTCTTGAAGCGATTATCATTACAGTTGGTGTAATAAGCGTACTGTCCCTATTAACCTTAAGCCGGGAATTTGCAGCAGTAGGTGCTCTTGATGTCGCCTCTTATCAAGCTTCAGGTATTTTGTTAAAAGCGGTACATGACTGGACATTTTTGCTTGGTCCCAATTTCATGCTGGGCATCAATACGATGATGTATAGTTATATATTTTATAAATCCAAGCTCGTACCAAGATTTATACCCATCTTGGGTATGACAGGGGCAGCTCTTGTTTTTATGGCATCATTGTTAGAAATGTTCGGAGTAATTCAACAAGTTTCGTTTTGGGGTGCTATGTTGTCGCTACCAGTAGCGGCTAATGAAATGATTTTAGCAGTATGGCTCATTGTTAAAGGATTCAATGAATCTGCACTTGGTTCCATGTCTACAAAAAAAATGGCATGAGCTTTTATTTGAAGAAAATACTTGCCAATGTGTTATTTACTATAGCAAAAGAATAAATTTTTCAAGGGGGATTTTAGATGGTTTCGAAGGGGTACGGAGGGAAATTAATGAAAGCCATCGTTTATAACAAATACGGTTCACCCGATGTTCTTAATTTAAAAGAAGTAGATAAACCTTTTCCTGAGGACAATCAAGTACTGGTAAAGATTCATGCATCTTCCCTGAATTATGGTAATCTAGTGCTTCTTAGAGGAGAGCCCTTCTTAGCACGTTTTGCCTTCGGTCTTCTAAAACCAAAATACTCCATACCCGGAGGTGACATTGCAGGTCGGGTCGAAGCAGTAGGTAAAAATGTTAAACAGTTTCAGCCGGGTCAAGAAGTATTTGGTGACCTTTCCACTTCTGGCTGGGGTGGTTTTGCTGAATATGTATCGGTTCCTGAGAATGCATTGGCATTAAAACCAGAAAATATCACATTTGAGGAAGCTGCTTCGGTACCTATGGCGGCAGTTACTGCCTTACAAGGTCTTAGGGATAAAGGCAATATTCAGGCGGGACAGAAGGTATTGATTAATGGTGCGTCTGGTGGTGTGGGGACTTTTGCTGTACAGATTGCCAAATCGTTCGGTGCAGAAGTAACAGGTGTTTGCAGTACGAGAAATTTAGAAATCCTCAGATCCATGGGTGCAGATCATATCATTGATTATACGAAAGAGGATTTTACAGAAAAAGGACAGAAGTATGACTTAATTCTTGCTGTTAACGGGCACCATCCGATTACAGCTTATAAGCGCTCCTTAAACGATAACGGAACTTTCATTCACGTCGGAGGTTCAGGTGCACAACTGTTTCAAACAATGACCTTAGGGTCTTGGTTCTCACTCTCTGGAAGGAAAAAAATGTCTAGTTTATTACAAAGGCAAAACCAAAATGATTTAATTTATATGAAAGAACTACTTGAAGCCGGAAAAGTAAAACCAGTCATTGATAGAACTTTTAAGATGAGTGAAGTTGAAGAAGCTTTCAAGTATTTTGAACAAGGTCACGCTCAAGGAAAAGTTATCATCACTGTATGAAAACTTATAAGGAATAAATATTTATTACACATTCCACATTCTCACTATGTTCCCTTTATTTAATAGAAATTTTTTATATAGTGTTTCTTAATAACGTAAAAAAACGAGGAGATATCCCCCTCGTTTTTTAAGTTATTTAATATTTAAATGATACTCTAGTTATCTAAGTAAATTGGACTTATTTTTGTTATGGGTTGTTTTTACACTAATCTCATTAATCCTTTTTAATCGGTAATCCTTCCTTCTGCCACGCAGAAAAGCCACCTTCCAGGTTGAGAACGTCCTTAAAGCCCTTTGCCTGGAGCAGGCTGGTGCCAATGGCGGAACGACCGCCAGACTGGCAATGGGCAATTATTGTTTTATCCATTGGGAATGAATCGAGATGGTCCTCCAGTATCCCGAGCATGAAGTGGTGTGCACCTGGAATATCGCCGCTTTCCCACTCACTCTGATTCCTGACATCGATAAGATAATAGTCATCTCTTTCCAATAATTTCTTCGCTTGATCGGCAGGTATGGATTCATACTTTTCTAGCTGTTTCCCAAGATCGTCCGAAGGTATATAGCCGACAATCTGATCAAGACCGATGGATTGAAGGGATTTTTTCAAATTTGAAAGCTCCTTTTCACTGGCGATTAAAACCATATCCTGGTCATAACTTAACAGCCATCCTGCCCAGTTTGTAAAGGAACGGTTATACGGCAAATTCAGGGACCCTTTAACATGCCCCTTTGCAAATTCCTTTGCCGGCTGGTATCAACCAAGAATGCCTCGTTATGAATAGGGAGAGAAACCTTTGGTGTTTCTTCCCGTCTTAACAAATCAGGTCCCGTCTTGTTCAGCTTTTTCATTTGGGCAAAATATTTTGGAGGCTCCGGCTGTCCTGCCAGCAGCTCTTCAACAAAAATATCCTCCTCTTTAATTTGGAAGGCCCAGTTGAATTTCTTCTCGTAGCCCAAGGTCGACATTGGAACCGCACCTAAGGATTTCCCGCAGGAGCTCCCAGCACCATGTGCAGGCCAAACCTGTAAAAAGTCAGGCAATTGCTTCACTTTTTTAAGCGATTTAAACATCTGCCTCGCCCCACGCTCCGATGTCCCAGCTGCACCAGCCGCTTTTTCCAGTAAATCCGGTCGGCCAACATCTCCGACAAATAGAAAATCTCCGGTGAAGATCCCCATTGGTTCATTTGCGCCACCTCCTTGATCGATGAGCAGGAAGGAAATGCTCTCAGCTGTATGGCCTGGTGTATGTAGGACTTCAAAAATGACTTTCCCTACCGAAAAGGTAGAGCCCTCCTTTAAAAGCTCATGTTCATAAGCTGATAAGTAAAGGTACTTCCAATCCTTATCCCCTTCGTCAGACGCAAATAATTTTGCACCAAGCTGATGAGCCAGCTCCCTCGCTCCAGAAAGATAATCCGCATGAATATGGGTTTCAGTCGCCGCAGTAATTGTTAGATTTTCTTTTTTGGCTACTTTCAGATAAGGTTCAATATTCCTTGCCGGATCAATGACAATCGCTTCGCCTGTTTTCTGGCAGCCAATCAGATAGGACATATGGGCGAGTTGTTCATCAAAAAAAGATTTGAAATACATGACCTGTTCCTCCTTTAGTTAGTTTGGATAAAAAAGCCGAGAACATAATTGATTTTATACCTCTATAGGTATGTTAATCTTTTAAAAAAAGTTTAAAGCCTTTAGCTTAATTTATCAAATCATTTGTTCTATTTTTTATTCCAATTAAGCCATGTTTAAAGACGACCTATTTAAGGAATAGTTTACCAACAGAGTAAATGATGCAAGAGAAATTCTTGCCTTTCTCTGAATAGCAATCATTTATTATTTTCTGGGGGGATGGGTTTTGAAACAATCTGTAGATCGCGCTACGAACCGGCGCATTACGAGTAACATATTCAAGGGATCACTTGGTAATCTGATTGAATGGTATGACTGGTATGTTTATTCTGCTTTTGCGATTTATTTTTCAGCAGAATTTTTCCCACAGGGAAATTCGACGATCCAATTGCTAAACACAGCGGGGGTTTTCGCGATTGGGTTTTTAATGCGGCCAATTGGAAGCGTAATCATGGGCCGTTACGCAGATCGATATCGCCGGCGTGCGGGACTCACACTTTCAGTCGCGATCATGGCGATCGGTTCACTTGTCATTGCCTGTACACCAGGTTATAGCAGTATTGGTATACTTTCGCCTATCATTCTCGTAGTTGCCCGGCTAATCCAGGGAATATCGCTCGGTGGAGAGTACGGAACGTCGGCAACCTATTTATCAGAGGTGGCCAGCACCGGACGACGCGGCTACTACTCCAGCTTCCAGTATGTAACACTAGTCGGAGGCCAATTGGTAGCGCTTGGGGTGCAAATTGTACTACAGCAAATTCTCAATGAAAACGAAATGATTTCATGGGGCTGGAGGATTCCATTTGTGATCGGGGCTCTTGGAGCATTAGCCGTATTATGGCTTCGCCGTTCAATGGATGAATCAGAGCAATTTGAAAAAATGAATTCCAAAAACCGTGTCAATGCCGGTACCATTAAGGCTTTAATGAAATATCCAAGAGCTGTCATGACGGTTATTGGTCTTACGCTCGGCGGAACAGTTGCCTTCTATACGTATACAACCTATTTGCAGAAATACATGATCAATACGGTTGGACTTGATAAACAATCCGTAAGCTGGATCAATTTTATTGCATTATTGGTATTTGTTATTCTTCAGCCACTTGCAGGCAAGCTGTCTGACCGGATTGGCCGTCGTCCTCTATTGTTGGGCTTTGGTATATTTGGAACTATACTGACCGTTCCTCTTTTCTTATTAATGGGGCAGACAAAAAGCCCCGTTGTCGCCTTTTTGTTCATGATGTTAGGCCTTGTCATTGTAACTGGTTACACCTCCATCAATGCGGTTGTAAAGGCTGAGTTATTTCCTACTGAAATACGGGCACTTGGAGTGGGCTTCCCTTATTCCCTGACCGTTGCCGTATTTGGCGGAACTGCGGAGTTTGTAGCACTTTGGCTAAAAAGCATAGGTGTCGAGTCACTTTTCTTCTATTATGTATCTGCATGTATCGCAGTGAGTCTTATAGCCTATTGGCGAATGGGTGAATCTTCGAAAAACTCTCAAATTGAAGCTGAACACAACGCTGCCAATGCTTCAAGCACACCTGGAAAAAAAGCATTATAAAAAATGCTGCGAACGAAAAAAAACGTTGTTTTGCCATAGGCTAAACAGCGTTTTTTTTACTCAATTTAATGAATGGGAAACTTCAGAGTAACGGTAGTCCCTTCATCCTTTATACTTTGAAATTGAATGGTGCCGTTGTACTTTTCAACAATTTGATAGCAAATCATCAAACCTAATCCTGTCCCTTTACTTTTTAATGAGTAAAATGGTGTACCAAGAGACTTCACTTCTGCCTCTGACATTCCACTTCCGTAATCGATGATTTTGATCTCGACATAATCCCTCATCTTTTTAGCAATTACAGTGACCGCGTCACCAATTTTAGAAGCCTCAATCGCGTTCTTCACAAGATTGGTGATTAACTGTTTAAACTCGATAGTATTAGCCACCACAAAGCAATCTTCCTGGACATTCAGATTAATTTTATTATCATTTAAAAGCCCGTAAGAATAGAGTAAATCTGTCACACTTTGAAGTGCATACTTTAAATCGATCGTATCCAGCTTCTTTTCCTTATTTGGTTTTGCGAATGTTAAAAAATGTGAAATTACATGTTCTGCCGTTTTTAACTCGTCGATCATCAAGGAAAAATTTCTTTTTACATCGGGACTAAAGGAAATCTCTTCCCTGTACAGCTGCAAAAAGCCTTGAACAACCGTGAGTGGATTTCTAATTTCGTGAGCAACAGCAGCTGCCAATTGCCCCGTTGTTTTCAACCGTTCCTGATGCTGTATTTGTTCGTAATAGGATTTCAGTTTGTTTATCCTGGCAGAGGATAAATAAAAGATTAGATATAAAATCACTTGGCTGCCTGCAAAATTAGCAATATTCCCTACCAAATCCCTGGTGATATGAGGATAAATTTTTCCTTGGTCAATAAAAATAATATAACTAAAGGTAGCCGTTATCGATAGACCATTGAGGATTAATGAAAAATAAAAAAGCTTTGGATCAAAAAACAAAATCGAAATGGCAGGAATAAAGCATAGAAATACAAAGGTTGACCATGTGTCTGGGTATAAAAAGAAAATCAAATAGAAATAAGCAGACGCTACTAGAATAATGATGATTCTAGAAACCTGTGTTTCATACTTTGGATAGCGTATTAAACAAACAGAAAGAAAGACGACAAGGACAATATGCAAAATGTATCCTGTATCATGTTCCTCCATACGTGGATTGCCGATAAATAAACCTGTTGTCATAATGATGATGCCCATTAGAATTAAACTATAATATAATTTCAGATTGATATTTGAATAAAATTCCTTCATGTAAACACCTTTTTACTTACTTTTTGTTTAAGTTTACCAAATTTTAATGCTTATGGAAAATATCCAAATATTTTTAATGAATCAATAAAAATATCTAAGGATAAGGTGTTCGTATCTTTCCCCATCACCCAAGTCCATGATATACTTGTTTGTCTTGAAAAATAGTAAGAAAATAGAGAATAATTTATTTGCAATATTGATTTCATCAGGGGGAAAATATGAATCAGCTAGAACGTCCAAAATCCATCGGTTTGCCGCTTACACTTTCGATTATTGCCATTTCGTTTTCTGCAATTTTCGTGAAATGGTCAGATGCACCAGCTTCGATTTTAAGTATGTATCGAATGTGTTTTGCAAGTATTCTCATGATACCAATTGTTTGGAGAAAACGTGAAGAATTTAAAAAAATAGCTAAAAAGGATTGGTTCTTTTTGTTTTTCTCCGGTCTCTTTTTAGCCTTGCATTTTGTTCTTTGGTTTGGATCTTTGAAGTTAACGACGGTAGCAAGTTCGACCATCATTCTTGCACTCCAACCGATTGTCTCTTTGGTTGGTGGATTTTTTCTTTTTAAAGAACGAACAACAGGTTCGGCGTTGCTGACGATGGGAATTGCGATAATGGGTGCGATCATGATTGGCTGGGGAGATTTTGGGTTAAGTCAAGAGTCCATTCTTGGCGATATTCTTTCATTTTTAAGTGTCATTGCTGTTGTGGGGTACTTATTAATTGGACAAAGCATTGTTAAAAAAGTATCGCATTGGATTTATAGCTTTTGTGTCTTTTTCTTTGCTTCGTTTGTTTTGGCTATTTATAACGTAGGTACAGAAGTTGCTTTTAGTGGATATCCAGCTCGGGAATGGGGCATTTTCCTTTTATTAGCTACCGTACCGACCATTAGTCATGTGATTAATAATTGGCTCTTAAACTATGTTAATGCCACCACGATTTCTATGAGTATTTTAGGAGAACCTGTCGGAGCAACTACATTGGCATTCTTTTTACTAAGTGAGCGTCTTGTCAGTGGGCAAATAGTTGGGGGCTTGCTTGTGCTGCTTGGTGTCTTTTTCTTTTTGATACAGCAGAAAAAAACAAATGCTCTTAAGAAAGTGTCTATACAATAGTTTCCACCCTATCTAAAGAAAATGCCCTCCAATACGTTAACGAATTGGGGGGCATACATTTTTAATTAACTTTACTAACCATTTCGATCATTGTCTGATTAATCGCTGAATCTCAGTTTCTACAGCATAAACACGCTTATTTAATGCTTCCGTTTTATTATCAAAGTGGGCAGCAATTTTTTCAGTGTATTGTCCAAGACTTACGATGATGTTTTTTTGTAGCATTTCCTGTCCCGTTTTAAGCTCTTTCACGTCTTTTTCAATAGTATCCAGTCGTTTACTGTGTTCTTTCACATCTTGTCCAATTGCATTCAATCGTTTACTATGTTCTTTCCCATCTTTTTCAATAGCATCCAATCGTTTACTGTGTTCTTTCACATCTTGTCCAATAGCATCTAAACGTGTATTAATAGGCTTTAATTCTTCTTTTAAAACGGAACGTAATGCTTCTGTTATTTCATTTTTCATTATCCAATCCTCCGATTTTTTTATAGTATAACACAAGAGAAATCGTTATTATGAAAAAACATATCGGCTATAATTTTATGAGAAGGGAATAATTTTATCAGCTAGAAGAGTTTATCTTGAAGAAGGATTTTCCTGATGATCTATGAAGACTAATCTTTCTATTTGCAACATAGAGGATAGTACGTGGATGAATGCTTCATGCATGGAAGAGGTTTTCGAACATTTGTCGTAATAGTAGAAAAAGTGATTTGCAAGTTCTTGCCTTGCTTCAAAATCGAAATGATAAAAATCAATAATCGGGAAAAACAATCCATCACCTAATGGGATTAATGTTCCCATGACGATTTCCCCTTTTTTAGGTGGGATAGCACTCTGATCATACACGATTACATCAAGTGTTTTCGCTGTTAAAATATCCGTAACGACAAGAACACGATCGTTATATTTATATCCAACATGATAAAATTTAGGTATTAACCTATTACATTCCCTAAGCCAGGAAATAAGGATAGGCCGCTTGCTTAACCAATGATGGTTTTCAGAAATATAGTCCTCTATACAGTTACTCCCAACTTTTACGCTTGAATCATATAATATTCGCCACCAAAATAAATTGCGAATTAATATTTGCCGTTTTTCTTCCCTCGGATGATGCTCATCTACATATTCTTTCAGCATCGGAAGGTATTCAGCATAATATTGATCCAAGGCATACATCATAAAATCCCTGCATACTTCGCTTACCATTACTTTCCTTAATTCATCAGAAACAGGATAATCATGACGAAATATCTTTGTTTTCGTTTCGGTCTGTGCAAATTCTACCACCTTTTCAACAGTTTCTTTTGTCTCCATCATAACACCAATCCTTTCTTTAAATTCACCATGTTATTCGACATAAGTTTCCACATTCCTCTTATTTGTCGAAAATCACTAGGTTATTTCCTTCAAAAACAATTCGTCCCAATCAGAACCTGACCAATCGTTCGAATTCGCAAAGAAACGAAGAAAAGTCGCTATCCATTTTAAAAACCGACTTTTCCATCGATTCAATCGGATCGACATAATCGCGAAGGATTCGTTCAATTTCGTGAATCTCATCGCTTCCAATTAAATAAGATTAATATCTTCTTTTAAGATTGAGTACATATATAAATCATCGAATTTACCACAAGTAAATTCATAATGTCTCAGTAACCCTTCTCTTATGAAGCCTTGTTTTTCTACAAGTATTTGTGATGCGACATTAGCAGGTTCGATTAATGCCTCAATTCTTTCTAATTGAAAATGGTGATATCCATATCTAACAACAGCTTCCAAAGCTTCACTAGCAATCCCATTTCCCCAGAAATCTTTGCTTAATTCAAATCCAACCTCTGCTCGGAAATGTTTGGGAAGCATATTGAGAAAACCACAACTTCCTATAACCTTTCCAGACTCTTTTAGTGTAATACCCCATCTAATTCCTGTTCCTTTTTCATAAATAGAGTTATACCACCCAATTTCATCCCAGACGTCATTTATTGTCTGGAAAGGTGCTATTCCCATATGTTTAACAACATCTTTATCAGATAGATAGTTAAACATATCATTCGCATCCTTCGTTGTTACTTCTCGTAAGATTAATCTTTTTGTATTAATCATAGGAAAGTCTTTTTCCATTGAAATTCCCTCCTCTCAAGATTTGATAAAGCTACTCTGAAAAAAACTATATCTTCAAAATAGTAACATTAATTATGTAAATTAAATATTTTAAGTTTAATAATCCATACCAACTCAGCTTTTTAACTTTCCTTAGTTCAATCCGGAAATTGAGCACATATATTGGTTAATGAAGGCCGAAATAATACCAATAAAGGTACTGGGATGCTCACATTAACGAAAACGGTAAAGGATGGGTTGAACCATGAAAAAGTATCATCGCACCATGCTTGGATTGATGGCAAGCAGCTTTGCAGCATTTTTTGTTGTTTTTTTCTTCAATAACCTGCCAGGGGTGGTGGTAGCACCCTCTATTTTTTCAGTAGAAAACACATTGTTTTTTATCTTCCTATTCCTGTCACTGTTTTATGTTCTATCCCTAAAGGTGGTCTCACTTCGCACCGAGAGAAAGGAAAAGAAGGAAAACAAACAATATAGACAAAGCAAATTAGGTGACTGGGATTATTAAATTGGTTTGTAATGTTTTTTCAAATTAAAAATAAAATGGCTCAGGTGACTGTTCTGAGCCATTTCTATTTGTATTCAATTGCTTCTTAAAGTAATGCCACCATTTTAAGTGAAACAATTTACAATCTTAGTACATAACGTTCTGTCAACGATGGGAAGGCCAGGACCCTTGCATTTTTCTGATTTGAATAATTTGTCCTGTATGGTATGCGTCGTGAAGCATGATGTCCAGAAGTTTCCCTTCAAGGGAATCCTGGTCAAGCTCTTCAACGGAAGTTTTACTCAGTATCTGTCTTAAACTGTGATGAGCGTTTTCGGCACGATCAACGACTTCCTTCCAGTCCTTCTCAACGTTAGATTGTTTGGTAAAATCGAAAGTTTCATCACCGTCGAGATTATATGTCCATTCACGGCCAGTCCATTTTTGTTCCAAGTCTCTCTTTGTAATAAATGAGATGATTAACGTTCTCCCAAATTGTTTTGGTTGCCTCTCCAGTGGGTCTCCAGTTAGCTTGTTCTGCAGTGATTCCTTCAATTGCATGTTTGAACGGCGCATACCAGCTCTCCTTATCGAACGTTGAATCTAGCACCTTTAAAAGCAAGTCAATTCGATTCAAAGCCATCTCCTCCTTGAATGGTTATCAGAATATTACTACGGTTTTATATCATCAGCTTACCATACAGACAAATACTGGACAATGTTTCCATAAATGCCTTGCTCTGATTTTATATTAAACAATTGATTAGAGAGAGCCACCACAAAATCGAATACCCCAATTATAAAATGCAATTTTTCACAAAATCAGCCATGATTGCTGTTATCATCTGCTATTATCAAATTGCTATCACTTGATATCAATATACTATCTACCTGCAACACCAGTGATATTAAGCTGCTTAACTGTGTTTGAATGGCTTATTACTCATCTATAAAAATATTCAAGTCCTAAACAGCACCCAATATCTTATTCCCCTTAACGAAATTCGAAAATTCTTATGCAGGTTTTCATGACAGGAAATTTTAACTACTTTTAGGAGGAATGTTGTAGGGATGAAACGTATATTCATATAGGAGGATTCTACATACATAGTTTGAATCTTTGTAACTTAAAAAGATATTGGGAGGTCTATATGCTAAGTCAAACTGTAATTGAAGATGTACTGACAGCGGCTCTATCAACAGGTGGGGATTTTTCGGAGATTTTCGTGGAAGATCGTTTTACGAATAACATCACCCTGCAAAGCGGGAAAATTGATACATGTCTTTCAGGACGTGATTTTGGAATCGGGATTCGTGTGTTTAAAGGATTTCAAAGCGTGTATGCGTATACAACAGATTTTAGTAAGGAGGGACTTATTAAAGCAGCTAAAAATGCAGCACAAGCCATTAAGGGAAATACGGTTATTCAACTAGCTCCATTTGTCCAACAGTCCTTTGATACCCTTCATCCTGTACAATTAATGCCGCAAGAAGTTGATAAGTCTCGGAAAGCAGCCGTCATGAAAAATGCCTTTGATAAAGCAAAAAACTATCACTCTAGTATTACGCAGGTAACCGTCCGTTATATGGATGAGGAACAAAATGTACTGATTGCCAATTCAGAAGGAAAATTTATTGAAGACAAACGAATTCGTTCAAGGCTGGCGATACAATCTGTAGCAGTCAGGGACAACCAGATGGAAACCGGCTTCTACGGACCTGGTGCACATCAGGGCTTTGAGTTCTTCGAAAACCTAAATATGGACCATTATGCAAAAGAATCCTCCCGTATTGCGGTAACAATGTTAGATGCGAGTCCATGTCCAAGCGGGAAATTTCCTGTCATTATTGATAATGAATTTGGCGGCGTTATTTTTCATGAAGCATGCGGGCATGGATTAGAAGCAACCTGCGTTGCCAAAGATAATTCCGTTTTTGCGAATCGCCTTGGAGAACAAGTTGCCCCGGAAATCGTTTCATATATCGATGACGGCACACTGCAAAATGAATGGGGCTCCATTAATATCGACGATGAAGGCGAAAAGGCAAGGAAAAATGTTCTCATCGAAAATGGTATTCTTAAAGGCTATTTAATAGATAAATTTAATTCACGAAGAATGGGCATGGAATCGACCGGTTCAGGCAGAAGACAATCCTTCCGTTTCGCGCCAACCTCAAGGATGACCAATACCTATATTGCTCCAGGAAAATCAACGCCTGAAGAGATCATTGCCAATACTGAACATGGTATTTATGCAAAATATATGGGCGGTGGCCAAGTCAATCCTGCTACAGGCGATTATAACTTTGCCATCATGGAAGCGTATGAAGTGAAAAATGGTAAGCTCGGTAAACCATTAAAAGGCGCGACTTTAATCGGAAATGGTCCAAAAACCTTACAGCTGGTCGATATGGTTGGAAATAATTTAGGCCATGGTGCAGGGATGTGTGGTTCCCAAAGTGGAAGCATTCCGGTGAACGTGGGTCAGCCAATGATTCGTGTCAGCGAAATAACTGTCGGTGGGACTAAGGGGGAATAAGCGATGATGGTACAAGAATTTCAAACGAAGCTATTTAATGCTGCTCAAAATAGTGGATATACCGATGTAGAAATTTATTTTGAAAAGAAAGAAGTTTTTGGCTGCCAGGTGTACAAAGGGGAAATTGATCAATATGAAATAGCCGAAGATGGCGGTGTATCCTTCCGGGGTATCATCAATGGTAAAATGGGCTACGCTTATTCTGAAAAAATAGATGATGCCTCCATCCCCTTCTTGTTAGAAAGTGCAAAAGAAAATACACAGATTATGAATGATGACGAGGTTGAGGAAATTTTTTCTGGAAGCAGTCATTATGAACAAACGAACTTTTTCTCCACAGCGTTAAATGAGGTAACCATTCCTGAAAAAATACAATTCATTAAGGACGTTGAACGCGAATTACTGGCCTATGATCCAAGAATTGCTGCAACGGATTATTGTTTCATTCGCTCCGAGTCGCTCTCAAGAAGCCTTGCAAATAATAAAGGCTTGTCTCTAACGGATCAAAATAATTATTTGTATGTGATTGTGGAAGCTATCGTGAAGGACGGAGAAGAAACCAAAACATCCTTTGAATTTATAGTGACAAAAGACTTCCATCGTTTAAATGCAAAGGAAATCGCCAAAAAGGCCGCAGAAGAGGCACTCTCCCAACTAGGATCGAGGAATATCGAGAGCAAGGACTACCCTGTTCTGTTAAGAAATGATGCAGCAGCTAACCTTTTTGCCACTTTTTCGCCTAATTTTTCAGCAGAAAACACGCAAGCGGGTATTTCATCATTAATGGATAAGCTTGGAAAGCAGATTGCAAGTCAAAAGATTACAATCGTTGATGATCCATTCCTGGAGGATGGTCTTGCGAGCAGGACTTTTGATAGTGAAGGTGTTGCATCCAGCAAGCTTACATTAGTTGAATCCGGTGTTTTACAATCCTTGCTTTATAATCAAAAGACCGCAAAAAAAGATCAAACGGAAACCACAGGACATGCACATAAGGATTCCTATAAAAGTGCGATCAAGGTCGGACCATCCAATCTTTATATCCAGCCCTCCCCTACTCTATTTGAGGATTTACTCGCATCCATGGGAGAAGGCATATTGATTACCCATCTATCTGGCTTGCATTCAGGAGCAAACAAAGTTTCAGGTGATTTCTCAGTTGCCGCCAATGGTTACTTTGTGAAAGACGGTAAGGTTCAATTTCCTGTAAACTTAATGACCATTGCGGGTAATTTTTATCAATTACTACAAAATGTCGAGGAAATAGGTTCTGACCTAACTTTCCCACTTTCACCAATTGGGTCCCCATCGGTTTTAGTTAAATCATTGTCGGTTACTGTGGAGTAAAATTGTTTTATTTATTAAGCAAAAAATGCTGAGCATTATTAAGGCTCAGCATTTTTTTGTTTTTGTACTGAAAAGTCTGTGGTTAGTTATTATCAGGTGTAAACAAATCCTAAAGCAATTTCTCCATATAATATCGATCTTCCCCAACACCGAATTCGGAGTATCTTGTTTCTTTTACTTCAAATCCTTCTCTTTCATATAGGTTTACGGCTGGCAGGTTCTTTACGCTAACCGTTAAGCAAACGATCGATAACCCGTCATTTTTAAGAATGGAACATACCTCTTGTAAGAACTGTTTTCCGATTCCCTTACCTTTATAGTCGGATCTAACGTAATAGCCAAAAATATAAGCTTTATCCGGGTTATGATAATCTCTTATGCATTCACAAACTGCCACGGGTCGATTCTCATCTTGGTGTCTATATAAAATTAGCTTTCCAAAACGGGCGATTGGAACAAGTGTTTGTTCATCAACGGCACCTGTCCCAGGAAATGCATCAACTTCGAGCTCCATCATCATTTTTTGTTCTTCGGGTGTTAATTTAGTTGGAATATCGATGTAAAAAGGTTTTTCCATGATCATCATATCTTTATACCTCCTCGACTTCAGTAAACTCTATATCTTTAAGCGGCCAGATGTCCTCTGGGATATTTTTATACGGAAAATGACTTAAACCATTGGATGCCACTCCTGGAGCATCGACATATATTACCTTACTAATTATGGGATCAAAGGCTGCCCGGAAATGATTTTTCACTTTTAATCCTAAAATGGTATAGGAAGTCGGCTCAATACCTATATGTCGGAACATCTCAGGGTCATTAGCTGACATAGGACGGCCTATCAAAAGAATGTCCACATTTCCTGCTCGAATGTAGGCTGCTCCTTTAACATCCACTCGTAAGTGTTGATTAAATGGGCCACTATTGTAAAAAACGCCATCTGACAGGGCCATCACCTCTGCTTTGACTTTAACTGACCCTCCAAATTCAGGAGAAGTTTTTCCGCCAAGCTCAAGCATAACAGTACTGCCAACTCCAGCGTTTCTGCATCTTTCAATCGATTCTGGGTCAGTCAATCCACCAAATAATGTTTTCGGATTGTTTTCGTAAATAAATTCTTCTAATAAAAGAGTCGTGTCCCCACTCCCACAGCTTAAAGGATTATCCGAGATATCTGCCAATACAATTGGTTTTACTACTTCCATGGACAAAGCAATCTTCATGCCCTCTTTAACTGTTGGGAGCTCCATAATAAAATCGTCACGAATCTCCCAGAATTTGTTGGCTAATTCTCTTGCTGCATGATCTGCATTATTTTGATCGTTGGCAATGACAAGGACGCTTGCCCCTACTATCGGAATGTCGGAATAAGGAAAGCCGCCAAAAACAGAAGCATTTTTAATAAAATCATAACTTTCAAGTTTAGAAGCAAGCACCATCAATTCATGCATGGGTCCTTCCTCAGTCCGCATGTTAATAGAAGGAGGCATCATCGGAAGCTTGATGAAAGAAGCCGCATAGCGCTTTTTCTCCAGTAAATGCTCCAGAAGTAATGTAGCTGCATTCACCCCTTGATCATACATGTCAACATGAGGATACGTTTTAAACCCAAAATGATAAGGTGTATGGTTTAACATCGTTGCACTTAAATTTGCGTGCATATCTAGAGTGGTTGCGATGGGAATATCATGCCCGATCAAATTTCTGATTTCCTTTAACAGTTTCTCTTCAGGGTCAAAAATACCTTCCACTACCATTGCACCATGTAAAGCTAGAAGCAAACCATCCAGCTTCCCTGCCTTCTCGATTTCGGTCAGCATTTCTCCTTCAATTTGCTGATAGGCTTCGTCCGTTACCGGCCCTGAAGGAGTCGCAGCTGCACACAATAATGGAACGATTTCAATTTGTTCTACCTTTGACAAAACATCCAAAAAGCCGCCTACTTCTGTTTTGGTCGCAGTATAGGCAGAAAAAATTTCGGCTCCTTTAAAATATCCTTCATTATAAAAAGCTTGAATATCCGTTTTTATAGGAGCGAAACTATGGGATTCATGATAGAAAAAAGCAATCCCGATTCGAAGCTTTTTCATAAAGCATCTCCTTGTGGTAGTTAATCAATTTTAAAAAAACATTCTAATAAGTCGTATAAATCGACTTCCATTCTGTCATCACATCAAAGGCATGATGCGAAACTTCTCGATGTCCATTGCCGGAATGCTTAGTTCCACCAAAAGCGATTCCAAGTTCAGCATTGGAGGTACCATTATTAATGTAAACCAACCCGCTTTCGATTTCTTTGGCACCACGATTTGCAAAATGAAGGCTGCTAGTAAACAAGGAAGTGGATAGTCCGTATATGGTATCATTATTTACTTCTATTGCTTCTTCAAAGCTATCGACCTCTATGAACGCCAGAACCGGTCCAAATATTTCTTCTTGGGCAACCGTATCATCTATTTTTACATTGCTTAAGATTGTAGGCTCATAAAAGAATCCTCTTTCACTGAATATACGCCTCCCGCCACATTCAATCACCGAACCTTGGGAGACGGCTAAATCTACATATTTTTCAACCGTTTGAATCTGCTGTTTATTAGTTAACGGACCGATATCAATACCTGGTTCGAGTCCATTTCCTGCTTTTAGTTGTTTCGTTAGAGAAACGACCCGCTGAAGTAATTCATCCTTCACTTCGGACTCAACAATCACCCGGCTTGCAGCTGTACATCTTTGACCGGTAGTCGTAAAGGCAGCCTTTACGATCGCTTCCGCAGCTTGCTTAAGGTCTGCATCCTTTAAGACAATAGCTGCATTTTTCCCTCCTAGCTCTAAGGCTACTCTTTTTAACGTTTTGGCAGCTGTTTCGGATAGCTTAATTCCTACTTCAGTTGAGCCCGTAAACGAAATGACCTTAACGTCTTTATGTTCCGCAAGCTGTGCACCCACCTTGCTTCCAGAACCTGTAATCAAATTCAATACACCCTTTGGAAGGCCAATATCATGAAAAACATCTGTGAAAATTTGTGCCGATAAAGCAACCTCGGAAGCCGGTTTCCAAACGACTGTATTCCCACTGATTAGGGCTGCCAAAATTTTATAGCCTGCCAAAGATACTGGGAAATTCCATGGAGTAATACAAGTCACTACCCCAACAGGCTCACGAATCATCATAATATGACGATTATCGGCGCCAGCACCAACGGTTTCACCGAATAGTCTTCGTCCTTCTCCTGCCATGTACTTGCAGGTTTCAATTACGACACCCACTTCTCCAAGTGATTCAGCTAATACCTTACCCATTTCCTGAGTCATCATTTGAGCTAAAATATCCCTTTTCTCTTCAAAAGCCTTTGCTGCTTTCCAAAGAAATTGTGCTCTTTCTGGAAGTGGTGTGTTTTTCCACATTTTAAAAGCGGATCTCGCACTTTCAACGGCATCATCCACCTGGGAAGCTGTAGCAGCAGGACAATAGCCAACTACTTCCTCTGTAGCAGGATTCAGACTCTCAAAAAATTCCTGGTCCTCTTCTAGAATCCAAGACCCGTTTATATACAATCCTTTTTTGGTTGCTTGTTGAATCATCCGATTGCCTCCTTTATAGTGTATCTTTTATGGCGTCTTCTAAAATGGACAAACCTTGATGTAAATCTTCCTCATTAATATTAAGTGGAAGCATTAATCTAATCGTTTGTCCTTGTACACCACAATTCATGATCAGAAGTTTATGTTCTAAACATTTTTGCTTGATAAGCGGAACAGCATGGCTGGCAAAATCCTCGTGGAATTCAATTCCGATCATCATTCCTAAACCGTGAATTTCCTTAATTCCAGGTAGCCCATTTAGGGATTCCTTTAATCGTTCTACAATCTTTGCCCCTAAATCCCTGCTTCGGTCGACTAGTTTTTCTTCTTCAATGACATTAATATTCGCTAGAGCTGCTGCACAAGAAATCGGATTCCCTCCAAAAGTTGAACCATGCCCTCCAATTGGCCATTTTTCATGGAGCTCCCTGCTTGCAACGATCGCTCCAAGCGGCATTCCGCCAGATAGCGCCTTTGCTAAAACCATAATGTCAGGAGTTACACCAGAATGCTCTGCTGCGAACATTTTCCCGGTGCTGCGAAATCCAGTTTGAACCTCATCAAAGATTAAGAGAATTCCATGTTTTTCTGTTATTTTTCTAAGCTCCTGCAAGAATTCAACCGGAGCTGGGAAATATCCGCCTTCACCCATCACTGGTTCAATAACCACAGCAGCCACGCGTGAAGGATCAATCCGTAAATCAAAGATTTTTTGAAGCTGGTGTAAACAATAAGGAACAATCTCTTCTTCTTTCACACCCTTTAATTGTGATGGGTATGGATATGGAGCGTGATAGACCTCTCCTAAAATAGGTTCATAGTATTTTCGATATTTGGAGCTAGAAGCAGTGATGGCCGTTGCCCCAAGTGTTCTCCCATGGAAGGAACCTTCAAAGGCAATGATCCCTGGTCTGCCAGTAGCTGCCCGAGCTAGTTTTAAGGCTCCATCAATCGCTTCTCCACCTGAATTCGCGAAAAATACGGTATCCAGATTGCCTGGCGTGATTTCAGCGATTTTCTCTGCAAGGTTGGCAGCCGATTCATAATAGCCATAGTTCAATCCGAAATGAATAAACGACTCTGCTTGTTTTTTAATAGCTTGAACCATCGCGTCATTCGCGTGACCGACAGCATTTACAGCTACACCAGACACAAAGTCAATGTATTCATCACCATCAGCTGTCCAAAATCTAGCTCCCTTTGCTTTTTCTACGACTAATTCTGTTACCCTTGTCAAGACTGGGGATAAATGTTTTTTTGCCTTTTCTTTAATTTCCTGTGATTTATTTTGCACCTTCATACACCTTTTCCTCCTTCAATTCTTTAATAAAAATCTGTAGAGAATTTTCAAGTATCCTTATCATTTCATCGATCTCATCAGTTGTAACTGTCAGAGGCGGGGTAATTAATAAATGGTCTCCAAGGCATCCGTTTATTGATCCACTGCCCGGATAAAACACCGCACCAAGCTCCATCGCTATACTATTAATTCGCTCAGAGGCGTGGATTTCACTCTTAATTGGTGTTCCCTTTTCTCCATCAGCAGCTAATTCAATTCCCAATAGAAGTCCTTCTCCACGCACATCGAATATGATTGGAGATCGTTTTTTCAGCGCCAATAGCTGTTCCTTCAGGTAATCACCTACAACTTGAACCTTGGCCACGATATTTTCTCTTTCATAAATAGTTAACACAGACAATCCTGCAGCGACTGAGACTGGGCTGCCACTGTACGTGGATCCATGAACAAATTTGCCCTTGCCATTTTGAATTAAGCTATCGACAATCCGATCATGAACAACCATGCCAGCAAGAGGGGCATAGCCAGCGGAAACTCCCTTTCCGAATGTCATAATGTCAGGGGTTATCCCGAAGTGCTCGATGCCAAAGTCCTTACCAGTTCGTCCAAAACCCGTCATTACCTCATCCACAATTAAAACAATATTGTACTTGTCACAGATCTTTCGAATCTTTTTAAAATAAGATTCCGGGGGACTGACTGCACCAAGCTGACTGCCGACAATTGGCTCAGCAATGAAGGCAGAAACCTGGTCTGGCCGAGTTCCAGGACAACGCTTTCAAAATCGCGGACACATGACCAATTTTCCTTATAATCACAATCCTCTTTTTCTCTCTGATAGGGACATCGTTTACAATTCGGAGAATGAATATGGCTGAAATTCATTAGGTTTGGTGTATAAACCTGACGGCGCTTAATATCTCCACCTGCTGAAAGAGATCCAAACGTGTTTCCGTGATAGGATTGCCACCTGCCGATTACGATGTGTTTTTCAGGTCTACCTTCATCCCTATGAAACTGCCTTGCCAGCTTTATAGCACTTTCATTTGCTTCGGACCCACCACTTGTAAAATAAACCTTGTTCATGGAATCCGGTGCTAGTTTTGCAATTTTTTCAGCAAGCTTGAACAATACCTCCGTTTCAAATCTCATCGTATGTACGAAGGCAGCCTTCTTGGCTTGTAATGCCATGGCATCAGCTATTTCTTCCACACCATGGCCTAAGTTTGCAGCAACGGCACCTGAACAGGCATCAATATAGCTTTTTCCGTTCTCATCATATAGATAAATTCCTTTACCGTGGGTGATAATAGGATACGTTTTTGAAAAGTCCCTATGGAACACATAATCTTCTAATAGCTCTCTTTCCATTCTTTCACCACCTTTGCTATTCTTTAACACTGGCATTTGTAATGACTAGTCAATCATTCACCATACTCCCTTCACAACAGTGTTCAATGAAACCTTGAAGCTTGCCTCCGTATGTTTTTTTACGTGATCAATCGTTATTTCAGGTGCTGTTTCCTTTAAGACGAGTCCTTCATCATCCACTTCAAATACGGCAAGTTCAGTAATAATGAGATCTGCCTTTCGTTCAGAAGTCATCGGATACTGAAGCCATTTTACAATTTTTGATTCCCCTTCTTTTGTAGTATGAAGGGTTGTAACGATGACTTTTCTCGAGCCTTCCAGCAAGTCCATTGCTCCCCCTACCCCCAGCACACTTTTACCAGGTACAGCCCAATTTGCCACTCTTCCTTTTTCGTCTACTTGAAGCACCCCA
Source organism: Neobacillus sp. PS3-34 (assembly GCF_030915465.1). Lineage (GTDB taxonomy): Bacteria > Bacillota > Bacilli > Bacillales > Cytobacillaceae > Neobacillus_A. Next base: position 4,730,165 of record NZ_CP133267.1, read on the forward strand.
AGAATAGAGACATCTACATGACCACCCCGAATCATCGCAAATGATGAAGCACTGTCAAAAAATGATGCTCCAGCCTCCACTGTCACTGGCAGCTTTCCAGCATTCACTAGCTGTTTATCCACTTGTTCTGGCTTCGGGGAAGGTCCAACACCTAATATTCCATTTTCAGAATGGAGAAACACTTCAATATCAGGTGGTACAAAATCTGCGACCTGCGTTGGAATGCCAATACCGAGGTTCACAATATCTCCATCCTCGAGAGCCTGTGCTGCTCTCCTTGCAATAAATTCTTTTGGGTTCATGGCATTTCCAGCTCCTTCATTACGATATAGTCAACGAATAGGTGTGGGATTACGATTTCCTCAGGTGAAAGTTCACCCACTTTAACGATTTCATCTACTTCCACAATGACTACCTTTGCTGCCGTTGCCATATTCGGATTAAAGTTCCTGGCTGACTTTGTAAAAACTAAGTTGCCGAGTTCATCCGCCTTATGCGCTTTAATAAGGGCAAAATCTGCCTTTAAGGACGGCTGGAAAATATATTTTTTTTCATCTATTATTCTTTCTTCCTTACCAGCAGCAATTAAAGTTCCTGCACCAACTGGCGTAAAAAAACCAGCAATGCCGCTCCTCCTGCTCGAATGGCCTCAGATAAGGTACCTTGTGGAATTAGCTCAATCTCTAACTCCCCCATTTGATATGCCTTTACTACGTCTGGGTTAGAGGTAAAATAAGAACCGATTCCCTTTCTCACTCTTTTGTTCCTTACGAGTACACCCAGCCCTCTGCCTGGTTCACCTAAGTTATTACTTATAATCTCTAATTCTTTTACTTCCGAAAGAAACAAGGAGTGGATTAACGTTAACGGGCATCCAACTAAACCGAATCCACCCACCATGATTCGACTTCCGTCTTTAATTAATGAAGCAGCTTCATTGGATGAGATCAGCTTTTTCATTCGGTTTCCTCCATTTAGCCATTCTATTTTTATTCAAAAAAGCGAAGAAGAAAATATGCATGATTTAACATCTATCATTACGTATGTGCCTGTGCCCACCTGCTCCATAAACCCTCCAGGTCCTTTCTTGCTTCTGAAACGTTTGGATGGAACTTAATATCGGATAATTTTCTGCTATGTTCCACAAAAGAAATCGATTCTTCAATATCTGTCTCATTAATTTTTCCAATTTTCAATCTTTTGCAGATAGACTTACCTGCTAATGTTCCCTGTGCCATAGCAACTTTTGCTCCCTCAATTCCGGTAATATTTCCAGCAACAAAAAGATTGGGAACTGTTGTTTGAAGCTCTTTATTATGTAATGGCACCGTACCTGATAATCCTTCCAACGTAACAAATTTACATCCTACCGTTGCCGCTAGTTCGTATAATGGGCTAAGGTTCCGGAGACACAGACTGTATCGGCCTGGATGACCTTTTGTTCTCCAATAGGGTTTCCATCTACATCAATCTTAGAAATTGTTACACTGTCCACCTCTTGAGTCCCATTTATCTTAAGGATTGTGTGCCTTAAATGGATAGGAATTCCCCACATTTTCATTCCCTTTGGCGGGTAATATTTGGCAGCAATCTTTCTCCCGGTTTTCGTTTTTAATAGCTTGCCTGCAAATCTAATCATTTTAGAAGGAGCAAAATCTGTCATCTTATTTAACGTTTCTAGCTGTAATAGCGGGGAAGCATAATTGGAGAATGGACTATGTGGAAGCATGTAAATTCCTATTACATCCGCTCCGGCAAGCTTCAGGGACCGTGCAATTGATAGTGACAGAATATCAATGCCTATAACGATTACTTTTTTTCCTGGCAATACTTGATATACATTTGTCATCACTTGTGCCGCACCAATGGATAGCACACCTGGCAATGTCCACCCAGGAATCGGTATTGGCTTTTCAACAGCACCAGTAGCAAGCAATACACAATCTGCTTGGATTTCCATTCCTGGTTCATTCTGGACCAAATCAGAAATGTGCACCTTCCATCCTAGTTCCAAGCCCCAAACCTGCTTATTAGAAAGAATGGTAACGTTGGCTGCTAGGGCAGTTTGTCTTAATTTTTGAGCATTCTCGAATCCCTTCCACCACTTTGAATGATTTCCCTCTTGATGCAGTTGACCAAGCAATTTTCCTCCTGGTGTTGGATGATCATCGATTACTACGACATTCCCGCCTCTAGATCCAATTTCGATGGCTGCAGATAAACCAGCAGGACCTCCCCCAACCACTACCACATCCACTTTCATTTTCTTCCCCCCTTTCATATTTAGACCATTTCAGTAAACGTTTCTTTAGAAAAATAGTGATCCCCTGCTTGAACGGGTGTCGTACAAGCTTTCAATAATCCTATTTTCGGATGATAGATTCTGCATTCATAGCACTGTCCGATTCCACAATACATGCCTCTTGGTTCATTATTCTTTTCACTATTTCTTAAAGCCTTGACGCCATTAGCCCATAATGCAATTGCGATTGTATCTCCTTCTCTTGCTTGATAAAGTTTATGATTAAAAGAAAACGAGATGGTTTTTGTAGAGCGGGAGGAAAGTAAAGGATGTTGAATCCTCATATCGAATTCTCCTTTCGCACTATTTTGGCTAAGGAAACAGGACGAACTGGCTGGTGAAAGGTTAGTTGACTCGGGCTATCATCACTTTCCTTATGAAAAGTTGGCAGCATTGCCTCCAATAATGGTCTGCATATCCTGCCCTGGCACAGTCCCATCCCCGCCCGGGCTGGCCATTTTCATTTCCTGACTTGTGGTGGCACCGGCATTGATAGCATCTTGGATATCGTCAATTGTTACTTCTTCACAACGACATATGATTAAAGAATGATTACACATTTTGTTTCCCTGCCTTCTTTTTCGACCGGGCTACTGAAAAACAGGAAAGAATGGGGTCGTATATTGGATTTGCTATTCCATTAAATTGATAAGTTAAGCAAGTTGCGATGAGTTTGCCCATGACGGCAGACATACCATATCCATGGCCATTATAGCCTGCAGATATAAACGCATTTTCGAGTGAGGTTAATTGCCCAAAATACGGAAGATGATCGTCAGTCAGTTCAACAGTTCCGGCAAATGCTCTAATCAATTGTTTATTGTGATAGCTAGGAAAAATTTCTAGTAATCTGTTCGATAGAAACTCTAATGCATAGTTTGTATTCGAAACATCGTACCCATTTGTTTCCCAAGGGCCCCTCCGCCAAATAAAATATTGCCAGCGTGAGTTTGTCGTAAATATAAAGAATTCCCAGTAACAAATGGGTGAATCCTCCGTTTATTAACAATCTCAGATACAAGAATTTGAGAACGTCTAGGCTTGACAACAACTGGTTCGTTTAGCATTTTACTAATTTCAGTTGTCCATGGACCACAACATAACAGAAAGGCATCCGCTTGAAAATTTCCTTTATCAGTAATAACATAATCGATGGTTTTATTACTTATTTTGAAATCAAGGACCTCACAATGATTAATCACGGTAGCTCCATGTTCTTTTAAATACTTTAGTAAACTAGTAACCGTTGTAAAAGGATAGCTTTGCCCATCTGTTTCGCTGAACAACCCCATTTTTATTTCGGCTGTTAGATCCGGAACCGTGCTTTTCAAATCAACTGGAGAAAAAACCTTAACCTTCAAGCCCGCTGTATTGTATAAATCATGTGCTGCCAAGAGTTTTTCTTGTTCTACATCGTTTCTAGCAACCATTACGTGGCCAGATGAAGCATATTTCGTTTCAATTTTTTCTTGTTGAAGCGAACTCCAAATCTCTGCGGCCAACCGTGCGAAGGGTATTTCGGATAACTCCCTGCCTAAAGAGAGCACTCCGCCTCCATTCCTTCCAGAAGCGGCTCCTCCAAATGATTTTTTTTCTAAAATCGTGATGGCATATCCACATTTCAGCAAAAAAAGTGCCGACATTAGCCCAACAATTCCTCCGCCAATAATGGTGATATGCGTATTTTTCCGTTTTAAATAAGGAGGATCGGAAAGAAATTCTTTTAAATGATTATAAGTCTCTATTGCTTGAATAGCTGTTTTACTAGTCTCTTTGTCTAGCTGCAGACTTAATAAACTTAGACGATCCATTTCTTCCTTCATATATATTTACTTCCTTTGGCAATTTTTTCGAGACCTCATTTTTTACCTAACTAAACGTAAAAAAGAAATGAGTCTCTCGCTTTTCGGATTGGTCAAGACTTCTTTAGGGTCACCTTGTTCCTCGATGACACCGTCGGCCATAAAGATTACCCTGTCGGCCACCTCTCGTGCAAAGCCCATTTCATGAGTGACAACGACCATTGTCATTCCTTCTAATGCTAATTGCCTCATTACTTGCAAAACTTCCCCAACCAATTCAGGGTCTAACGCTGATGTAGGCTCATCAAAAAGCATAATCATAGGATTCATGGCAAGTGCTCTGGCAATGGCTACACGCTGCTGTTGTCCTCCAGATAGTTTTTTCGGATATACATCTTTTTTATCCTTCAAGCCTACTTTTTCCAAAAGCTTAATGGCTTCCATTTCCGCTTCAGCTTTATTCTTATTCAGTACTTGAATGGGACCAACCGTTACGTTTTCTATTACAGTCATATGGGGAAATAAATTAAATTGTTGAAACACCATCCCCACTTCCTGCCGAACCTTGCTGATGTTCTTAACAGAATTGTCTAATTTAATATCGTCGACGATGACATTTCCGCTCGTTACCGTTTCCAGGCGATTGATACAGCGGAGCAAGGTGCTTTTCCCTGAACCGCTTGCACCAATTAAGGCCACAACCTCACCTTTATAGATTTGAAGATCAATTCCTTTTAATACCTCTAAATGACCAAAGCTCTTATGAAGATTTTCAATTAGAATAATGGGAGATAATGGGCTCGCTTCTTCGATCTCCATAGCTTCCACTTCGTTTCCTCCTAGCGTTCACTTATAGACATTCGCTTTTCAATCTTGTGCAAAATAAAAGTAAAAATGGTTGTCATCACCAGATAGAAACCAGCAGCGACAAGATAGAATTCAATAAACGCAAAATTCGTTGATGCAAATCGCTGTGACACCATCATTAATTCGGATACGGTTACAAGTGAAGCCAGCGATGAATCCTTCAGCATTGCGACAGCTTGGTTTCCGAGGGAAGGAACACTGACCCTAAGGCGTGTGGAAGGATGATTTTTTTCATGATGGCAGGATATCTCATACCTAATGATTCGGCAGCCTCCATTTGTCCCATTGGAACGGACATAATACCACCACGATATATTTCTGCAATATAGGCAGCTGCATTCAACCCTAATGCGATGACGGAAGAAACAAATGGTGATAGCTCAATCCCTATTTGCGGCAATCCGAAATATACAAGAAACAATTGAACCAGCATAGGCGTCCCACGGATAATCCAAATATAGAATTGAGCAATATAGGACAAGATCTTTATTTTGGAAATCCTCATTAATGCAATGACAAGACCAAAAACAAGGCCTAGTATTATGGATACTAGCGACAGTTGAATCGTTACAACTGCCGCCTTGACCAAGAATGGTATATACTCGCTTACTAAACTAAAATTAAGCATCATATCTCTCCTTAGCGAATATCCTCACCGAACCATTTCTTACTAATTTCTGCGTATGTTCCATCATCCATCATTGATTTAAGCTGTTTGTTGATTTCAGCTTTTAATGCTTCTTCATGCTTGTTTAATGTAATTCCAGCAGCATCCTGGAACATCATGCCTCCAACAGACTTAAACCCGTATCCTTTTTCTTTAATCATTCTTGAACCAACTGCTTTATCTGTAATAACTCCCTCGACTCGTTTATTGGCCAAATCCTGGAAGGTCAAAAGATCACTTTTATAATTCACAACATTTGCCCCAAGCTCAGTGGCCTTCTTTTCAAATGTCGTACCAATGGCAACGCCGATTTTTTTACCTTTAATATCTTTTTCAGGATCTTTAATATCTGAGTTATCCCCATTTACAAATAATTGTGCACCTGTATGATAATACGGATCCGTAAAGTCTACTTTTTGTTTCCGTTCTTCCGTGATTGCCATACTTGAGAGAATAATGTCGTATTTTTTTGTCAGTAATCCCCCGATAATGGTATCCCAAGGAGTCGGTACATAATTAGGCTTAACGCCCATTCTTTTTGTAATTTCATTGGCAATATCCACATCGAAACCTATTAATTTATTATTACCATCAAAATAGTTAAACGGAGGATAAGCACCCTCGATTCCAATATCAATAACACCTTTTTTCTTAATATCTGCAAGGATTCCAGAATCCTTTTTAGCACCCTCTCCTCCATTACTTGTGGTTTTAGAACTGCTTCCACACGCAGCTAGCATCATAATTAAACATAAGGCCATGAAAATGAAAATAGGTTTCTTCACATTGGTTCCTCCTAAAGTGTTGTGGATTACTGACTTTAACCTTTCAAAACGATTTTTCCTATTGCTGCAGAATTATTTCCTTTTCTCTAGAAATTCCGAACGAATTTTATCCTGTAACACCTTGTCTTTTATCACTTTTAATCCTGTTAACGCCATGGCTTTCGCGGCTAACAGCATCGTCTCGTATGCTTGGCTTGTATTGCACATTTCGGCAAATTCAACCGTATGCCCAGGAACAAATTGGTCGGTCAATGATAATACGGGATGAATGGCAGGGACGACGTTGCTTACATTCCCCATGTCAATGGAGCCCATCCCTTCTTCATATTGAGAAGGATCAATAAAATGTAATTCATCTAAACATTCTTGAAAAACATCTCCTAACACTCGATTGCTTTTCATTGCTTCATAGGAATGGCCAATTTTCTTAACTTCAAGTTCAGTTCCAGTACTTAACGCTGCAGCCTGCGCACAGTTTTTAACCTTTTCTACAAGTTCTTCAAGATAGGCATTATCCTGAGAGCGGATACAAAATTCAGCAACTGCACGTTCAGGAATAATATTGGTAGCTAATCCACCTTCTTTAATGATTCCGTGTATTCGCACATCAGGTTTCACATGTTGACGCAAGGCATTAATCGCATTAAAGGTTTGGATGACCCCATCAAGTGCATTTCTGCCCTCCCATGGCTCTGAAGCAGCATGCGCTGTTTTACCATGAAAGATAAATTCAAAGGAATGAAAGGCGAGAGAATGAACATGAATTTCTGTACTGAATCCGGGATGAAACATCATCGCAAGGTCTACATCATCGAAGACACCCGCATTTAACAAGTCAATTTTGCCGCCAGTACCCTCTTCATCCGGTGTACCGATGACAGATACCCGATAAGGAATCCCCTCTTCTTTTAAACTGTCAGCTAACATCACACCTGCAGCAACACTCGCCATGCCAATTAAATTGTGTCCACAAGCATGCCCGATCTCTGGGAGTGCATCATATTCAGCACAGAATGCGACGTGATAGCCTTCTTCCCCCATTTCGTAACTTGCTAGATAGGAAGTTTCTAGGCCCCCAACCCCTTTGGTGACTGCAAAACCCTTTGACTCTAAATAATCACACATGATAGACGACGCAAATCTTTCTTGCAGCCCTAGTTCCGGATGTGCGAATATTTGCTTGCTCAAATGGATCACTTCGTTTCGTTCTCTATCTAAAACCTGATTAAGTCTATCCAAAATTTCTCCCCCTTGCTCGGTTGATTAAACAAGATGACAAGCAACATGATGACCCGGCTTCACTTCTTTTAATACAGGTTCCTCTGCTTTACATTGATCGATCGCAAATGGACAGCGCGGATGAAATCGACAACCCGTTGGGATTCTACTCGGGTTTGGCGTTTCCCCTTTTAGGATCATTCTTTCACGATTTTTTAATTTTCTAGGGACAGGCATCACGCTAACCAGCGCTTTTGAATAAGGATGAAGACATGAACCAGCAATGAGTTCAGCGTCACCAACCTCGACTATTTTTCCTAAATACATGATGGCAATTCGATCTGAAATGAGCCATGCTAATGATAAATCATGGGTTATAAAAAGATACGAAATTCCTTTTTTATCACGTTGTTCAACCATCAGCTTTAAAATATCGGCTCTGATGGAAACATCCAGCATGGAAACAGGCTCATCAGCTACTATGAATGAAGGATTTAAAATTAATGCACTTGCAATGACAATTCTTTGTCTTTGTCCACCACTTAATTCATGAGGATATTTATACAGGAATCTTTCTGCTGGCTTTATGCCGGCGTTCTCTAATGCTTGTATGACCCGTTCTTTTTTTTCATCCTCTGATGAGATGAGTTTATTAACCACTAAAGGTTCAGCGACAATATCCATAATGATATTTCTTGGGTTAAGGGATTGGTACGGGTCTTGAAAAATCATTTGAGCTTTTTGACGGAACGATTTCAATGCTTTTTTGTTTTTTTGAGAGATAGACTCTCCTTCAAAAAGGATTTCTCCATCGCTTTGGTGCGTAAGACTTAATAATGCTTTACCAGTTGTTGTCTTCCCGCTCCCACTCTCTCCAACAAGTGAAACAATTTCACCTTTTTTTATGACCAAATCAATCCCATCTACCGCTTTCACTAGATTCTTTTCTTTTGAAAAAAAATCTTTTAAAAAACCTTGGTGTCCATCAAAATGAACCTTTAAACTCTTCACTTCAACAACATTGCTCACATGATCCCTCCTCTTACATGACAGGCAACAAAGTGATTAGGAGAGACTTCTTGAAGCTCAGGTTCTTTTGACCTGCACTCATCTGTTGCATATTCACAGCGAGGATGAAATAGGCAGCCACTCGGTGGATTTAATAGATTTGGTGGAGAACCTGGAATCGAAGAAATCATTTCCCTGCTGCCATATATATCTGGAAAGGAGTGAACTAGCTTTTCTGTATACGGATGAAGGTGTTGATCTAAAATATCTTCAACACTACCTAATTCAACAATTTTTCCTGCATACATGATGGCTGCTTTATCACACGTTTCTCCCATCACAGATAAATCATGCGTAATAAGAATCATTGACATATTTAATTCTTTCCTAAGCTTTTCGAGCAGATTAAGAATTTGGCGTGAACCATTACGTCAAGAGCCGTAGTTGGTTCATCCCCGATAATAAGCTTCGGGTCACAAGCTAATGCCATTGCAATCATGGCACGCTGCTTCATTCCACCACTAAATTCATGTGGAAATTGATCCATTCGTTCACTATTAATTTCAACTAATTCAAAAAGTTCCTTTACCTTCTTTTTTGCTTCAGTACGGTTACTGCCTTTATGTAACATGATGGCCTCAATAATTTGATCGCCGACCTTCATAACAGGATTCAACGAGTTCATCGCACCTTGAAAGACGATCGAAATATCGTTCCACCGTGTTCTTCTCATTTTTTCATGTGATAATTTGACCAGGTCATTTCCATTAAAAAATACGTTCCCGCCTGCTAATTTGCCTTCATTAGGAAGAAGCTTCGTGATCGATAAGGCAGTCGTTGTTTTACCACAGCCTGACTCTCCTACAAGAGCAATGGCTTCGCCTTCTTCGAGTGTAAAACTTACACCATCTACAGCTTTAACAATGCCTTCCTTCGTATGAAAATATGTTTTTAAATCCCTTACTTCTAATAGACTCATATTATTTCCTCCGCAGCTTTGGGTTGAAAAGTTCATCAAATGCATATCCCAGGAAGGTAAAACCAAGAACAACCCCTACTACACATAGTCCAGGTGGAAGTAAAAACCAATAAGCCCCCACACTAGCAGCGCCTGAAGTAAAGGCGTAATGTAACATCATTCCCCAGCTCGGATGCGATGCATCTCCCATTCCTAAAAAACTAAGACTAGTCTCTGATAAAATGGCCACTGCTGAAACGAGAATTGTGTTTGCAAATATTAACGGAAAAACGTTAGGAAGAATGTGTTTATACATGATATAGAAGTCATTTGCCCCAATGGCCTTTGCACGTTCAATAAATTGTCTTTCCTTTACGGATAAGGTTTGCGCGGACAATTCTGGCTGTACTTGACCAACTCGTTAGTCCAATAACTAAGATAATGTTCCAAATACTTGACCCTAAAAGCGCAGCCAGAACAAGCATTAAAGGTAACCAAGGTAGTACTAGGAAAATTTCTGTAAATCTCATCAAGATCGTATCAACTTTTCCGCCGATATAACCTGAGCCAATACCTATCAAGGTTCCGACAACCATGGTAATAAATGTAGCAAGAATTCCAACTCCTAATGACACTCTTGAACCTGAGATCAGTGCAGCCAATACGTCCCTGCCTAAATCATCCGTTCCAAGCCAGTGCTGGCTGCTTGGTGGCTGCATGACTTCATTACCAGACCCAATTTGTAATGGATTATATGGAAAAATGATTGGTCCAATCAGCGCAATTAAGCCAAAAAACACGAATATACCGATCCCAAGCATGCCCATTTTATTACTTTTAAAAATCGAAATGATTTGAGAATATCTTTTGCGATTAACATCACTTTTTCTTGTCATTTCTATTTCTGGGATCGACTGTACTACTTTTGGTTCAATCATGATGGGCTCCTTTCTATCCTTTTACTCTTGGATCTAAATATCCATAGAGTACGTCTGCGATTAAGTTGGCTAAGATAACGCAAATGCTAATAATAAGAAAAATTCCCTGCAATAATGGATAATCACGATTTAAAAGCGCTTCATACATCAGCCGGCCTATACCTGGCCATGAAAAAACAGTCTCAATTTCAATGGCACCTGCAATCATAAATCCAAGATTAATCGAAATGACGGTAACCATTGGTAACATCGCATTAGGCACAGCATGTTTCCGAACGATATATTTTTCTGAAAATCCCTTTGCTTTTGCTGTCTGTACATAATCTTCTGTTAGTTCGTCGATAAGTGAATTTCTCATAATGAGCACATATTGTCCCAGTAATACGAGACTAAGTGATAACGCAGGGAGTAATAAGTGGTGTGCTACATCAAGCACTTCATCCATGGAGTTTGCAAAAACCATTCCAGCTGTCGACATTCCTGATGTAGGAAAAAGGGTAAAATGAACACTTAATAAAGCAACCAGCACCACACCAACCCAAAAGGTTGGCATGGAGTAGGTTAGTAATGAAAAAGATAATGAAAAGACATCCACTTTCTTTCCTCTTTTTCGTGCAGCAAGGATACCTAAAAATATTCCACCAAGCAGAGAGACCAAGGTCGCGACTCCTACTAACAATAGTGTGGGAACAATCTTAGTTGCGATTAAATCCACAACCGGCTGTTTAAACAAAAATGACATACCTAAGTCACCCTTCAAGAGCGCCTTCACATATAACCCAAACTGAACGTACCACGGGTGATCCAGCCCGAAGAGGTGCTTCATTTTTTCAACCGATTCAGGCGATGCTTTTGGATCGCGAAGCATCATGGCCAGCGGATTACCAGGCATGACACGAAACAAAAAATAATTGATTACGAGTACAAAAAACAAGGTGACGATTGCATTGGATAGTTTTTTTGCAAAATATTTAAGTTTCATAGCTTCTCCTTCACCAAATCGTTTTACATATCATCAAAACGGTCAATTCCATTCCGTTTTCTCGCTTTAACCACCAATATGAGAACAATGATAGCTACTGCAATTGCGACGTAAATCCACCAGGAGTTACTGCTATTTTCATTATTTTTATTTGTATCTTTCCCGCTCGCGGTTTCTTTGACAGCAGGCTCAACATGAAGATAGTTATAATTGTTAGCTGTCATGAAGTAAGCGCCTTGAACGGGTGTCCAACCCTTCCATTTATCAGTGCGAACCGCCTGGATTGCATTTTCCTCCATTAGAATGATGTATGGAAGATCTTCTGCTAAAATGTCCTGCATCTCATACACCATACTCTGGCGTTTTTTGAAATCGATCGTTGTTGCCTGCTCTGCCAGCAACTCATCATACTTTGAATTGGAATAATACGTTTCGCTTAAATTTCCAATTTGATCAGTACTAACAATACTCAAGATTGTGGTTGGATCGATATCAGTTGTCCAACCCCAAATAAATAAATCATAGTTGCCTTTGTCAGCGATTTTATCTCCTAACACACCATCATCCATGGTTTCCACTTTTGTTTCGATTCCAACATCGTTTAACATGGAATGAACCATTTGGCCGGCTTTAACTTCTTCTGCTGATTTGCTCCGAGTATAGAGACGAAACTCTAATGGTTTTCCGTTTTTATCTTCACGAATACCATCACCATTTTGATCCTTAAAGCCTGCGTCATCCAAGATGGCTTTAGCCTTGTTCGCATCAAAGGAGCGAACCTTATCCGCACTCAATTCATTGTGCCAATCCTTTAAAAATGTTGGAACGATTGTCGTTCCTGCTTTTCCCTGACCGGAATAAGCCACATCGATAATTTTTTGTTTATCAATTGCATATTCCATCGCTTGTTTGATGGAAGTGTTTAATAATAGTGGATTCCCTTTTGATGCCTTATCCTTCGATGAGTTGATACCAATATTGGTAAAGCTGTTCGTCGGATTGGAAAGAACTTTCATATTCTTTTCTGCTCCCAGTAATTTTACCTGGTTCGCATTAATGTTGATGGCTGCATCAATTTCACCAATTTTTAACGATTGGACCATCGTATCGTTGTTGGCATATAGAGGGTAAATTAATTCATTAACCTTTGGGGTGCCTAAAAAGTAATCCTTGTTCGCCTCAAGCTTTACATATTCGCCTTTCTTCCATTCAACAAATTTAAACGCACCCGTCCCGATTGGCTTTTCGTTAGGCCATGTCTTTAAATCATCAAATTTTACTTTTTCCCAAATATGCTTTGGTAAAATTGGGGCTGTTACATATAACATATTGGCTTTCGGCTTATCTGTTTTAATGACAACTGTATAGTCGTCAGGGGTTTCAATGCTGGTAATTCCCTTAAGAAAATCCGAATACATGCCCATTTCAGCTTTCAGCAGCGTTTCATAACTATACTTAACGTCTTGGGAGGTAAAAGGCACTCCATCATGCCATTTGACACCTTTCTTCAACTTAAATGTCCACGTTAAATTGTCATCGCTAACATTCCAGCTTTCTGCTAATCTTCCTTCTGGCTTTAAATGATTATCAAAAGCAACCAAGGAGTCATAGATTAATAGATGTAACTCAAAGGTGGAAACTCTGTTTGATATGAACGGACTTAAGCTATCAGGTTCTGTAGTCCAACCAACTCTTAAGGAAGATGGACTTGAAGCTTCCGCACGGTTGTTAACTAGTGGTGAAAAAAACATAAATAATATAATTGAAATGATGCATAAAAATGAAATCCCCTTTTTCATCCTTAACCTCCTACGAACGCGTACCGCATTCTTCTATGATAAATTTTCCGTTTGAAGCATCTAAAAACCCATGTACCCCTAATGGAATAGTTGCCAAATCTTTTGTGTGTCCAAGTGGCAGCCCATAAATAGCCGGGATTTGTAAGCGCTTTAAATAGTCCTCTAAAATATCCTCTAAACTAAACGTAACCGGGAAACCAGGATTGTGCTTATAAGGCTCACAATCTTTACATTCCGCAACGACAATGCCTGCGGCTTTTTGCAGCTTTCCTGCATTCCATAAGTGCGATAACATATGATCCATAACCCATGGCTCGGTATCCAGCTCTTCGAAAAATAAAATTTTCCCCTCCGTTTCTATCTCATAGGGAGTACCTAAAGAGGCACAGATTAACGTCAGATTTCCGCCCACCATTTCTCCTCTTGCTTCACCTGGATGAATGATGTTAATCCATTTTTTCTTATCAGCGAGTTCAATTTCCCCAATGGGTTCGTTCAACATTAATGCTTTAAATAGCTGATTCTTTCGATATTCGGATAAATCCTCAGGATTAAATCCTGCCATTCCTGGCCCGTGAAAGGAAACCAATCCTGTAAGCCTATGTATCGCGAGATGAATTGCAGTAATATCACTGTAGCCAATGAAAATTTTAGGATTCTGTTTAATCAAATCAAAATCTAAATAGCGGAGGATTCTTGCTGATCCATATCCACCCTGTGTGACGAAAATGGCATCGACTTGATCATTTTTAAACATGGAGTTGATGTCGTGTGCGCGCTGTTCATCTGTTCCCGCTAAATACTCATGTCTTGCATGAACATGGTCACCAACGATCACATGAAAGCCCCACTCTTCAAGTGTTCTTTTTCCTCGAATGAAATCACTCTTATTGTATAAAGGGCTGGCAGGGGCAACGATTCCGATCGTATCTCCTTTTTTTAACCTTGCTGGTTTTATTTTTTCCAAAGTTCTTCACTCCCCTTTGGAATCATGTTGACTGAACCTAATTGTCCTGAAATGAGATTAGCCGTCATTAGGAGCTGGTTGCGAAATTCAATTTGTTTCTCTTCAATATAATGATGCTCTGGCCAGAAATAGAGATGCCCGCAACTACTGCGTTTGAATAATCATAAATAGGTGCTGCAATCGCTGCCTCTCCGATGGTTAGTTCGCCTCTGGATTCCGCATAGCCTTGTTCGCGAATTTTTGCAAGTTCTTTTAATAAAAGGTCTCGGTGAGATATCGTTTGTGGTGTAAAGGTTGGTAAATCATCTGAGATGAGGTTCGATATTAAATCTGAAGGAAGATGAGCCAGGATGACTTTTGATAATGCCCCTCCATATACTGGGAGGCTCTGTCCAACTTTGATTCCCATAAAATAGCTTTTAAAGGATTCAATATTGATTAAACATAAAACTTTTCCTTGATCATATACACTGAGGTTGCAATTTTGTGAGGTTTTATTGGATAGTTCCTGGAGGTAGGGTATTGCTGTTTGCACTAGGTCTATGCAGCTTACAACGATGCCGCCTAATCGAACAAACTGCTTACTAAGCTTGTATTTATTGGAAATAGGGTCCTGCTCAATATATCCCCTAGCCAGCATGGTTTGAATAAAACGATGAATCGTAGCTAGGGATAATGAGGTTTTTTCTGAGATTTCTGTGAGTGTTAATTCTGAACTGTCTAATGTAAAGGCTTCAATAATATCAAACACTCTTTCTAATACCCGTATATTTTGGCTTTTTTCTTGGTCTATTCTTGACACCCCCAACACTTGAAATTGTTTTTTCATTTCCGCCTAGTGAAAGTATAATTTCATTTTCACCAGGTGAAAATGGAGTTTTCATTTTCTTATCACCCATTATATAATTTAAAAAAATAAATAGTCAATATATTTCGACTTTTTAGATTAGTTAGAAATATATGTTATTTGAGACCAAGAATTTGTAAAGTCTTCTCGATTGGTATTTCATATAGAACATTTCCATTCCGGCCAGACAAGGTAGTTGCTTTAAATATTGCATTTAAGATCGCTTCTTCCACACTCTCGATCGCAGCTTCAAAAATATCATTAAGGAACTGATCATTTAACATGTTTAAGCACTGGATGTCTGTCACATCTCCTCTTTTCAACCTATTTGCCGTAGAAAAAGCAAGAGATATTTCACCACTTCCATGATAAGCCTTCGAGCCAATTTTCCCGAGTCCTAATGCGGCTCTTTTTGCTACCCTCCCTAACTGATGTGACAGCAATGGAGCATCTGTTCCAATGACAATAATAATGGATCCCTCAGGAACACGACTTTTCGGCATAAACTCTTGAAGTTCCTTTCCAACAGCAGTACCGTTTAAAAGAAAATCGTTGCGTTTACCAAAGTTAGTCATGACTAATGTTCCAATCGTATATTGATTTAAAACGACTCTAGAAGATGTACCTATCCCTCCTTTAAACTCAAAACAGCTCATTCCCGTACCACTTCCAACACAGCCCTCTTCTACGGCCCGTATGTCGCTTTATTTATTGCTGATAAAACGTGTTCTTGCTTCACATGTCTACCGCGAGGGTTATTTAAAAAGCTATCATCACATTCTGCAACAATTGGCAGGACGATATCCTCCGTGTTCCCTAATTCAGGATATCTTCTTGTCATATATTCAATGATGCCATCACTTACAATCCCTACATTCATTGAATTTGTTAGTGCAATTGGGGTTTCTATGATTCCCCATTCCTTCACTTGAAGAATTCCTGTCATTTCACCAGCACCGTTAATGACATAACTATTAGCAAAAAGGCGCTGATTGTATAAATCTTCATTAGGAAGGATCACCGTTACACCAGTCCGTGCAGGACCTCTATCATCATGTTCTTCAGAAATAACGGTTTCGTGTCCAACTTTTACACCAGGGATATCCGTAATGGCGTTGTTTGGACCTGTTGGAAACCTCCCTATATTTATCCCTAATTCTCTTACACGTTTTCTTTCTCTCATTCAATGACTCTCCCTTCAGGAAAATAAGTTTGACTTTAAGGATACGATAAAGAAAAGGTAATTCCTCTATTAAGAAGAAAATAATATGATGATTTGTTTGGTGAAAGAGTTCCAAGCATCCTGAATAAAATAAAAAGGCTGTTTTCGTATACTTTGTTGCTATATAAGGAGTAGTTGATTTCCACTCCAGGATGCTCGCTTTCCGCGTGGCGGGCGCTGAGCCTCCTCGGCGCACAGCGCCTGTGGGGTCTCACCTGTCCCTCTGCTCCCGCTGGAGTCTCGCACCTTCCGCTCCAATCAACTTCTTTTTCAACGATGTGCTTTTAAAAACCTATTTGCAAAACAACAGTATCTTAGAAAACAGCCAATAAAAAAGACCAGACATGCTCGAACATGTCCGGTCATAAATTACACGGTTCCCGTAAAGGGGTCGACTATAAACGGGGATAATCCTCTTGAGCAACTCAAGTTTGAATTATTTTTTCACTAATATAAAGTGACCTAGTTTTCGGCCCCCCTTATGATAAAGATTCTAGAAATTCTTTCAAAGATGAATATATTACTTCTGGCTCCCAGTCTCCTTCACCGTGCATTGCAGTCATTACAGGATAATCTTTATTATTAATATCTATAATAATTGGATCCCCTAGGTCTTCATCGTAACCTATGACATACCAATTTTCTTTCCAGTCGCCTTCATTTTTTCCTGTTAAAGAATTTCCATCCTCGTCTACCCTATATCCTAACTGCCCTTGTTCAAATTCGTCTCTTAAAAAAAGGTGAAAAGAAATAGTTTCAATTTCGGGATCCTCTACTACTATCTCTACATCATTAGTTTCAAGCTCCTCAATTTTACTTAAAATACATTCTAAATCTTTATTTATCATTAAGGAATCCCTCCAATAGATTTGTTAGTTCCTACTTTCTTAAATAAATTATATCATTTATTTTAAATACCTTTGTTTAGGCTATTTTTGTTTTCTTTTAAGCGACTCTTAGGTATAATTAAATCATTACAATGCATAAAATAAAAAAGACCAGACATGCGCGAACATGTCCGGTCATACAATAGACGGCTCCCCCAAAGGGGTCGGCTATAAAGTGGGGATAATCCACCTGAGCCTCTAACTCAAGGGTGGATTATTTTTTTTGGTTAAATGACAGTAAAGCGACGATTAAGCTCGCAAATGCAATCATAATCATAAAAGATTCAAATACTGTCATACAGCATCACCCCCTTTCAAAGCAGGAGTGTGCAGACCACCCTTGAGAAAACCTATTCTATTGTCATACAATTATACCATATCTTAAACACGAATTAGAACAAATGTTCCTTTTTAAAGTATGTACACCACAAAAAAACACTAGGTTCTTTCGACAACTTCTCTAAATACTTAAGAACCTCCCCTAATTAATTATCAGCGTCAGGCACCCCTTGTGGACAAATTAAGGGTTAGTCCATTAGGGGTGCCAGATGATTTAAATCCAATTAAAACACTAAAAAATGGTATGTGTTCTTTTTTTTCAATTATTAGTACTTAATGTTTTTAATTTCGATTTTTAATATTTTCTTCTTCACATTTCAACAATTTATAATCTATGGGCTTACCCATTTTCTTTTGAGTTTCAATCACTGTCCATTTCTTATTTTCTAGTGTTAGTCGTATCATAACATTAGTATTATCTGTTTTCTTATAAAGAAAATAACCATTTAATGGCTTAACAAACAATCTTGGTTCCCCACGGGTATTAAGATTGCTAAAAAGTGTGATCAAGGAATTAAAATAGGTATCATCAATCTGTCCACCATATAAAATATGAGCTATTAATAAATCTTTTAGAGATAGTTCACCATAACTACTTTCATTAATATCTAAATTAAACGTTGAGATAATATCCCTCATAATACCTTTATTATAAAGGCTGTCCCTAACCTTCGCTTGTTCCTGACACTCTGGAGATAACACAAGTCTACCTTCAGCATAAAAAACACCAGGATTAAACATAACAAAGATAAATGTAAAGAGTAGAATAAGAAATTGCTTCATTTATAAAATCACCTCAATTATTTTTACATATCTTTCTCTATAATTGAGATTAATATCCTTTGTAAACAAGCCTTGTATTTGAACACTCAATTTGCTTTATTTCCTGTATCATCCTTTTAATAACGAACTATCATTATTCTCGATCAGGACTATTCACCATGATACCAGCTACTTGTGTTAACCGATCATAAAATTCAGCTCCTGCGGGGTTTTCAAATAACCCTATTTCTTCAAAGGCTTCCTTCATACAGCACAGCCAGCACTGAGCTCTTTTCGGTGTTACTTCAAACGGAAGGTGCCGGTATCTCATTGCTGGTGGCGAAATTCCTGGCTGTACAATGCTGGTCCTCCCAAAAATTGCGGCAGAAACATCCGCTGCTTCCTCTTGATTTCTTCCATATCGCCCAAAAATAACGGCATCAAATCCGGATCATCATAGACACGAGGGTAAAAGGCATCAACCAGTTTATCTATTGTTTCCTGTCCGCCGATTTCGTTATATAAAGATTTAAATGAAAAATCCATTTTTATCACCATCTTTTGTTTTTTCTTTGATTATATAGAAATAACCAATGATGAATGGTGATTTACATCACACTTAGAAAACAAATAGCTTCAGATGAACTTTAATATATCTGAATTCACTTAGGAGGATGCGAACCGCAGCTGCGCGTTCACTTAAACGCTGCCCTAAGAGTTGGGCTAACGAAAGAAGAAATTATTGAAGCACTTCTCCAATGTTCACCTTACACTGGTTTCCAAAGGTATTGAACTCTGTCAGTGTAGCAAAACAGGTTTTTAATCAGGCAGAGGAATAATGCAACAGGGAAAATCGCGTTAATCGTAGAATATTTTAATGGTAAAACGCAGAAAATTTTGCTAATCAGCAGGGAAGAAGTAAGGCAGGTACTTTTGCCCCTAACACAAGTATAATCATAACGGTTCTTCGTCCTTTTATTTTTACTAAAAACCCATTAAGGATTTCTATTTCGATATTCCTAATACCTGCCTTTTCCACTAAACTGTCCCTTTAGTCGAACAAGAAAGTATTAAATTATCAAGTTCCGAACCACACCAAGGACAAAAATCAATGATAATACTGGAAGTTCCACCATCATGTATTTTCAAACCGTAGTCATTATTTCGTTTATCAAATCCTTCAAGAAATCATGGATATTCAACAATACCTTTAACCATAATGATTATCGGTAATTAAGAAATCATGGATTCAACAAAAAAGACGATGGATGATCACCGCCTTAAATGATTGTTTTATCTTTCTGTAAATTTATTTTTGAAATAAAGGTAATCAACCTTATGTTTTGTGGCCATTAGTTGTGATGCAAGTATTGCGGTGTAGATAGTTGTTAATAGTATGCCAAAAATATCCCAATTAATGAGTCCTTGTTATTCAAAATAACAACCTCCATTTCTAAAAGAATATATAGGAATTCATTTTAGATTTAAGGTTTTAGAATGACTTTTATGCAATTATCGGTCCTTGTGTCAAAAACTTCGTATCCATGCTTTGCCTGGTCTAATGGAAGAACATGTGTAATTACATCACCAATATCAACCTTTCCTTCAGTTATAAGATTGTAAAGAAAAGGCATATACGGAATAACTGGCATGCCCCGTTTTAATGTCAACATTTCTTTGGAAAATGTCTCCTAACGGGAAACCATTATAACGTCCCCCATAAACACCGGTAATTTGGATGGTCCCAGCTTTCCGTACAGCCTGTGACGCAATGACAAGCCCGCCCATTGCACCGCCATGAAGCTTCATTCCGGATGCAAGATATTCAAGAGGCGTCACCTTGCCGCTCATACCTGAACAATCAATAACTATATCTGCTCCACCTTGTGTTATCTCTCTTAAATATTCGCCAACGTTTTCATGAAGGTATCATGGAGGTTTGCTTTTTTATGAACTTTTATTGGTTCCCTTTATTAACCCATTCAGCAACAGTTACAGTACGTCTCGCCTGATGTTTAACCGCTGCTTCCACTTGATTCGGATCCTTCATTTTTCCATCTTCTCCAACAGTTACACTTGTCCCGTATGGATTTCCTCCTGCTCCAAACAAAACAGGATCGGTGTATCCTGGTGGTACGATAATTGCCCCCCAGTGCATCATAGATGTATAAAGAGCCAAAATTGTTGCTTCCTGACCTCCATGTGGATTTTGGGCAGATGTCATGGCGCTCACAACTTTATTAACGGTTTTTCCGCTAGCCCATAATCCTCCCTGTGTATCAAGAAACTGTTTCATTTGGGAAGGAACGTTACCAAACCTGGTAGGAACGCTGAAGATAATTGCATTAGCCCATTCAATATCCCCGGAAGTCACAACAGGTATATCCTTTGTTTCCTCGGTTGTACGCCTCCATACTTCGTTTCCTTGAACAACTGATTCAGGAGCCAATTCCTGAACCTTCAATACCTTTACCTCTGCACCTGCTTCTCTTGCCCCTTCTTCAGCCCATTTTGCGAGTTGAACATTCGTACCACCCATGCTGTAGAAAATGACTGCTAATTTAACATTTGCCAATGTTTTAACCTCCTTTTTTGGTGATTTCCCAAATAATCTTGAAAAGAAACCCAAATTAACACACCACCTTTAGTAGGCAGACAAAAACATTGTTCACAATTTCACTATAAATATGTATTTTAAACAAAAAAATGATATTTATACCGAATAAAACCAGCATAATTTTTACCAAAACCAGGTACAATACCAAGCCCCACTTGGGATATCTACATTCAAGTACCATTATAGGTTCATTAGAATTTTGAAATTGCGGTATTTGAGTCATCACAATGATGGAAACAGGAGCTGATGCCTTGCCCAAAAACGGCTGTGAAGAAGGTAAAAAAAGAGATAACTAATGAAGTTATCCCCTTTCCGATTTAAACATTTTGAAAATCCCCTCCAAGTCACATTCCTTTCCTCCATGCGTAACATGAAGGTTATTGTGAATGTCTATTTGAAGGGGATAATATTAAAATGCCGGTTTTTTAGTTCATTTATTTTGTTTGTGAATTTGCATTAACTAGTTGGATCAGTGCTTCGTTGATTGGTTTAACTGGACGACCAAGAACTTTCTCAAAATCATTGCTTTCAACTTCAAGTGAACCGTTCCGAATGCTTTCTTGAATTCCTACTACAATCGGAATCACAAAATCAGGTAAACCTAATCCTTTCATGATCTCAGCAAATTTTTCGTCACTAACTTGTTGTACGGGTATTTCTTTACCCAACGCTTTACCAAGAGCAGATGCCAATTCTTCTTGAGTTAAAAGAGGAGCCGAAAGTTCATACACTGTATTTTCATGACCGTTTCCAACAAGAACCTCTGCCGCTGCATCTGCGTAATCTTGTTGCAATGCCCAGCCTACTTTACCTTCTCCTGCAGAAGTTACCCATGGAGATCCTGCTATAGCACCTTGAATGCTTCCGATTTCGTTTTCTAAATACCAATTGTTTATGCAAGAAAGAATATGGGATACCTGTTTTAATGATGGCTGCTTCTGTAGCAACATGAGGAGGAGCAATTAAATTTTTGCTTTCTGTTGCATTTGCTAAACTTGTGTAAGCAATAAATTTTACCCCTGCTCGTTCAGCTGCATGGACAATATTAGTATGTAGATGAATTCTGGTTTCATTATCTCCATCCGCAGAAATGATTAATAAGCGGTCAATCCCTTTAAAAGCATTATCTAGTGTTTCTGGACGGTCAAAATCTCCTTGACGAACTTCCACTCCACGGGCACGAAGTCCTTCTGCCTTCTCTGGATTTCGAACACTTAATGCCAGCTCACTTGCAGGTAAAGAATTTAATTATGATTCTAGGAAACCAGACTGTTCCCAAGATTATTCCAAATAATTTTATTTTCGCCGATTACATTATTCCCAAAGTAACAAAATATGCTGAAATAACAAATGGTAAGAAAGAATATGGTTCTTAACCTGCACCTGCATCTTTATAAGCATCCCATATGGCAAAAAAGTATACACAAGGATAAAACATAATCCATTGATAGTCAGTATAGTCAATCGCTTTTTTAATTTCACCGTTAAAACTATATAAGATCACTTCATTAAAATGAGATTTAACATTAATAATGAATTCTAATGATATAAAAGTGATCCTTTTGAAGTATTTTCCATTCAGTAATTGACCAAACCCTGGAAAAGCGATGCACCAAAATAATCGTTCTTTTGCATCCACATTGTTTTAATCCTTAGCTAAGTTTTCGTGGTCGGTGGCAGTAGGAGGTTGTTCCATCCATCCATTTTCTATTAAAAGATTCATACCATCTTCTGCAATTAATGCAATTTCCATATTCATTCGTGCGTAATCAGCACTCAAGTCCCTTCTTTGACACATTGATAAAGCCTCTCCATAATAACCAAGTGCAGCAGATAGCAGTGTGGCTACATGGAAAAGCATAAGCTTATCAGAAAAGGGAGGTACTGTTGAATCTGTTACTTCTGACTCAAATATCCTTGGTTCATGGAGATTCTCCTCTTCTAACATTAAACCCAGTATATGAAAGTGTCTTTTACAAAGTTTTCGAGCACGTTCGAAAAACTCTCGTACTTCTTTAGATTGGCATACTTGGCTGAATCCTAACTCTAAAACCATTTTCACCATAGTTTTTTGCATATTAAGATGTGCGCCACTGATTTCGACTGCATTAATCGGTCTACGCTTTCCGAACCAACCTGTTAAATAGTTTTGTTTCCTAATAAAATCAATCTTTTGTTTATTATTTAATGTAGGCGGCTTACTAAGAATCCCCTTAGATAAGGCGACAGTAGTTACCCTATCATATAATTCCAATGTTTGAGAAGTACATTCCATTAAATATTTTCTGACATCCTCACGTATACTGACACTTGTAGCACCAGCATACCTCGTCAATCCGTGAATGGACATAATTTGCAAATAAATTACCTTAAAGGTATCAGTAAATAAACTAGGGGCGTTTACTGTTACATCTTCGTCTGTGAACCCTATTGGAATAGGATAGTTTTCTTGTGTTAAAAATTGTTTCGTTCTTTCTATATGGGATTCTGATAATTGTAAGGCAAATTGAAGTAAAGCACGAGTATCTTCATCTTTAGCATCATTTATTAAATAGCGAAGAACACAACGTGACATACTGTCATTAATATATTGCGACCAGATGATACCATATTCTGAAGCATTAATTTTATCTTGATGATTAACCTGTTCCATTTGTTTCAACCCTCCTAACTTTTACAGAAATAGGTTAACCATTAACGATAATTTTATTAGTTAAAACTTCGACAAGAAAAATTCTTTTTGCCACCGCCTTTACCTTTTTGCAACTTACCAAATGAAGGAACAGATGGCAGTAATCTAATAGTATTAATTTGTTTTGAAGGGAACAATAATCCTAGTGTTATTTAACACTAAAATTCAATGTGGAGGGATGTATTTTGAATACTTCATTTAAAATTTTATTGTCATCCCTGATTAGATTGTTGGTTAAAATATACTTCTTAATTGAAAAGTTTTACGCTAAGTTAAGTTTTTCATCAAGAATGCCAACTTTAGAATAGGGATTAAGTATTTCTGAATATTGTCTTACCACATTGTTAAAAAGCGAGCACACTGTGCTTGCTTTTTTCGTTACTTTAATATACAAATCAGGGCTGCCACTATGTCGTATGGGTCAATGGGATATTTCATTTGTAGTATAAAGATCTCTATTAAGTCTTATAAAACCCGAAGTTTCCCTCTTCTCAAATCAATAAGAATGGGAGAAAAAGTGGAAGAATGCGAAAACTCATGAATGTAGAAAACTTTTTACGGCAGCTATGAAGGCTGGTAAGTTATCATCATGCACAAAGTGCCCCGCATGATCAATTGTCACCAATTCGCAAGTGGGAATAAGTTCAGAAACTTCTTGCAATTTATGTTGTGGAATATGACTTGACCCACCGCCTATAATAAGAGTCGGCTTGATAATATCCTTTAGACGGGCCCACCATTGGGGATTGGGGTCATTAAGTTGCGTTAGAATCGAAGGCACTACCAGCCAATCAAATGGGAGGGAACCAGGAGGTTTAGAAGGAATCTCGATTGGCTTGTCAGGAAAAGGAGGTGGAGTGTCTTCAACAATCAACCTTTCTATCCTTGACGGAAATTTTTCTGAGAATAGATAGGATACTGTTCCTCCCATGGACTGACCGAGTAACGTAAATTGGTCTAAATTCATGGCATTCACAAAATGAAGCAAGTCATCGCACATAAGTTCAAAGGAGTAAGTGCCAACTCTTGTACTCCCACCGTGCCCTCGCTGATCCAAAGCTAAAACGCGGTAATTTTCTCCTAATGCAACTGCCACTTGATCCCATGTTTCTGCACTTTTTCCCAGTGCATGTAGTGCAACAATTGGCGCTGCAGAAGGGTGCCCGCTCTCTCGATATTGAAAGGTGAGTCCATTCAATTCAATTTGATTTACCCGTGTTTCCATCTCGCTCATCTCCTATGGCGGGATTCGTCATTTGAAACCCGATTAATTAAATTCCCAAACGAACACATTTTAGCGAATGTGTAAGCATTGCCTGCTTATCTTCTATCAAAATGGCTTGGAGACACCTTCTTAAGAAGCGCACCATCCATTTGAATAGATTGAATATTAACTCTGTTTTCATGTGAAAGAGGGGTTAACAAAATTCTTGAATAATCTGTTTTTTAATTTCTTCAATCGGAAAAATTTGTGGATAGGTAGATATCATCAACATAATACCTTGAAGCACGGATGAAAAATATAACGACCGTTGCCTTGGCTGCTGTACTCCCAGCCTTTCAAATATTTCACATTGTATCTCAAACATTCTAGCGTTTTCTTTAATAAGGAGTTTACTGTATTTAATCAACTCTTCGTCTGACTCTGGCTGAGTTTGCAGATGCAGATAGAATCGATGGACTTCTGGATTTTGATGGATATTATCAATCGCTCCTTCGATAATGTGTTTAAGTTGCTCACTGGGTCTCTTGAGAGCGGTTGCTCCTTCCATTACTTCAACCACTTCCCTGATTCTCGCCTCGACCATTTCAGACAGCAGCTCTTCTTTTCCTTTGTAATAATTGTATAGTAACCCTTTAGAAATGCCCGCTTGTTTTGCTACATCGTGAATAGAGGTAGCATAATATCCTTGTTTAATAAATAATTCCATAGCTGCAGTACGAATATTTTGTTTTGAAAGTTGGCGAATGCGATCATTCTCTTCGGGTGTTCGCGGCATTTTAACTTCAATCCTCCATAAAAACAGTGATTTCCTCTTATAAATATTCAGATTGTGTTAGTGTCACATTTGTTCAGCATTATCTATTTCTGTGAAACGAATTTTTGGAACTTCTCAAAAACAAGCTCCATCAGGATTATTCTGTACCATCACTGGAAGATACTCTTTACAATTAATCTCGTAATAAATCCAATTCACCCCTTCCATAATTTAACTTAATTTACAGTTTTATTTTATTATTGAATGAACGTTTAGTCAATGAAAAAAATTCTGTTTGCTTAAATTAGAAAAACCTTATGGCTCTTCACAAAAATAGTCCTATTGCGTCCGGTTTATTGATATATTGACGGTATTAGAAGGGATAAAAATCAAATTTGATATTTCGATACCATTTCCCCACTTTATCGCAAAAAAAACGATGCCTAATATGGCATCGCCTCTCTATTACCTATTTTTACACACAGTCAAATCTACATAATATGATGGTTCAATATTATTCATGCGGGTGTACAGCATCAATAGCGTTTGTGATGTGCCATATTGTGAAGTAATACAACTTCTGATTATGTTTATTAAGTAAAATAACTTAATAATCTATCAAAAGAATTGATTTCTGCATATGGTTTTATTTCGGTATCATTTTTGATCAAATAAGGATTGAACCATATGCCCTTAATATCTGCGTTTTGACAACCACCGATATCCTTTTCTATATCATCTCCAACGAATAATGCGTCTTCTGGTTGCACATTAAGATTATTTAATGCTAATTCAAATATTCTTTTGTCAGGTTTTCTAAATCCCACTTCTTCAGAAATAATTACTATATCAAAACAACTATTTAAATTTGTGTTAATTATTTTAGCCTTTTGTCTCTGAGTTGAGCCGTTTGTTATAATTGCAACTTTAACATGCCTCTTTATAGTATTTACGATATTTATAGTATATTGGTTTATAGAAAAACAATTAGGAAAATTATTATTCCAAAAATCTTGAATGTAATTGTGTGGCAATCTATATTTTGGTGGAAATTCATCAAAAAATGATTCCAAAACTTTTGTTTTATCACTATTGCCATAGTTTCTATTATCATACTTTTTGAATTTTTGTAACATTTCGTTTTGTGATGAATGATTAACATCCTCATAACACTTTTCTAAAATAATTAAAAACATTTTATCTACTGCCTTATCCCTATTAAGTAGGGTATCATCTAAATCAAATAGCATTGCTTTATAACCTCTCAAATAACTTCACTACCTTTACAAATTACTTATTTTTAATTTAACATAAAACCCCATAAAATCTTCGAAAAATTCACATAAATATACCATAAAACACAAAAACGCACAGTGAACTAAATACTGTGCGTTTTCGGTTGTGAATTTACTTAGATTTTGATTGATAATTAAGATGCAAATTCGTGTGCGAATTGAGTTTTTCTACTCCAAAACCAAACCCGCTACGCAGCACTCTGCATCTTTACTCTTGCACCTTTTAGTTTAATTGTAATTCTTATACACGCTGATTCGCCTTATTCCTTTTCGCATCTATAACAGCGTTTATCTTTGTCATTATTTCCGTACATACGTAGCTCCTTCTCCAGTCCACAAACATTGCAAAAGTCAAAGTGTATTTGCGGAAGTATACCTTCTTCGGCTAATGGAACCCACTCTTTTTCATATAAACTCTTTGTCATACCATAATCGGTATAAACAAGTTTACCATCATTGTTTAAACCAAAATTACTGCTATCTTTTAAATCAAAGCCGTCGAAGTTTTTATCTAATAGTACAAAAAACCGGCATGCGCCGGTTTTTTTTGCATCATTGACAATACTAACTCTTTTGAGCATTCATCGCTTCCCATTCTTCTTTGCTAGGACCATATACGCCCGGAACCTTCAAGTCAGCTTGTCTCATAAGGACCGTCAATTGTCCGCGGTGATGAGCCTGATGCTGTATTAGCAGACGGAAAACAGCTTGAAGTGGCATTTCCCTTCCAAATAAATTCACCATTTCATTCAATTTAACATCTGTAACCTGTTCAGAAAATGCTTCTGTTAACCGCTGACTTACTGTTTTATAAGTCTCGCTGATTTCAGCAGCTGATTTTGGTGATTCTTTTTGAAGATCAGGAGCCTCGAATTTTACTCCTACCTGTAAAGGAAAATAGTAAACTGCTCCCGTAATGTGCCAAGCGAGGCTTCCAATACAGTATAATCCTAGAGAAACTTCCTGATTCAAAGATACATCTGTCAGCGCGTCCAGCACTTTTTGAGTAACTGCTGCTTCTTGTTTCCATTCGTTTAAGAAATCATTTACTGATGTGAACATTTTTGGTCCTCCTTAAATTAGTAAAGCTTGTTTCAAATTCATTGTAACATGTTCCAGAAAAATGATTGCGTTTATCCCAAGGGCTCATTTATTGAAGCTCGGCGCCTAAAAAACCTGACGCAATTCAATCTCACCTTCCCCATGTCCTTGCGGGTCAGGCATCCTTATTGCCCACTCGATAGCTTCTTCCCTCGACTTCACATCAATCAGAATGAACCCAGCAATCAAGTCGTTCGATTCCGTAAATGGGCCCTCCGTAACCACCGGCTTTTCTCCAGGTTTCGGAAAGGAAATGCGCATCCCATTCGAACTTGGATGAAGCCCTTTAGCCATAACCCGCACGCCTGCATTAACTAATTCCTCATTGTACTTCGTCATGGCTTCCATGAGCTCTGTGCTCGGGAGATTTCCGGCTTCCGAATTCTTCGAGGCCTTGACAATCAGCATAAACAGCATAAAAATTTCCTCCTTCTATTTTAGGGGCAATCTCCTAAGTAAATTCACGCCACATACATCTAGGTAGATATTTAACAACTATCATTTTCTTATATTCTATCTTTCACTTAAAAAACCAAACCGCTTAGAGGTGACATTTTGCATTGAAATACCAGCCATATAAATATCAAACTTAATGTATTTAAATCATATTTCCTCTTCACAAATTGCCTTATCTTCAATAATTCTATTTGTTTATTTAAAATCCTTCTTTCGTTAAACTCAGCGGTTTGTTAAAGAAGTAATACAACAAAAAAGGGAGTTAATCCTTCCTAGATCAACACCCTAGTAACTTTAATAAGATAATTCCTTAAAAATATTTTTTTATGGCCGTATAATTCTTCGATATATAATCGTTTATTTAGTATATTGACAGTAGGAGGAATTTGGATGAAACCAATTGATAACATTACTTTGGATATCGTGAATGAAACGAGAAAGGTAAGAGATGAATTCTTCAGAACAATTTCTGATTATTCATCAGATTTATGGAATTATTGTAAATTTATCACTGGCTCCCCTTGGGATGGTGAAGATCTATATCAGGAAACAATAATAAAATCGTTTGGCTTTCTCCCCCAAAGATGGATTGAAATAACTGACAAAAAATATTACTTGTTTAAGGTTGCAACCAATACTTGGATTGACCAATGCAGAAAGCTAAAACGGGAAACAGGAATTTTAGATGAACCATCTGAAACGATAGAAGATTTCTCGAATCCTCTTTTTTTGGAAGAAATTTTAATATATTTAGATTCTCATTTAACACCAAAACAAGTTGCCGCTTTTCTTTTATTGGATATTTTCAAATTTAATGCCGAGGAAGCAGCCGGAATTCTACAAAGCACTCCTGGAGGGGTTTATTCTGCTGTACAACGTGCGAGAAGAAACATTGCTTCCATTGATTTTACTCAATCAAAATCTGAGTTGTTGTCTAACCATAAAACCAATGTGACCATTCAATCATATTTAAAAGCATTTAATAATGGAGATTTGGATGGCATGTTAAAACTATTTAGTGATCAAGCACAAAATGAAGCCTATTTTGGTTTCCAAGAATTTTCTAAGTATGAGATGATTAAAGGCTCTCTTAGATTTGGCCTACCTGGACATACAGCTAAAGAATTTATTCTATGGAATAAACCAGTTATTATTGTAATTTCTAATGGGGACCAGGGACCTGAAATCCACGATATACAGTTACAAGAGGTTGAAAATGGAAAAATAGTAAGTCATAAAAGTTACTTCTTTAGAAAAGAATTTATTTTGGCTGCTGCAAAAGAGCTTGCAATAAAAGCGCAGTTAGAAAAACCACCGGTTAATTGGACTTAAGCTTTAAGGGATGACATCTGTTATCCCTATTTTGTTTTTTTTAATATCAAAACTAAATTTGCGATTACTGTTGCTTCAAACAATTTTTCAGATGGTTTTTTAACAAAAATACAGGATGGAAATGCCATCCTGCATGAAGAAGCTGATTCTTCAGCACCTCGCTGTATCATTTTTTTATTGCCTCCATATTTTCAGTCCCCCAATATATTCCCCCAATTTTTCTATCATCATAATAAACTCGCTCTGACCAGAAGTAATTGTATGAAATAATCATAGAATAGATTTTTTAAAAGTATATTCTTACTAAGTACAAGGTTCTTCTTATTTACTCATCAAAGAAATGGTTTCATAGGCAACCTTTAATATTAAATAAAGGAAATGAAAGTTTTAAATAGAACTTATTAAGATACTAATGAGAAAAAGGAGTAAATAATAAGTGATTAATCAAATAATCCCTGCGTTAATTTCTTTTGTCGCTGTTTCCATTTTATCTCCACTATTAATTGCTGGTTTAAGACAACTTAGGCTCCTTCAACCGATAAGAAAAGAACTTCCTTCAGGTCATCAGTTAAAAAAAGGCACCCCTTTAATGTTTGGAATGATTCTTTTTGTTGGAATTATCGTATCCATTCTTTTTTCTCCTACTCCATTCATGTATTTCTTGTGTATTACCTACATTCTTTTTAGTTTTGTTGGGTTTTTGGACGATTTTTGGAAAGCTTCTCGTCAAGATCCAGGAGGGGTATCGAGTAGGACCAAACTGATTTTTCAATTTACTTTTACTGGTATTTTGCTTTATTACGTGATAAACGCACTGGGCGTAGACACCAGCATCCATATTTATAAAAATATTTCCTTGGAGCTTCCAATGGCATTATTTGTTTTTGTCATCTCATTCTTTGTCGTAGGTTCTGCAAATGCCATTAACTTCACAGATGGATTAGACGGTCTTTTAGGAGTTGTTGCGATCCCTACCTACTTTTTCTTTTTTATGATTTCAGACAGACCAGAGGTGCAGCTTTTTTGCTTAATTATGATTGGATGTTTACTCGGCTTTCTCATTTATAATATATTTCCTGCGAAAGCTTTTATGGGGGATACGGGATCATTAGCCATAGGGGGCTCGCTATCATTTCTAGCTGTTCTTGAGAAAGTTGAAATTTTAATTCCCATTTTGTTCATTATATATTTCGCTGAAATACTTTCAGTAATTTTACAAGTTTCGTCATTTAAACTAACTCGTAAGCGTGTTTTCAGAATGACGCCGATTCATTATCACTTCGGCTTAAAATATGGATGGTCCGAAACAACAATAGTCACGTATTTTGGATTTATTTCTTGGTTTTGTGTTTTTATCTGTTTAGCTTATTGGAGATTTCTTCTACATCCATAAATAAAGGGATCATCCCTCCAATGAATAGTAAAGGTAACCAGGCAATGCACAATACAGAAAAAACATACCAAGGCCAAAATCTGCAACCGCATAAAGTGGTGCACTAATCAATATCCCAATCATCAAATAAATGAAGGTGATTTCCATTTTGCCATTGAACTCCTTTTTAATATTATAAAATGGTGCACTTGTCGGGGTACTAAATTTTTGGCAATAATATTAAAAAAATTTTTGTTAAAACGATCTTCGACTTGAAGATCGTTTTAACTTGGAAATCGACATAAATAGCAACTAGATTAACTTCTTTGATCTTCAACTGAATAACCCGATTGTTGAAGAACATCTCCCTGTCATTTGAATTTTCGAGTTTGCGAATTTTTACACTTAAACGATCCTCCGCATTAGTTTTAATAAAAAATTCAATAATAAGATTCATAAAACTTCTAAAATCATATATGCAAACATAAAAGGACCAAATCGCTAACACCTATGACTTGTCCAGCCGTCCAATTAGAATGTTTTCCCCATAACATGCTTATAAATCTAACACAATTGGAGCAACAATATACCAGCCCCATTTCAATCTTCGGCATGCATCTTTTTCTTTCTAAATTTGGATTAATGCTAAATAAGAGGAATGAGAGATAGTATGGTCAATAGAGGTGATAGAATGCTTAATATACGAAATGCTGTTATAACTGACCACGAATTTTTGGTCGAATTGACTTAAAAAACGATGGGTATACGGTTTCAGATGAAGTTGAAATGACAGAACAAGAAAAAAAGGAACATAGTGAGAAAATAGAACGGTTTCTAACTGACCAAGATAAAGGTGCATTTATTATTGAAGATTCCGCTTCTAACAAAGCGATTGCAATGATAATGTATTCCATAGCAAATAGGAATTCCGTGTATCCTTGGAAAACAATTTTCAACGAGTTAAACCCAAGACTATTTCAAAGTGATGGTCGATTCACTGAAATATTTCAATTATGGGTTCATCCGAACTTTCGCAGATTAGGTTTAGCGACTAAGCTAAAGCTAAAGTTGGAAGAAGAGGCTCAGTATCATAAGGTTGATTTAATTTATACACATACAGAAGAAACAAATAACCACGTCATCGAACTTAATAAAAAAATTGGGTATCAAGTAATTCGACGTGGTCCAATTTGGGATGATGTAATTCGAATAAGTCTGATTAAGAAACTAAACTAACAAATGCATAATCAACCGCCGCTTTTGAGTAGGCGTTTTTCTTTTGGTCATAAAACAACAATAAAAGAAAACAAAGCCAAAAATAAACGGACCAAATCGCTAACCTAACAATTTGGTCCACAAACGCAATAATATTCATAAAAACACCTAAACCCATTAGCCCTCAACAACTTTTGTGTTGGGCTTAGCCCATGATATTATATCCTGAATCTACATAGATAATTTCACCAGTAACTCCTCGGGAAAGTTGACTAAGCATTGCCAAAGTCATATCCCCCACCTCTTCTTGTGTTACATTTCTTTTTAAAGGTGCGGTTTCTTCAATTTTATGAAGGATTTCATTGAAAGAACCTACTCCTTTAGCTGCAAGTGTGCGAATCGCTCCAGCAGAAATCGCGTTAATACGGATATTCTCTTTTCCTAAATCGATTGCGAGGTATTTTACTGCTGATTCAAGAGCTGCTTTTGCAACT
This sequence comes from Neobacillus sp. PS3-34, assembly GCF_030915465.1. Taxonomy (GTDB): domain Bacteria; phylum Bacillota; class Bacilli; order Bacillales; family Cytobacillaceae; genus Neobacillus_A. The sequence continues at coordinate 4,763,068 of NZ_CP133267.1, forward strand.
CCCATCACATTATAGCCACTGACTGCCCTTTCAGCTCCAAGGTAACTCATCGTCACGATTGAGCCGCCTTCTGTCATAAAAGGTTTTGCTTCTCTTGCAACCGCTATTAATGAGTACGAGCTGGTATCTTGGGCAAAAGCATACCCAGACCTTGAGGTATTAATAAACTCCCTTTTTAAATCTTCCGCATTTGCAAATGCAACGGAGTGTACAATTCCGTGGATTGTTCCTACCTTCTCCCCAATTTCCTGGAAAGCACCTTTAATACTTTCATCATCGTTTACATCGCATTGCACGATTAGTTGAGCAGTATGATTATTATCCGTTAATAACTTATTTATTTTTCCAAGTGAACGTTCTAAACGATAGGTAAAAATAAGATTGGCACCAGCTTGATATAGCGACCGAGCTACACCCCAAGCAATACTGCGCTCATTTGCAACCCCCATGATGACAATGTTTTTACCTTTTAATTTAAGCAAATCTTCCATGTGGTCCTCCTAAGTTGACTGATAGACAATAAAATTATATCTAGTTTTAATACCAGGTACTATTATATCAAAACGGCGTGTTAGTTCAATAAACCAACTTCAAAAAGATGTATAAATAAAAAGGAAAATAAAAAAGCACTCGAATCTAAGCGCTATTTTTATATTTAGTAGAATTCGCTTCCACTTAATTTCGAAATGGCCTTGCAGAATTTTGACCACTTTGGTGGAAAGTGGACATGGCCAGTTTTGATTTCACAATAGGTATCATATTCAATCCGTACACTCCAATGCGTGCCATCCAAAACACCAATCTGATAATATTCTTCTGCCCAATTCACAAAATCACATTTATACAATTCCGATCTGAACCAATCGAGTTCTTCATTTGTGAGCGGCTTCCAAGGTTCATTGTCGTTTGAATCTTCAGGAATGAAGGCAGAGTGCTGCTGTTCAATATACATTTTTGTAAAATCAATTTTCACTTGAAAATATGGCCCGGGAAACCTCCTACATCTGCATAAATAACATTTATTCGTTCATATAGTTTCTTGCCTCTGTATTTTTTCCAGGTTTTTGAACAATCCAAACAATAATACTTCGCATTTCCTACAGTCTTTTCGTGAAAATATTCAAACACATCTTCAGATAATTGGATAGCAGGCTCATTAGGTATCCCTGGAAGGATGTCATAAGTATTATTTCCTTTACATCTAGGACAAATAGGTGAAACTCTTCTCAAACCGTACACCAGTTACCTCCACTTATTCTCATATTTATAAATAATTATATTAGAAATAGTTTTTGCATTTACAAGTAATGATTACCAACCTTTGAAGGACGATATTATTATTAAACTCCCTGAAAGTCGTGTTTCAGGGAGTTTTCACTGAGTATATTTATTTGTGACTGAGGCTTCAAAATAACGGTATGATATTTATTTTTCCATCATTAATCTTAAAATGAGTTCGTCCGTATGCCTTGTTCCTTCATTTCCAAGCTTACAAAAACTTTCTATGCTTTTTTCTACATCATCATGAATAAATCCATCAGTGGATTTAATTTCTTGATTGTTTAGTGCCAACAAAGCGGATTGAACGGCAACATTCGAACAGGTGGATACTTTCATTGCGCAGCCCGCCTTTGCCCCATCGCAAATCATTCCAGACACATTACCAATTGTATTTTGAATCGCTGCTTTTATTTGATGCAAACCACCATCGAGCAAGAAAACAATGGCTCCGCTAGCACCCATTCCCGCGGCAGTTACACCGCATAAGGCAGATAGACGGCCAAATTTAGATTTGATATGAATCGTCATAAGATGGCTAAGTGCAACTGCCCGAATCATCTTCTCCTCAGAAACCTGCAATTTCTCCGCCACTGCCACCACGGGAAGTGTGACAGCAATTCCTTGATTTCCACTCCCGGTATTCGCCATAACAGGCAGTGTGGAACCTGCCATTCTAGCATCCGAACCAGCGGCCGCCAGCGCCATCGCTGCAGTGGCTATATCATTGGATAGTATTCCTTTTTTCACATTTTCCTTAAGGGTTTTTCCTACTTTTAAGCCGTAATCCCCTGAAAGACCTTCTATTCCAATCACTCTATTTAGCTCAATACTCTTTTTTACCAGAGATAATGAACTGATATCGACATTTGTAACCCATTCATAAATTTCATCAATTGTGAGAGACGTTAATTCCTCTTCATCTGATTGGAAGCCAATATTCTCACAGCCGCCTTGATACACAACCCTACCATCAACCTCAATTAGAGAAATATTGGTATGATTATCGGAAATTACCACTTTAGAAGATTGCTTATCTGTTTGTAGAGTCACTTCAATATAAAGTATTTTCGGAGTATCAGCCTGGCCAGAGGTTACTTTACCTTCCTCAATTAGCTTTAGTGCTGACTGCTCATCATCAAAAGTAAGCCCACTTAATACCTCAAGCTGCCTTGATGGATCTCCGGCTACTGCTCCAATAGCAGCAGCAAAATCAAGGCCAGTAGAAGTCATTCCGGGAATTCCGACTGATTTAGCATTCTTAATAACATTTCCACTAGCTTTCACACATATCTCTTTTATTTCACCCTTTGCATTGCTTTTAGCAGTTGCTGCGGCTAATGCAATCGCAACAGGCTCCGTACAGCCAAGGGCAATCACTAATTCTTTCTCTATAATCGCTAATATTTTGTGTTTCTCCATTGTATTCCACACCCACTTTGCTAGTAACCTATTTCTGATATTAACATAGCAGGTCAGATTCTTGGGGAGTTTTTCATTGTTTGACAGAAAAATTTTATTAAAATGAATATTTCACTCAAAAAAAGAATCTCACTGATAAGAGAGATTCTGTATATGAAATGTCGAGGAATATGGATCAGATTTAACTTTTCCACTTTCACCAATTGGATCCCTATCGGTTTTAGTGAAAGCATTGTCGGTTAATGTGGAGTAAGTGGTGTGTTATTAGGATCAATACATTACCTAAAATGTTTTCTTTTAAGCTATATTTAGGTATAATAAATTCAATGCAATGCGTAAAATAAAAAAGACCAGACATGCTCTAACATTTCCGGTCATACAATAGACGGCTCCCCCAAAGGGGTCGGCTATAAAGTGGGGATAATCCACCTGAGCCGCTAACTCAAAGGTGGATTATTTTTTTTGGTTAAATGACAGTAAAGCGACGATTAAGCTCGCAAATGCAATCATAATCATTAAAGCTTCAAATACTGTCATACAGCATCACCCCCTTTCAAAGCAGGAGTGTGCCGACCACCCTTGAGAAAACCTATTCTATTGTAGTTTAATTATATCATTTTCCAAAACATAAGAACGCATCTGTACCAAGCAATGACAAGGAACATACCACTCAACTCCAGGTTTCTTACCATCCACTAATTTCTATATCATTCGTTCTTATTTATATGAATCTCCCTACAAGTAAAATCACCAATAATTCTTCCCGAAAAAATAAATGATTTCTTCTTTATAATGAAACTTGTCATTCAGCTTTTGCAAATATTCGGTATCATGTGTATACGTTTTTCCCGTTTCCAGCATTTCCCGGTAAAGGTTAACATACGGAAGCTGGTGCTGTATCGCGTTTTTCCATTCTTTTTCAATATCATAGGAAATTCTTTTAAAACTCACTTCAGCAATCCCTTCTTCATCTATTTCAAGAATGGCATACTGGGCGCGGCGGTCGGCGCGATGCTTTTCCCAATGATAAAAAGGCTGCCCAATAGTCCCCGGGTTAATAATCAATTGATCCTTGCTGCTATAGCGCAGCAATTGATGATGGGTATGGGCATAAATCGCAATATCATAATCTTGATCAAATAACTGATCAAATTTTTCCTGGTGATTGGTTGGCCATAAATCTCCACCATAGTTTTTCGTTTGCAGATTATGACTCAAACTGATGGATAGATGATTCACTTGTTTCGTCACTTGCATGGGTAGATTCTGAATTTGAGGAATGCGGGTCGGATCCAAATTTTCACATTGATACTGTGCCAACCTGGAAGCATAGATATCAGTAGCGTTTTCAAGATCAATGTTTTTATTCAGTACATCAAGGAAACTGTCCTCCCAATTTCCCTTTATATACGTGGTTGCCTGAATGCGATCCAAAACTTCAAACAACTCATTTGCTCCGCCCTGGCATGATCAAATCTCCCAAAAACCAGTAGTCCATGACACCTTCTCTTTCACAATCTTCCACAACCGCTTCTAAAGCACTCACATTTCCGTGGACATCCGCTAGAAGCGCAATTTTATGATTCATCTATTTCAGTCCTCTCAGTGCCATGTAAGATTTATTTTTCACCTAAGATGATCTCACTAACTCCCTAAATATATTTCGAAAAATTCATCATCTCATTTTTATACTATCATTAATTTTTCCATTTATCTTTCAAAAAAATAGTTTGTGAACATTCTCTAATAAGATGAAAATCAAGACCCTTATTAGTTTTCTTCTATCAAAGTTTTATGTATAATAAAATCAACATACAGCATAAACTAAAAGAGACCAGACATGCTGCTAACATGTCCGGTCACACAATAGGCGGTTCCCGCAAAGGGGTCGGCTTTCTCGTGAGATAATCCACCTGAGTGCCAAGCTCAAGGGTGGATTTTTTTGTAAAATCTAAGTGGAAAACAACATCAAAAATCTAATCCTGAAACACTTATAAGCTTGTCCCGCGAGGTCAGCTTATTTTTTTATTTTCAATGCTTAGCTTTTTGTCCAAAAACTGTCGATACAGGTTGTCCTCTTTTTGATGGCAGTAATGACCATTGGTTCAATCGGCTTCATGCTGAACCGTTAAAAATACAGCACAATTGAACTTACAATCTCCCTTTACCTGATTTAGTTGGATTTCCATTCATATTGAATATCTGGTAAATTTTCTTCATTTTCGTGCCCTCTACCAATGATATTAAATCCATTTTTTTCATAAAATCGTTGTGCGTTTTCATTTACTTCAAATGTATATAAAGTTAATCTCCCTCTTGATTGTTCTTTTGCCTTGTCAAGTAATGCTTGACCTATTCCGAATCCTTGATAATTAATATGAATATAAAGCTGGCTAATCTCTCTTTCGGTATAAGCGATCATCCCAACTACTTTGTCATCCATTAACGCCAAATCTATTTGATACTGCTTGGGTAAGATATCATTTAAAAAATAAATATGATTTTCGAAGCTATGAATTTCTTTCTGGCCAATAGCCTGTTCCTTACTATCTCGCCACATTCTCACTGTCTGTTCAGCATATGTAGGATGATACGGAGTTATTGTAAATTTGTGTTGAGTCACTAGAATACCACCTTAAAAGAAGTTTACTTGTTATATAAGGTCCTTACATAATCGACATGTCCTGGCACTTGTCAATTATATCCACTTTTTTGGTTATAGACTCTTTCCATTTGCCTTACCTTTAAATGGATGCTCCTGCCACGAAGGTTGCCTGGAAATTAGTGGTGCCTGAAGCTAAAATCATAATGTCACATAAATTAATAGCTGTTTTCTATCGTGTCATAAAGTATGCTTTTTGACAGTAGTCACACCCTTCCGTTACAAATGTTTAAAAACACCAGTCTCGGTATTCCCATAAAAGGACCAGATTGTGGGGTAAGAATAAATTGTCTGTATAAATTGGAAGCTTTCTTGGGGAACCTAGCTTTCTCAAATAAATGAAGGTTTTGAAGAAGTAATAAATAAGGGAACATATAAAATTTAAAATTATGAGGAAATTAGTAACCTCCTCATAACTCTAAATCCGATATTATAAAACTTATTTTCACTTTATTGCTCTCTAACTAAATCCCAATATTGCCTTTTGTCCATCCTTCTATAAAATCCTTTAAGGAAGGGGCTTTCCATGTTCTACTGTCTGTTTCATGATCCCAAACGTATATATCGTCCCTTTGAATGGCTCCGTTTATTATAGAATACCCAAAGAAATCACCATTTCCAGCATCTGCAACAAAAAGTAAATTATCAAAAGGCATATACATAGATTTGAATTCTTCAGCAGTTCTAAAATCATTATTTATATCTAATATTTTTCTAGTTGACCATATTAGATAGCTCCCATACGTGTCTTTTATTCCATCTGATTCATGGAATAATTCAATTAATTCACTAGGGAGTTGTACATTGTAATTCTCTTCTAGGTAATTTATTGCTTTTTTATCTGCAGGTTCATTAAAAATATATTCCCCTTCTTCGGAAATACTATTTATAAATTCTTTCCACATTTAAGCATCTCCCATTTAATACTTTATATTATTTGAACTGCAATGGCAAAATCAATAATTTATCCACGAATTATTTACAATCTTTGCATGGAATAAAACCGGTAAAGGAATTAAATTACTTTTGTCGTTAGAACCATAATATACTCTTAGAATTATGAGCGTCTGGCACCTTTATGGGCAATTTAAAGATTTTGTTCATTAGTGGTGCCTGATGCTAAAAATTCGATGTTGTTTGGTCCCCATTCCTTGTAATCGTTTAACAGCACTTTGAATCCCATTACTCTACGAATGCTTCATAGCCTTTCTCATCACACCTTCATTTATATAAATAGAGGTGTTAATTTTGATTAATTAATATTTTCTTTTCCTATTTTGATCTTATTTCTTTCCTCAACAATCCCATCCAAATATCCAGTAAATTCCGAAATCCCAGAGTAAGACAAACATAAGTACTCCTTCGCCCTAGTCATGCCAATATAAAGAAGTGATACTTCCCTCTCTTTATCTTCTTCAAGTGGAAAAGGCATGGAGTCGACATTGACAATAAAGACAGCACGAAAATCAAGTCCTTTGCTGCTGTCGATTGTGCTGATTTTGATCTTACCGTCTTCTTTTTCAAAGGACCGCTTGCTTGTATCATTCTCAGTAATCCAAAAATGCGGTAATCCTGCTTCATCTAAAGAACGCTTGATAATATCAATGATAGGATACTGGTGTGTGCGTTTCACCCGGTATAAAATCAGCATATCATCATATGGAACCTTCTTTTCCATATGCAACTTTTGGATCTGTCTTGCCACAAGCTTGATTTCTTCAAAGAAAGTGGCCGCCTTGATGATTCCTGGTTCAGGTCCTTTTCGCTTCGTGCTTTGTGGGGCAATAATATCCCCTTCAAGCTCTCGGTTAACGACCTTGTTTTTAAACAAAGAGTGCTTTTGATAAAAATCCCATGCAAACTTAACGATTTGAGCAGTGTTACGATAATTAATGGATAAAACCTTTGATCGGCCCTGAAAGCTTAAGCCTGTATCCTGCAAATAAGAACGCTTTCTCTTATAAATTGATTGCGCCCGGTCCTCAACGAGCAATAATGATTGTGTATCAGCATTGATCAGAAGGCTCACCAATCTCAGCCAATCTGCTTCAAAGTCCTGCCCTTCATCGATTAAAACGGCATCATAGGTTGGAAGGATGGCTTGCTTATTCTCCAGCTTTTCTGCCAGGTCGGGAATCTGCTGCTCCCTTATTTTTAAATCATTCTTCAACCATGAATGAAAATTACGGACGAGGATTTTATCTTGATTCACTGGCTTTACCTTTGATTCTGTCGAAAAATCAAAATCAAACAAATTCTCCGGCTCGTTTAACATGTGGGTAACCATTTGCTGAATCGAATTCGCAAGAGAAATATTATAACAGAGAATAAGAATCTTCCAATCAGGATTCTGTTTCAATAACATCTTCGCCCTGCTGGCAAGAATGATCGTTTTGCCGCTGCCTGCGACCCCGCGGATTAATCTATTTTTATCTCCAATTTGCTTGGCCAGATTTTCCTGATGCAAATCCATTGTTTTGATATCATGCAAAGACAGCAGCAGCTGGTCCTGATATGGAACCGGCGCCTTGAACTCCGCACTGATCCGAACTTCCGGAAATAAATGATAACGGATGGCATTTATATCATCCATACTTAAAGGTTCCCTTAGCCGATATGGAACGACGAACATATTTAATATCTTTTCGATTAATACATCTTCAGAGAATTCTTCTTTATCAGGATCGATTTCATCCCGTGTTAAACAAAGATGAGGCTCAATAATGCTGTAAAGACTATTCTCAACCATATCTTTTGAGAATAATCTTGTAAAAACTACTCCGTGTCCATAAGGGAATTTTAATTGAAACTTAAATTTCCCATCCAGCTGTACAAGACTTTTGTCCTTCTTTAATGCATCTACGACACGAAACATATTATCCCTGGCCTGCTTCATCGGACTTTTAATCACAGCCTGATCGCCAGATGTGGTTACGATATGCCACTCATCATGATTCAATTGGAACAGGGTATTCTTCGTATAATCCTTTACCTCAAGCACAATAAGACCCAGATCAGGCCCGATTATAACAAAATCAGGTCTTCTCCCCTGGATCTCCGGTTCAAAGTAAACAATATAGTCATCTGGAAGATATGTTTTAAGAGTCCGGAATAACAATCTTTCTCCCATCGTCGCTGAAGAACGGATCGCTTCAGGAATCGTAACCGCCATATTAACCGCTCCAAAATTTTTAATTTTCTCCATTATACTACAAATACTTCCACCAACCTAAATATTTACAAAATTCACCATGCAAAATAGCAATCTTCTGCTTAAATAAACAAAATTCTTCCAAAAAGGATTGTTTTTTTGAGTGATTATTTGAATAATAGAATTAAAGTAATATTTTTACATACATAGCAAATGACTAGAAAGTGAAGTGGAAAAATTGCTAAAAGCAATCCTTAATAAATTATTTCAATCAAATCATCCATCAACCCAACCAAACGTCAAACCCATTAGCCAAGAAGAAGTAGAAGCGTTAGTAGATGCACGGTTAAAAGAGCATGCCGCAACGATTGAAAAATCGATTGCAGACCAAAGTACCCCTGCTCAGCCTACTGACCAAGAGGACTACACCTTAACAGCAAAACAGATTGAATTTGCCCTATCGTTAATTGGAAAAGTGAAGGATTATGAACTAGCAACTGATCCATCCAATTTAACCATTAAAGATTTGAATAAATTAATAGCTTACAACCGATTTAAGAACAAAGGAATACTTGTTAATCTTGCTAAAAAAGGTGTGCTGAAAAATTAAAAATAAAAGATTTGGAGGAATATGATGGCTACATATAAAAATATTCAGGAATATATTAAGCTGAAACACGGATATACTCCCAAAAGCTGTTGGATTGCTCATATGAAGGAGGTTCATGGTTTAAATCCAAAAATTGCGAATAATAGATTCTCACCAAATTCGAGGACAAATCCATGTCCATTAAAGAGACAAGAGGATATTAAAGAAGCTTTTCAACATTTTAGCATGATATGAGTTAAATTCATTGAAAACTGTAGAATTGGAAAAAGCTTTAAAGTCAATTGCGAAAAGATCTTCTATAGAGGACTACGAAAAATACTGTGACGGATCACTTTCAAAAAAGAAAAAATAAAAGTCTATCTCACAAGTATACTGAAAGTGGGGCTACAATCAGGGTCAGTTTTGCCGAAAAGATATTTTTGGATCATGAAGAAATAAATGCTTTAAAAATAATTATGGACTCAAACCGATTAGATTATCATGTTAAAGAGACTGCATAGCAACTATTAAAAACCATTAACCTCGGCTCCTAACGAACCGAGCTTAATGGTATAAAGATAAGAAAAGTTATAAATTTTACTTAGTAGCAAAAGGAAATAGTTCCTTTCTTACTCTAATTGCAGCTAATTTCGCTTTCTCAAAATCCTTTGTTCTCATTATATATTTACTTCCACAAGTAACTATCCAATCATTATTAGTTGCATCCCAATTTACATTTCTTACTCCAGACAAGCTATTTTTATTAGCGCCTTTTCTATTTTGTTGGTTTTCAGAAAAAGTAACGTTCCTTAAATTTCTCTTTCTGTTATCCAAGGTATCATGATTTATGTGATCAACTATCTTATCCTCTGGTGCATCCATTACAACCCTGTGTAAATATACTCTTCTCCTATCCCCATTTATAACTATTGTATTTACAGCGTATGGTTCGCCGTTACCCTGGTAATAATGCCATGTATACCCGAGACTACTCACCTTTAATAAGTCTTCCTCGTCTATCATTGTTACAACATAATTTTCTTCATTTTTCACTTTCAAGAAAATATGAACTATTCCAGTTTCTTTTAAGTATTTATTAGTCATCTGCTCTGAGTAAAGCTTAATATTTTCCATTCTAAAATCTAAACGGTCACCATTAACAAAATAAGCAGTTTTCTCATCTGAATTTCCTAATAGGACTTTTCTTAAGGTTTGTTTTTTTGACGAAGAAACATCATAAATTTTTGTATATACAACATAATCATCTATATCTTTTTTCTTTTCACATATCCAAGTATATTTTTTTACTAAATCTAGTTGATTACTATCTATTTTTATAACTAAGCCTTCTTCATTTCTTCGATTTATAGACATGTATGCTACATCATCATGAACTTCAATCGCATTTCCTTTTAAAGGCTTATTAAACGATAAATTTTCTTTCCTGTTATTAAGGGGATTACCATCAATAAAATAAATAGGTTTGCTAGGAAAATCAAGGATCCATTTTGTAAGGGTGGTTTGCTTCTTTATCCCATTGTTAGTGATTGTCCCTCTCACTTCTACTCTATTGCCCAATTTTTGATATCTCCAAGTGTTCGGAAATTCTTTTACTTTTTCCAAATCTTCAATATCAATAAGTGCTTCACCTGTAATATTGTTTGTGGAATCTTTTAAATAGAGAGTGACAACCTTAGCATCGATTAAATAATCATTATTCATCAATCCACCGCCTTCCTAGATATTCCTTAATGAAAAAATTAATATTACATTCTCGAACAGTATCATATATGTAATTAGTTTTTCACAATCTTTTACGACCTAAGCCTACACTCTTACTGATCCTCAACTTCCACTAGGAAAACCCTCTCCTTGAAGCCCCCTCTTTTCTCAACCTTTTGTGTTCGTATCTCTTCTACAGATTCAAAAGAAGCACCATGATACTCCGCCAGAGCATGCACAACCTCTAAAACATCCGCCAGTTCTTCCAAAGCATCTTCATGGTTATCAGCACTCATATATTCTTCCAACTCTTCGTATGCTTTTTTCTTTAATTCCTTTATGTATTCTTCCTCATTTAATATTTTTGTTGAAAACTTTTTTACATTGGAATCAATTACTTGTGGTATCAGATCACGTACAAGTTTATTGTAGATTGGCAAATTAAAACCTCCCTAACAAAAACGCCATCCGTAAAAAGATGCGTTTCTGCATATAATTACTAACCTATAAAATTAAGAATTTCCTTAAATAACATTGAGGTATGTTTAGAAAAATGTTTATCTTCTAATTAACATAATATCTAGAAGGTCCTCTAAATACCTCTCTGATATGCCAATCTATATAAGTGTTTTGCGGGTGATAGTCAGGATGGATTGGTTTACGAATTTCCTTGCCATGGTATTTAAACAACCATTCATTGATTCCATTTGTACCATGTGCTTCTTCAGCTAAAAGAAATACATTGTTTTCAGTAATGGCAAATACCCCTCGATCAAACAATTTATGGTGCATGGAACAGAGTGCAATTCCATTTTTTTCTGAATCAGGCCTCCTGCTTGATGCCATTTTATATGAGCAGCCTCTACGCCAACCAAATTATTACCAAGACGTACATTAAAGCCACAAACAGCACAGCTATACTCGTATGCCTTTAATATTTTTTCTCGAAAATAAGGGTTCCTTGTCCTTTTACCTCTAAATTCCAAATCTAATCCAATAGAATTCAAGATATCCTCGTGTATTGTATCAGGGAAATGCTCATTTAAGATAAATTCTGCTATATCACGAATTAGTTTATTATTTCCTTTTAGTAAATTAAAAACAGATTCGGTAAATCCTCCGCTTATATCATACTCCAGCAATATTCGATTGCTCGGATTTTTCAAATTTATCCGAGATACATCACTCAACTCCCAAATACCATCATTTTTCAATCTAATAAAAGGTTCTTCCGGATGTTGTGACTTTCTTTTTGGTCCAAATTCTATTAATAAATTACTTAGAATTTCTTTTACCTCTTTGTATGGTAAATACCTATCTTTATTACTTTGTATTTGAGCAAGAGAATATAAGATAAGTAAAGGTTTATGAGGAGCCCTTTGATCTCTCTTTTTCCATACACTAATGTTTTGGATTTTCTGTTTAAAGTCATGTTCATTCATTCCCAAAGAATCCTCCAACCTTTAAACTTGATATCTAATGTATTATTAATATTATAATTGCTCATTTTATTTCCATTTAATTAAATCTTCCAATTTTTATTATATAATATTTATTGCAAAAAACGGCAGATTTTTTAATCTGCCGTTTCATTGCGCTATATGTGTAATCTGTCAATGTGACTGGCATCTTTAATGAAACATTAAAGACAATATGTCCTTTACTTTGCGTAAGGATACCCAAGAAGAATTATGGGGCTGCTTTTAATTTAGGTCGGTGCGCTAGTTGAAAAGAATAGAAATCAATTTCCTATATATATCCTTCCACGAATTATCTAGATTCAAGGTTAGAACGTCTATCTTAATTCGATCATCCCATTTGAAGGTTTCATCTACTTCTACCCCATTAAACGGATAAATTAAAATGCCTCTCAAGTCCAAGTCATCAGGCTGATGCATTAAATAGGTAAATAATTGATACAGATTATGACTATGAAAGGATGCCTTACCAAATAAAATTGCGGTGCTGTTCGATGATTTGTATGCCCTTTTTCATAAACAGCAAGACGACCAAAGTTCTGATTCCAGTTGAAGCCATTTAACACTTTATCCTCTACAAAGATATATATTATAACCTTAAGTTAAATGAAAAAAAGAATTGAGTAGCCCATTCTAGTCTCCTCGATTTAAGTTTAAAGTTTGTGTTCCAATAAACTGTGAAAATATGATTAATTACTCCATTTATGACTTAAAAAATATCCTTAAACTGATAAGTAAATTATTGATATAAAAATACTTTTGAATGAATTAAACTCAACTTTCGCACATAGAAATTATTATTTATCAAGCATATTATGAACTTCACATTATTACAATTAATGTTAATTATATATCATTAAAAGGTAACAACAGTTGATTTTTTTGAATCTACCGACTGTTGTAAATATAATTATCAAGTTGTGTAAATCTTTATATACGCTGACTATTATTAAAATGACCTCAACCCATTCATCCTGCTATTATATGCCTACATCTTGGTTAATCATTTTTCCTTAAACATTCTATCCTCCTTTTTATAAAGTTAAATAAAGTTTCAATTTGTTTTAAAATATATAAATATTAGGGAAAAATGCTACAAACTATTAAAAAGGATGATTTGTTGTGGCAGATAAATTTTCTAAAGAAAAACGCAGTAAAATAATAAAATCAATACGATCACAATCGGAACTATAAAACTTAGTTTCCCGTGAATTATGGAAAATAGAATTCTATTCAGAAAAAATGACAAATCTCTCTTTGCGAAACCAGACATCTCGATAAAAAAGTACAAAGGCGTTATTTTTATTGATTCTTGTTTTTGGCATCTATGTCCAATTCATGGACATAGACCAAAATCTAACCAAGTTTACAGGGATAAAAAACTGAATCGTAATATTCTGAGGGAAGCCAAAGTAAAGGAATGTTATAATCAAATGGATTGAAACTTAACGAGGGTTTGGAACACGAGATAAAAGAATACTTAAAATAAGTAATTGAGGAAATAGTTTCTGTTATACAAAAGGCAAAGGAGGATTCTTAATAATCCCTTGGCTTAAATTCTTTTGTACCATTCATAAATTAAAAAATAATAAAAAAGATAATCTACATTACTAATAACAAATGGTAAATTAAAATTGAGAAAAGCACTCTTGATGAGTGCTTAAAAAATTCAAAAAGCATTTGATTTTTTATTTATGCATTAATTTATAGGACTTATCCTAGCTGATATTCTGAAGTTAATTTTATGGTAGACCACCCGTGCTCTTGTCCGCGGCTAAATTTTACACGAAGGCTAATTGTATCAAGGTCATCATTCCATGCTAAAGTATTTTGAATGGCGGATGGTGTTTTTGAGTAAACACTAACTATACTGTCAATTTTTGAATGCTCTTTGCAATAACTTACACAATCTTCATAAAAGGTAACAGCCATCATTGCCTTACCTAAAAGATTCTCAATTCCTTGCTTCAATTGTTCCTGTGTTGCCAAATTAAGTTGCATTCCTAGCTCCTCTGAGAGAACCTCAAGACTTCCCTTATGGCTCAATTCCCCGTTTTCATATCTAGATTTCACTTCATTAACAGTTGGAATCATACTTCCAACATTAAAAAATGTTGGTCCTAATATTGTACCTATACCTGGATTTTTAGTGGTAATTTTACTGCTCTTTTTTGCAAGTGCCTTTAGAGAAATGTTTTCCACAATATAAGCATCATTCACTTTTAAGATTAATTGCAGATCACCTGTATTAAGTCTATCGCTTATATAGCTATCTGGAACCAACTCAATACTTTCCATAGTGTAGTCTTCATATTTTTCATTTAACTTCTCTTTAATTGCTGTATAAATTGTAGATGTAGATTTGAATAATTTTTTTAGCACTTCGGATTTTACTAGAGAATAATATTTTTGCAACAATAGTACACATTCATGAGTTTCTACTTGAGAGATTCCTGGATATTCCTTAATAAAGTAGTAGTAGGAAATGGCTTCATGGCATTTCCCAATTGCATTGCTACTATTTACAGTTTGATTATATTCATGAGCATGTAATAAATCATTCATTTTTTGAATGGTACTGCTATTTATATTTTCTTTTTCATGTAGATCCGGGAATGTATCATAACTTGCTGCTAGTTTTATTGAGGAAATTGGACCGCTTTCAAATTTGAATCGCAACGTTAAGGCAATTTTACCAAATCTTATTCCCACTGTATTTTTTCCGGATTTATATATTTGAATATCACTAAAATTAGGTGTCCCGGGATTAAAGTTTTCAACACTAACATTATTTTCATTTTCTCCGTAGCTTGTAATTATATTTACATCTTCAGTCATAAAAAAGGCATTAAAAGCATGAAAAAAACCCTCAGCCTTCTCATTGTAAAAGTCCTTTATCAGGGCAAAATATGATTCACGCAATTTATATAAAAACTTATCCCTACAAGGATTAATTATTTCAGTAAACCTAGGAAAATAGCTCGATACTAATTTCTTTAATTCCTTTTTATCTGAAAAGTAATGTGTCCCTTCCCTAACTTCCACGAGTTCTTTCAAGAACACCAAGTAATTTTTTTCGAAAAGTATATTAAATTCGGTCTGTAGTTGATCTGATAAAAAATATTTTTTTAAAAAACTTTTTGCCCCAGGATTTTTCGGCTGTATCCGTCCTCCTTTTTTTATTAAGAAGAGGTTTATTTTCACTAATTTGTTATTGGTTAGATGCAGCGTAAGATCTTTTTCCTGGTCCGGATGTTTAGAATCAAATTTCGATGTAACAAACTCTATATTTTTATATAGATTTGTTATGTAATTTACAGTTTCAAGAATTGTACTAGGATAATAATCAATAGGTTGTTTTTGTGTAAATTGCAATAATGCTTGGTGAACGGATTTAACATGGTCATCACCAATAAGTCTAGGTTTTTTTTTCATGTTCCACCTCTTCCTTAATATACCATATCTTTACTTTACTTAGCTAATTAATGAGGTATAAGAGAAAAAACTGGCCAACTTGTCCAAGAAATGATAAAATAACATTATATCATCTCTTGGGAGGTATCAAGATAGTGAAAGTTGAAGAAAGAGGACGAGCAAAATACCGCCCCTTAAAAGATTACGATTCCAAACAGGTTAAGCAATTGCTACTGGATAAAATACAGGAAGAAGAAAAAATGATAAAGAATATCGAAAACGATTATGCATTGCCAAAGCTTGATTATCGTGAAGATAAAATAAATGTAATCAGTCTTTTCTCAGGTTGTGGTGGCCTTGATTTAGGAGTCGAACTAGCAGGATTATCTGCTGCCATTGGAGAAAAAATGGTCAATAAAGCTTTTAATGAAAAAGATTTGTTTAATGCTGTAAGAGGCGATAGTATATTTCATACAGTCTATTCCAATGATCTTTTCAAAGAAGCTAATGAATCTTATAAAATAAATTTCCCTTCAGTTTTCCAGCAACAGTTAGATATACGCAAAGTAAAGACTTTTCCTAAAGCGGATTTAGTCCTTGGCGGTTTCCCTTGCCCAGGCTTTAGCGAAGCTGGTCCACGATTAATTGATGATGAAAGAAATTTCCTTTATATCCATTTTATACGTTGTCTGCTTCAAGCAAAACCGTTTGCATTTATTGCTGAAAATGTTAAAGGGATGATGACTTTAGGAAAAGGCGAAGTAATAAATCAAATTGTTCAAGATTTTTCTTCTGCAGGATACAATGTAAAATTCAAATTAGTTAATGCACGAGATTTTGGAGTACCTCAACTTAGAGAACGAGTATTTATTGTTGGAATAAGAGAAGACTTAGATTTTAATTATGAACATCCGGAGCCAACACATGGAGAAGGAAAACTACCTTATGTAACGTTAAAAGAAGCTATTGGAGACTTAGAAACCTCCCCTGGAGAGTGGTTTGAGGGTGGATTTTCCCCAATATACTTATCTCGTAACAGAAAAAAAAGATGGGACGAGCAAAGTTTTACCATTCAAGCTTCAGGTAGACAAGCACCGCTGCATCCTAGCGGTCCGGGAATGGTGAAAATAGAAGCTGATAAGTGGGATCTCCCAGGAGATGAATCCTTACATCGCCGTTTGTCTGTAAAAGAAATTGCTCGCATACAAACTTTTCCAGATTGGTTTGAATTCTCTAATGGAGGTAATATGAGTGTCCAGAAAAATAATAGGTTGGACAAGCAGTATAAACAGATCGGGAATGCCGTCCCTGTTATGTTGGCAAAGGCAATTGCAATGCCACTCGCAATTTGGGCAACAAATAACATTAGCATAATTAAACAGAAGCACGCCGCTATCATAAGATAACATTTTATAAACCTTTCCATTATCAAGGTTAGGTTTCAGAGTGACGACAAAAAGTATTACGAATTAGCCCATTTCGGATGCCTTTTGCCATATTAATATACATTGATTTTTAACCAGACCTCTCCGAGGTCGTTTTTTTTGCAATTTATGGACTTACCCAAGTCCTTAAATTGCAATTTTTTTTTAGGTTCATAGCAACAAAAATTAAGCATCGCCTGCATGGACAAAGGTCCCTTAAAGGACTTGATTTGAACCATAAATTAGTGAAATGTTCTACATATGAATTAGAAACGGAACTCTCTTCGATAAAATGAAAGTATACTTCTGAATAAGTATTAAGAATTTTAACCGTTTCACCATTACCTATGTTACTTTTTTTAGGATGCTTTACAACAGCCCAGGCAACTTGCGTTGAAGTAAAGTTAACAGTACTCTCCGTAATAGAAGCATTAACAACAACAATAATGAATTTATCATGTATTATATTGGACCTATATCTTCGCTCCATTTGTACAATGTTATAAAGAAATTTTTTTATGGCCTGAATTCTTACTCCTTGTGCTTGGTTTGAAGCTCGGGTTTGCTTCAAAAATTTGCATACTGTTTGTTTAGTTTTGGTTTAGTCTTGCTCATTAGTCACGTTTTATCACAAATAAATCATTTCATTTTTTCTTCATAAAAGAATACTGTTGTGCCAGTTTATAATAAATATTCTATTTATTACTTTTTATTGACCATCGTTCATAATCTCACCTTTTATTGTAAGCATTAAGATAATTATAATGTTGGATAAATTAGAAAAGAAGCATATGTACTGGTATTTTATAGATAGATGATTATAAAGAAATCATTAACAGTTTCAATTTGCAGGTACTTTAATAAATTTTCTATGCTTAAAATAGCGGAATTATCTTTTGATTTTTTCATAATTACTTTATCTCGAGCAAAAAACCCGAATTGCTTCTATATGCGAATTCGGGTTTGCCTTTTTACGTTTGAGAATTCTTTAGAAAATATTATCTCTCCAAATTAGGGTCTTCGGTGATGGCTGGGTTATTAAATATTCTTGGTTTTCTTGTTTTTTTATTAGATCAACTATCAAAATATTACTATTAACAAAATCAGCTAGTTTCTCATCAAATCTTACCCTAATAACTTTGCATAGTTTTTTATCGGACAAAATAACTAACTCATAATTATCGTCAATTATATTTATTCCAATTAATTTCCCCTTAATATGAAATGAATTGCAACTTAGTTCATCTTTAATTCCACTATCCCAAAATGGTTTACACATAAATTTAAATGGACAATTTCCACATTGTACTTTCGAAGGTGAAGCCAGATAAAAAATGTTATCACATTCTGTTTCATCTATTTTATTATTAATTAATTCTAATGCCCTCAATGCTTTCAATGCCTCTTGTTCCGCTATATCTAGGTTTACTGTTTCTTCATAAATTTGATTGTCAGTATTTATTACTCGATAAATAACATTTTCACTTTGATAAACAATCGAACAAACAAAAGAATAAATTAGCATCTGACTTGTTATTGTAGAAAATATATTTCCAGATTCATCGAATATCTTTCCTGTTTTATAGTCCTCAATAACAATTTTATTATTAGATACATATATACGATCAGGACGTCCTTTCAATTTCCCATCAAAAATCTCTATATTTGTCTCCACTAATGTTAAATTAGAGGCTACTGGAATATGTGCCGATCGAGAAGCTACTAACCTTTTAGCCAAAATTTTCAATCGAGATAATCTTAAATAAAATCCTGGCCATTCTTCTATTGTTTGCCAGCTATACTTAAATAAACTTTGTTTTAACAAGGAAGAGCATCCTTCAAAATATAGATCTTTTATTTTCAATTCTATTTCATTATTATTTAGATGATCAAAATGACCTTTATTGATCTTCTCGATAATCTCATGGCTAACTATACCAATTAATGTCTTCGGTTGCCGATAAATAAATCGTTGGTATTCGCTCCTACTAATAAGATAATTTTTTAATAAACATCCTGAGAATGAAAGGTATATCGATGGTGTAATATATTTAAGTTTATCCAAATTTGGAATTTGTGGTAATTCTAGAATCATCCTAGCACCTTTTCTTTAAATTTCAATTGTAGTAGTGTCATGGATCTTTTTCATTACCCACATTGGTCTTCTTATCAAGTCAAAGAGATCAAAATGAATAATTTGAAAGCCAGGTGATTCATATTCTGCTTCGGCTCTTGCTTCACTCAACATTTCATTCAAAAAGTCTGGGTCTTTATTCCATAGAGGATGACCAAAAATTATGATCTTTCTAATAATCGGCAAACTTATTGCAGGAATACCAGCATACCATTGTTGTTTTACACCTTCTAAATAATAATCTTTTTCAAGATTTGAAAGGCTTTTCTCCACCTGTGGTAGCCATTTTTGGTCAATTCTCGGAATAAAATTTTCATCTTTATAGATGGCAGCAATTTCAATAGCTAATCTCCAATCAAGTAAAGCATGGTAACCCCTATTTTCATATGTTCTCAGGCACTCGTAACAAGATGAATCACAATTATGGTTAATAAGTTTCGGCAAATAGCTCATGTTTTCAGTAATATCTTTTAGTATGCTTTTTATCATATATTCCTGAGCCAAATGCTTTGCATATCCTGCGCCATTTATTAATTGATCAGCAAAAAAGATCTGTCCAACAATACGGTTTAGCTCCATGTCTTTGTACGCTCTTACTCCTACCTGCATTTCATTACCATCAACATCTAGTAAATTTGTTGCAACACGTCTGAAAAGGTAACCAAATGATATTAGAGCTGCCCTTACTGACAAATTTCCTGGATTCATATTTATTCCATTCTTAATCTTATTTGGAGATAAAACCAAAACATCAGTATTTTTAATTGAGCCAAGAGCAATATTTCTTACCTCAGTTGTTAACAGGCTTTCAAAATGCGGTTCATCTTTGAAGCTCTCTTCGATCCACCCATGAAAAGGATTTCTTGATTTATAAAAATTAAACCCACTGCCGAAGTTATCATTTATTGAATAAATATTTCCTTCTTGACCATAAAATTTAGTATTATATGCAATCTTTTCTTCTTTATCGTTGCTTGCATCTTGGGCTAATTTAGGAAAAGAACTACCAGAAGTCCATTCAAATTGTTCATTAAAATCTTGTGGGAACCAGTCGGTCCTGAATCCTTTTGGTTCAGATATCGGTAAGGTTACAAATTCTGAGTTCAATTCATCTCTCTTGTCACCGCAAGATGGGCAGCTATCCACAAAATTTTCTTCCTTATCAAATAAGAAGTGACATTTTCTGCATAAAACAACTTTTTTTATGATTCCCATTGGATTGTTATCCGCTTCTATTGTATTTCCTCTGACCTTATAATGAGATAACCCAACTATTCTATGCTTTAGTTTATCTTTGACAACCTCTGATCCAGGAGAATATTCACTAATTGCTAGCTCGATATCTCTATCAATTACGCCTTTTTGCAGGGTTCTAGCATTATGAGTTTGCTTTCTTTCTTGGTGGTGCAAATACCTCACTCTAGTCGGGAAACCAAACATCGGTAATAATCCTGCGGTGGCTAAATTCGTACTTAGATTTCTATCTGTATATCTGCTATCATTTGCAATATCGGTTATATCATCCACGACTTTGCCGGAAGTAATATACTCTTTACACAAAATCTTATCTTGCTCATTTATTTTCGTACGGTAGGTCAAAACATTTATTAAATCCTCGGTAAAATCAATATTTTTTGAGGAGCCTAAAAATCTCCTTATTTGTTCTTTAATATTCTCCCAATCTTCTGTATACCCATACTGCCCATGTACACTAAACCCAGGTTTAATCTTATCTAATAGCCCTGTTCTAGAGAAGGCATAGAAAAGAGATTCCTTTATTAATACTCTTTTAAAAATCTTTAATGACTTTAAATCAATATATGGTTGCGGAGGGGCATCTCCTGTCATTTTATCAAGGTTGTCAAAGTACCAGTCATCGTGACTCCTGCCTCTACATAAAGTCAAACTTATGGAGAGTGATGACCCCCTTCTTCCACATCGTCCTACTCGTTGTTGATAATTAAATCTTTGAGGCGGCATATTTGACATAGAAACCATTTTTAAAGAACCAATATCTACCCCTGCTTCCATTGTTGTAGTAACACTAAGAATATCAATCTCATCTACTAATGGTAACGACGTTTTGTCAAAAATCCCTTGAAATGCTAATTGCCGATTCAAAGATTCATCTGCATCAGTTTGTCCCGTCATTTCTTCACAATGGAACCGTCTAGCTGAGCGGCTATCTAAAGCGGAATACCGATAATAATCATCTTCAATAGTTTCCAGATTTGATTCCTCAACTTTTGAGCCACAATCCGTACAAGTTCCACATGAATTATGAAGATGTATTCTTTTACATTTCACACAAGAAAACACTTTTTCTCCTTGTAAATGAGGTATGATATAGATCTCATCGGGCTTAATTAAATATTTTTGTAGCCCTGTTAGTTGACTCATTGTTTTATGTGCCGCTTCAATGAATCTCTCTTCGTCAAGGTTATTGTGTTTGGCAACCGACATCCAAAACTTTTTTAATTGTGGAGGTGTATTCTCCTTTTCCGCCCGATATTCATTTCCATAATAATACTTTAATCCACCAAGAATCCTTAACGAACTATTAATGAGTTCCCTCCAGAAAACCTTATCTATCCCCATACTTTCATTCTCATAACTAACATCAGTAGTCATATGTGCCAAACCTAAAGATTCTAGGTCGCGTTTTCTCTGGGCAAAAAGGACATTAACTATGACGTTATCTTTTAACTCCTTAATAATAGTCTTCCTATAGATTATCTGATCATTATTCAATTCCTTAACTATTGGTTTATTTTGTGACCAGTCATATAAAGACGTCCACTTTTCGTCATGGTTTAACTGTATTGACCTTTTAGGTCCTCCAGGATTTATTCCTAATCTTAATAATGCATATTCAAATGAATCCCATAGTTCTCCGAGTTTGGGAGGGAAATAAGCTTTGTCAACTTTACTCTGAATTTCAATTTTTAATGGCTCAGGCAAATGACTATTTTCAAGGAACATTCTTATCATAAAAGCATCTTGAGGATGTTCGTTTTCAAAGTTCTTTGCAAAATTGTCATCCAAAGGATTCAAGCTTAGACCCCTACACTTGCTAATAAATGCTCGCAATTCTTGATTAACTTCTTTAAAGGAGTTTACTACGATATACCTTAAAATTTCTCGATAGTGATTTAATTCAAGTTTTGCGGAAAGTTTTGCCGCATCCTGCCTGCTATCTGAGAATAAAACCGTTTTAGGTGTTCCATCCGTAGATAATTCCCTCATGATTGAATCCATCATCACTTGCATGATCATATCAAAACCTGTTCGTTGTCCACGAATTGGTGAATTCATCCTTTTATTACTGTGGTGAGAGAATTTTTTATTTCCTTCCCAGTTATCTCCACAATGAGGACAACGTACAGAGAATGCCGAAATGTTGTCAACATAATCCTGGTCACAATTTTCAGGTCTTATTACATATCTAAATCCATTACTATTTCCCAAGGATTCAGAATTGATTTTCCCTCCACTATGATTATAGTAGGCTCTTTCCCAAGCAAAGTTAACAGATAAACCTTTATGTGTTCCTGACCATTTTCTTGCCTCGAGATCTACCTCTTTTCCCGGCCAAAAAACTTCATAATCTTTAAACATTTTAGTGGCCGGCAATTTATCGGGCAAGGAATCTAAATCAGGAAAATCAGGACTTAAGATATAACTATATCCATTGAAATCTGTTTGATCCAAATATTTATAGCCACCTAAAAATGAGTCTCCACAATTTTGGCAATAGTAAAAATCCAAAACTTTTGAGCCACAATCACATTGAATTCTTGGTTGTGAATAGAGTTTTCCTACTGTACGACCTTCAAACTGATACTGAGGTTCTATTGCTTCACAGGATGGATTAGAACAAGCCCATAATCCCTGGAAATTCCTAAAAAACAAGTGACTTCTTAAAGGTACTACCACTTGTCCACAATCTCTTGAATATGTAATCAATTTTAACAATCCAGCTATTGCTTCAATATTATTTTCCTCAAAAAGTGCATTGGCAATATCTTTAACTGAACGGGGCTTTTCGCAGAAATCTATTAATGCTTTATAAACGCCTAACTCGTCAAGAACTTCGAATACTTGTTGACTCAGGTTTTTTTCGCTTTTAAAACTATTAACACTTTCCAGAAAATATTTAATTGATTTTTCTTCATCTGATAAATCGGCTTTATAAAATTGAGAAAATAAATTTACCTTGTTTTTGAACTTAAAATTATTCTTATATTTCTCTGAACTTTCCCTTTGACCAGTGATTATTTCAAATTTATCACTCGAAATACCGAAAAAATCCTCTAAAAACACTTTTCCATCATTATCAATCGAGGCACTAGTTGCAATTACTCTTAATTGAGGACTGTCAGGTTTTAAACCAATTCTATTTAAAAGGGTTTTTATAATGTAAGAAACTTCTGTTCCGGCCGTTCCCCTGTGAGCGTGCAACTCGTCAAGCACTAGATAAAATGTATTGTTTGTATCTTTCTCCAACCATTCACGCGTTTTTGTAAATATGTTTTGTTCAATTTGCCTAGTTAATACGATGTTTAACATGCTAAAGTTCGTGATAAATATGTCTGGCGGAGCATCTTGCATATCCCACCTAGAAATCATTTCAGCACCAGAAGTTTTACTTAAGTAAGATAACTTTTCATGTAATTTAATTAACAATTTTGATTTTATTTCATTAATTAAATCGGTATTCAATTCTTTCGATTCTTGAAGAGTAGTTTCATATTCTTTAAGTTCACTCGAAATAATTTCAATCATTTTACTATCCAAATTCTTACCGAGACTATTTGTTAGGTCGTGGTAGTAACTTCTTACGTCCTTTTCTTTTTCTGAGAGTTCTCCAATTATCTTTTTTAATTCACTCATCTTTTGAGTTGAAATTTCACCAGATACAGGTGATTTTCCAGTATATCTTCCAAAGTAAATTTTATTTCCATTTCTATTTTGTCTAAACCATTCTCTAGACTGATCACTATCTAATGCTTGACGTAAACGGACCAATTGGTCTTCAACCAATGCATTCAATGGATATAGTATTAAACCTCTTATAGCCGCATCCCGTGTTTCAAGTTTACGTTTCGATTCCCAGCTTTGACCATTGTGCCCCAATGGTTCTTTCTGTATTTGTGGACTCGGCCACTTTTTTGATTCTTGTAAAATTGATCCAATTACAGGTAAAAGGAAACTTTCAGTTTTTCCAGAGCCTGTACCCGAAGTAATTACTACATTTTTCTTATCTTTAATCGTAGATTTTATAGATTGGTATTGATGTGTATATAAATTTTGATTTGCACCAAAAAGACCGATCGAACTAAAACTAGAAAAATCTGAACTGATGTTAACATCTTGAGATGCCTCTAAAACAGTTTTTCCTGAGCTTTGGTAAGGTGGAAGAACTTCAATATAAGGATATTGATATATTATCCCTTCCTTCTTTAAGAGATCGTTCCTCTCTGCTGCAAGTCTTTCTTCACCTAAAGCGAATGGACTATTCATATATCTTAAAAAAGTATCTCGCATGTTATTAAAAATGCCCATTACGTCATCCATGAATCTTTCTCTCCTTACTATTAAATCTCTGATGGTGGATAGCCGAGCTTATATAAGATCATCAATGCGACTTCTAACGGTACATTTTTATAATTTAGATATTTTCCTATTTTAATAGGAGAAGTTCCTGAACACATTGTTAAGACTCTTTCATATAATTCTGGCAATTGATAGTCAGCCCTGACTTTAAAATTATAGGAAGTATAAGAAAATATATTTACAGAATTATTCACTGCAATAAAAATTTTGCCTTGAGTTGCTGTTACTTTCTTTGCAGAAGTATTTCTTTTCAATATATATTGACTGATCCCTAATTTGTTTGTAATTCTAACGAATTTAGAATTATACTTTTCTTTCCATTTATTTTCGTGTATATCCCAACCTTCTGATTTCCAGTTAATATATTCGTCTAAATCGACCGATTTGGAGCTCTCAATTGTCTCATTTATAGATGGGATACTAGAAGCTAAATCATATGCTAAATATTCATAAGATTGAATAAGCCTTATTCTCCTTGTAGCTATTTCTTTCTCTAGCTCATTTTTACTTTTTGATTCTAAATATATAGAAATTGGCTCGTATTCTGAATCAGGAATATAAAATTGATATCGAGATGAAGTATTAACAGAATGTCTTATCCACTCTCCGATTTGACCATATAATCTTGAACCTGAAATAAAAACAATACGATCATGTTCCTTGCATGGAAGATTACTTGCTGATGTAGGAGTAACCCACCAAGAAAAATCTCCACCATTTTTGTACTCTACTTCGATAAACCCTAAACGTAAAAGGTTTCTTAGAATTTTATTAAATACCGTTTCGTCTTTAAAAAGTTCAGCAACCCCATTTGTGAACGCTTTCTGATTTCCTTTCTTCAAGATGCTTAGATATTCCACAAACTCATCTATCTTTCGCCACTTAAGTTCACTTAGAGATATTCCGACTTCTGAAAATTTTCTTGAATATGGCCAAGAGTCCTTAATTTCATTTGGGACTTCTAACTCAAAGGCACTTTTTTTGTAAATCAGATAAATCCTATTATGGCTAGAATAATTTATGGTTAATAGATTTTCACTTTCAGAAAAATCAACCCCGTTAATCTTAAAATTTAATGGATGGATTTTATAAAAATTATTCATTCCAAGATCAAAACTTTGTTTATCTGCTAAATGTAACTTATGATTATAGTTATCTACAGATAAATTAACTGGACCAGGTCCTAAATCGTAATTTTTTAAATCTATTTCCATAGGACTTTCTAATATAGAAAATGATGAATCATCCAATCCATTAATCTTTACAAGAGAAGCTCTTGGTGCAAAAATTGTTAATTTAGGTGGGTAAGTTGCTAACCAAATTTTGTTTTCAATTTTTAATCCGCCTTTAGCCTTTACATTGACAACTTTCTTCTCTTTGAATTCTATATCATCTATTACTAAATTTTTTATTTTGCTTTTAGTTAGGATCAAAATAATTGACCAACCACTCAATAAAGTATCTTTGAAGGATGTTAATATTACAGCATTTTTATTGATCCAGTCATCAAGATTACCCTTTAATCCCGTTTTAAATAATATTATATGTTTTTCATTTTTTGATATCGTCTCTTTGCTTATCCATCCAAAAAGCCCTAAATAATCTGCATTCCTAAAAATATAAAGAGGGCTATTTTTATATGAAAGCTTTATATTGTTTTTTGTTAGTGTTTTATTTATTGGTAATAAAAGCTCACTCGAATTTTTAACGATTCTAAACAGAAAATTATTTCTAAAATCAAAACCTGATAACTCCTCAGGAAAACTAAGTATATCTTGCTCAAGTTCTGCAATCTGCTTTAGATCTAAATTCTGTGGGCTTAATCTTCCTTTAAATTGAAGAAATAACTTTAGGTCTACGCTTTTACGTCTAATTTTCCCACTGGTTATTTTCTCACTTTTAACTTTAGGATCTTCTAAATTTACCTTCTTGATATCACTTAGCCAATCATTATACTCTGAGTGTATCAAGGTAACAAAATGTTCTTGTGCTTCCGGGTGTTTGTAGAAAAAACGTTTTAATCTACTTTCACTTCTTTGAAAAAGAAGTTCGATATCATATTTAATAACGTTCTTATCTACTACTTCTTTTTTATGATAACCACATTCACGAAAGTGCTGATATAATAAATGTCTGTCAGTTTCCCTAATTAAGCATTGAGAACGTGGAAGACCTGCGAATTTTGATCCCAACGGAAAAGAAGGAGTATATCCAAATCTGTTGTTATTTTCCTGTTGCCATTCATATAGTTTACTCCACATATTTATTGTATTCTCAAAATATGGAGGCTTTCCTATTCCACTAAAACCCAGAACTTCTCTTAATCTGAAATAATAATTATTTACTCCTACACCTTCATTTTGATCTGCTTCCATCTTTGAAGCAGCATACACACAAAGGCATAACAAACCAATAAAAGGAGGTATCTTGTCTTTGCGATTATTCCACCAGCGATCAGTGAGTACATGCAAATCTCTAAATAGGTTAGAATTAATTGGGGAAAAGTGAGAAACACTTTTACAGAATGAACCGATTGCATCTGCCTCCCCCATATCCAAGTTCATTCCTACTTCAGTAATTACCTTCTTATTAACAAATAAATAGACAATTTTATCCTTAGTAGCATCATTGAAAAAATATTTAAAAAGTGCCTCATTCCATTTATGATAATTCTGCAAACCCAATCATTCCCTTTTATTATGACGGAAGTAATGATAAATATTACAATTTTCCATTATTTTAACATAAAAATCAGTCGGAATTTTATTTATTTTGTCAAAAAAAGATGTATAGGACATAAACATCTTTTAATAATGGCAGTATATTTTTTTGCATAAAGAAAAACCATCCCTTACACGATCAAGAATAGTTACTTGCATTTGATGGTTTAATTTTGGTTTCTATGAAGTAGATGTAGTTTGGGATAATTTCCCTTCGGAACTCTTAGAAGTGCTTTGAGGGTATCTTAGTACCACTTAAATTTATCCAGGCTTCTTCAATTAAATCTCCAAGTGATCAATCTTATTTAACTGTTACTAAAAAATTTAATGTTGATATATCATTAATAAAGTTCATAGGTGGGTATGTTGCACCATAATCAGTATTATCTAAAACAATATAGTATGTACCTTGTTCAACTTGTTGAGTTTTAGAACTTGCAGAAAGTCCAAATGTTGATAATTCTGTATTATAAAAAACTTCTTCCCCTATTCCATTTTTCATAATATTTTGCCATTTTTCGTATTGAGAAGATTCCATAAAATAAACATCAAGGTTTGTCCCTGATAAAATATTGTATTCTATGGTTACTTCCCCAGACTTCTTCATTTCAACCGGAAAGGCTCTATATTGATCTTCTTGAATTTGCATTTCTTCGTCATATAATGTAGTTGGTTGGTTTGTTACAAAATTAATAGCATTAGATACTTTACTTTTATCATTTTCTGTAAGATTTGAATATATACTATAACCCCCAACAATAAAAAAGGCTAACAGTGTTATGGAAATAAACCTTTTTATTCTTGAAATATTATTTTCTGTTTCAACTTCCTCTTCAATTGGACATCCACAATTAATACAAACATCAGCTTTATCTGATATTTGACTGCCACAATCCTTGCAGTTAATTAGTGCCATAAGATTCCCCCTATTTAGCTTTGCCTATGATCTTATTATAGCAAACAACGGAAAGTTCAAAATATAAAAAATAGGAGTTCCATTTCTTAATAAATGAAAACGGATCATAAAAATTAATCTATATACTTTAATTAAATATTAATAACAAACAAAATGACTAAATCTAATTTACAACCAACGTTACAATGTGCTTACGCTCAAATATTTTATCTATAATTGGATGTAAATAGCATTTAAAAAAGATCCATTTTTAACTCAAGATAATAACTTCAAATTTTGATTGAATATAAAATATTTTTTAATTAGAATAATTGTAATTCTAATTTTTAACAAGTTAGTAAAATATTATTGAGAAGGTGTAGTTTCATGAGAAGCAATGTAATTGAAGAAACTCTAACAAATAATATACTTTTACATATTGATCCAGTAGAAATGGAAAGTTTTCACGTTAAAATTGAAGATATAGATAAATTAATTGAGTCTACAAAACTTCTTATTCGATTAAAGGAGAATTCTTGTAAGGTAAATGAAGTACTATTATTTTGTTTAGAAAATTTCAAATTGTATTCTAAAATATATGAAACTCTGCCTGGAAAAAAAGGGGTTCAAGACTCCATTCAATATGAAAAAGTAATCTCCCCAATTAAGAAAACTATTATAAGGAATATAGAAATTATTAATAATATGCTCTCTCATTTATTTAGTGATTATTATGTTACAGTAGCATTTGAGACAGGTAGGGTCCACAAAATACCTTATATAGGATTATTCAATAAAAGAATAACATCCTCTTCCCAAACAGGCTTTTATACAGTTGTTTTTTTCGATATTTATAAAAAAAATTTATATTTATCTCTTAATATAGGTAATAATAAAACAAATGTAATTAATTTTAATGAGATTAAAAGGTTTTTAATTAAAAATATAAATCTAACACATTTTAATAATTCTGATTCACTAGAAGAATTAAAACCCTTAATTAGACCTAAAACAGAACATTATTTAACAGGTAATATTGTTGGAACAAAGGTACATTTAATTGAATTAATAAAATCGGATTATGATATTGAAAAATTAATTAACAGCTATTTATTTGAGACTGATCGGCTTGTACAACTATTTCTAACCACATACCCTTCAAAAACATACGATGTTTTTATTGAGCCATCATATATTGAAAACTATGAAACTTACAATACCTATGAGTACTGTAATGTTGGCAGCTGTAATAATTTAGCTAACTTTGCGGTTTTCCTATATGATAAAAATCCTAACGGCGAAGAATTTTTAGAGCATGATTTTACATGTAGTTATATATGTGAACCTCATATGGTAGAAAACGAAAGCAGTTGCAAAGAAGAAAGAATTGCTCGAAGTTTACTCTCATATAAATATACTAATAGGGATAGTAGGCATGGATATTCAAAGTATTTATCCTTGGGATTAGAAGAACCCCTTAAATTAAAAATACTTTCTGAGTTAAGTAATGATGATTTCCTTGAAGTTTCAAAAGATGTTGAAGTTTTTTATGAATTATTAACGCAAGATGATTTAGAATTGCCTTTAAATATTGGAATTTTTGGTGACTGGGGGTCCGGAAAAAGTTTCTTTATAAACCAATTAATAAAAAAGCTAAAAGATGATAATTCTGAACCTAATAATATTGTCGTTGAATTTAATGCTTGGAATTATTACGATTCAAACATTATAGTAAATTTAATATATAAAATATTTGAGGATATTCAAATAAATTATGATCTGAATTCCGGAGATTTTTTGAAAAATTTCAATCATTATGAAGCCTTTACGGAAAAACAAAATAAAAAAGAACGGGAAGAAATATATAATAATATTAATGAATTAAAAAACGAAAATAAAAAAATACATTCTATTATTCAAGATAAAATATTAAAGGATATTAAAATTCCTAAAAAAATAGAACTAGAAAATATTAAAAAATACACTAATTTAAACACTTTAACAAGAATAAATATAATGGTTTCAAATATTTTTAAAGAACGCAAGAGATATTTTTTTTATCTTCCAATTTTATTTATAATAGGATTAATGAGAATTGTGGGTTTGAGTAAGCTTTCTATAATCCCTGGTGCAATTGGATTAATAGCATTAGTAAAACCAATAATAAATATATTAAAAATAATTAATAATTACCTCGAGGAGATAAATAAAATAGAGACTATTAATGGACAGATTACAGAATTAGAAGAAAAACTTGAAAATCTAAGTGTTAAAAATAAAAAACAATTAACATTAAATTATTTAAAAGATTTTATTATAGAAAAAATAAATCATCAAGGATACAAAAATAACTTAGGCTTTATAGCCACAGTAAACAATGACATTAAAGAATTACGAAAGACCCTAAATGAAATAAGCAATAGTATTAAGAAAGATAAAGATATAGATTTGCCTCCAATAAACAAAATTATACTGATAATTGAAGACCTAGATAGATGCTCTGAAGAAAAAGTGGTTGATGTCCTTCAATCAATTCAATTACTACTATCTACAGACTTGTTTGTTGTTATTTTTGCAGTTGATAGCCAATGGATTAACAAATGTATTATTAGTCAGTATAACAAAATGATTACCAATTCAAATACTGAGCAAGGTAATTTATTCGCTATTAATTATCTAGAAAAAATTATTCATCTTCCTTTCTGGTTAAGAAAAATGAATAAAGCTAGTTCAAATAATTTTATACATCAAATTAGTAATTCATTTAAATCCGGTTCATTAAATAAAAACAATCCTGATGAAATAAATAAATCATCTCATGAACCAGAGAAGCGTGATAATATATATACTGTAACTAATAGAAAGCCTGAAAGAAATCCACCTGACTCTCGTAAATATGTAATTGATGAAAGATTTCATTACATTGAACAAGAAGATTTAATAATATTAAGTGATTTAGATTTTATATTTGAAAATACTAGCCCTAGAAAGACAAAGAGATTTTTAAATACACTGTTGTTGATTAAAAACGGCAATCTAGATCAAGTATTTAATTGCAGTAATAAACTCTTGTATTTTATTGTTTCCAGCATAGTTTTACAGTCCGATTATACGTGTGATTTTTATAAGATGGTTATAAATAAAATTAATAATAATACCAAAAACAGGGAATTTTTTATAAATGAAATTAATAATTTTGAAAATATAACAAATTCACAACAAGCAAAACTATTTTGGGAAAGGTATAAAAATCTTTTAAATGAATTTGATGATGTGGAGTTTAATAATATAGATGAAATTATATATGAAGTCTCAAGATATACATATTTTCACCATGAAATTACTAAATTGTAAAGTTTAGAAATAGGATATTGATTGGAAACATCAATCAATAATTTCGAAAGTAATCTAAGAAACTGAAAGTAAAAGGGATAGCCCAAGGCTATCCCTTTTACTTTCAGTTTTTCCATATCAAACCGTACAGGAGAGATTCCCTCAAACGACTTTCCTACGTTCTTCAAATTATTTAATACCTTTCCATTCTACACTCTTTTGAAATTCGATATACGCTGTACTAATGGTTTCTATCTCAATTATCTCTATGCCACGATTATATAATGTATATGGATTAATATGCAGAGTTGTGGACACACCACAGCGCCAGCTTCTGCATCAATATAAACCTTCCTATATTCTTCTAAATTCTGTAATTTCTCAAAATTCCTTTCATGAAAGGCTTTTTAGTTAACAGCCTTATTTCCCAATTATCGAATTCACAATTTAGCTAATGATCAAGAATTGGAAGTGATCTTACCTTAATAATTTCAGGCATTATGATACTCCTTCTAATACAACGGTAGAATGTTTTGAGATATAATACCTTTTCTGAAATCATCCTTAAGCTTCATACTATCATTAATACTCAAGCCAACTTAATATATACTTTGCTTGCTACAACAACGCTGGAGTTGCAAAATACTTCGATGACAAAAAAGACAGTGCATTACATCAACACTCCCCTTTCATTTAGTTCACAGTGTAGTCTTCATTAGAAATTTTCCTTTTTCACTTGTCTGAAAAAACCATCAGTACAGACCACAAAAGGGAACCTGTTGGATAGTCTGATACTGTTTTTTTTTTAAACATGTGCTTAAGGTTTGGACTCTTCCATCGTACAAAAAATAGAGGATGCATCCCTAGGTCATTTCACTTTTTCTTCACAGAAAGCTTTAGAAAGGTATCTTTATAAATGGATGCACTTTCTAGTGGCAATACCCCATCTCCATTTACATTTGAACCTGTAGAAATAAAGTTAAAGAAATTTTTCGTCCACCTTCTCATGCAAGGATTAAAAACTTTTTCTTAATCTCTTCAGGAAGAACTCCTACATTCATCATGGATGGATTTGGGGATCTTGGAATTTTTTTATTCCATTGACCCTTTCCAATAACATGCCCTGTCATCTTCAACAATGTTGATTGCCAATGGACAGGATTATTTAAGCCGAAATCAGGCTATTTTCAAATTAAACAGCATTCGGATGAGTGGGTCACATCTCATATACAGAAGGGAACGTACGGTCATTTTCCCGAAATTCATTATTCGAATTGAACAGAGCGGATTCCGGAATCCACCCTCTCCTACTTTAAGAGCAAACAGCGATCTAACAGAACCACTAAAAGGACTTGCTGTCAATACAGCATGGTCAATGACATCATAATTCACTTATAACTGCTTCAAATAACAGCTGAAAAAGTTAGTACCCATTCTATGGGCAATAAAGTTAACTGATTTCACAGAATTTTTTCTTTTTGATATTCAATATAATCAGCTAACGCTTCGCTGTATCTGCAGATGATTTCCTCCAGTCATAGCCAAAATCTAAACGGACATATAGTCTTTGAAAAGACAGGTTCATAAAGGTTTTTGTCCAAAAAAAGAAACACTGGCTACATCGAGTAAAAGAAAATGTTAGACAGCGTTCTTTTTGCTTGTTCTTTTGATCATTTTCCTATCTAACTTTTAAATATCTTTTAAATGTCCCTTTAACTTTCCCTTTGCCCCTTCTCTCCATTTTTTGATGGCAGATACCGAAACATTTTCTTCTTGTGCAATTCCTTTTACGTTCAGCCCCTTCAGAAACGTGTACAACACCCACTTCGTTTCCTTTTCTGTCAAAGTAGCACTTTTGCAATACCCCAGCAGCGTCTCTTCTTCTAAAAGACAAATGGGAGACCCATCCTCAATATATTCCCAGAAATCTTCTTTTGGATAAACTGCTCGTTCCTCATGCCTGTTGGTTTTGCTCATTTCGGTCATGATCATTCCTTTAATCGATGTATAAGCATAAGTAGTAAAGTTCCCTTTATCCGGATCGAACCGTTTATATGCCTCCCAAAGCCCGATTAATCCCAACTGTAAAAATTCTTCTTTATTTTTATAAATGTGCAATGAATTCATAATGCTGTGTATCATGGGTTTATATTGTTTAAAGAGCTGTTCAAAGCTTTCCATTATTGATCCTTTCGGAAAGCGCGCTTTCTATCAAATTCCCGGGTGCTTTTAGCATAGCTGGATGAAACGTTTTAATCGAACGGCTCCATTTCGTATTTCGCGGGTATTATTCTTCTAAATGAGGTAAATTCAAATGAAATTTCATTTTTTTGATGATTTTATATGATTTGGTACAGATTCACTATGGATTTCAAATGAGATGTCCTTTTTTTAAAAATGAACATATAAAAATAGCAGCTGGCTTGCACCGCTGCTCCTTACCATTTCTATTGTTTTTCTTCTTCCTCTAGTGCCTTAAAATTATATCTGCCGTTTGTTTCCTTTGTAATTTCATGACTGTTCTTGGTATCAAGAAACACCATTCCGGGAAACCGCAGCCTGCTCGAAGTGATCTCCCTTAGCTGGTTAGCTGTTTGGATTTTACTGTTAAAAGGGGTAAGTCTTGCATCAATCATGATCGAATTCCCGTTATGAAAAATAACTTTTGTTTTCCTATACACAGACAGCGTATTTTTGATTTGAATCTCATTAAACCAGATACATTCCTCGTTGCTAGGGGCTAAATGCGGAAATAGAATGATTTCATGAAAAGGATTTACTGCAAATTGGACACATGCTTTTGTTATCAACGATCGATTTAGCACTTATGGTGGCAGCTTTTAAATTAGAATTTATAAATTTTAGTGATTTGTCCAGTACTTCAAGTGGCGGCATATCAACAAGGAATGATTTGTCCACTTCCCAGACTCTTGTACATAGCTTTCCGTATTGGTCATATTCACCCATTAATAAATTCAGCCGCTGATTGATTATATAACTATTAATTTTAAACATTTTCCTTTTCCCCCTACTGAATTAATATTCATTGATTTTTCTTGGAAAAAGGGTATACTAACTACAAAGAGTTGGCATACCCAACTTTCAGGACTCATGGGCGCTGTCTGCCAGGACATCAAATCGCTCATGGGTTTTTTATTTATTTACTTAATTCATTCCCTCCTCCTATAATTGATTATCTTCATACTTACCGATAGAAAAATTTCCAGATTGGTCCTCATTATTTATGCTATCTTCGCAAATTTTGTAAGCGTTAACATGAAATAAATTCCCAATTTTTCCACCTTGCCCCCATTATATCCCTACCGGGTATAATTGCCTATAATATTTAGTATTTTAAAATAACTTTCAAGTGTAATATTCATGAATTTGACATAATTAGACAAAAATTTTCAAATCGTATTCGAGACGTTGTATAACTTGTGTGAGGAAAAGAAAAAGACAGTGCTTTCTCAGCACTGCCCTTTCATTCATTAATTTTCCTACTTCACTTGTCTGATAGAACCATCGAGTACGGACCACCAGGGAGAACCTTTGGGAAAGTCTGTTACTGTATCTGAAAAAAATCGTGTAATCAGGGTTTGTACTCTACCATCGTTCATGAAAAGAGGATGCATTTCCAGGTCAGTCCACTTCTTCTTCACAGCCAGTGTAAGAATGGTATCTTTATAGATGGCCGCACTTTCTATTGGCACCACCCCATCGCCATTTCCATCTGAACCTGTAGAATCAAAGTTAAAGAAATTCTCCGCCCGGCCATCCGGGCTAAGAGGCTGAACGATGACTTTTGTTTTGGTTATTTCACCTTCTCCTGCAAGGATTAGAAACTTTTTCTGATGGTTGACCATATCGTAACAAAATCCAGTGTGTTCGTATTAACAAGCTTCGTTCCCTGCATTCCTTGAGTTAATATAGTAGCAACAGCCAAAACATTCATCCCTAGCGACACATGTATAAGTTTTCAAAATCTTCATAAGGTGAATACATCCATTGCCAATACAATAAAACAAACACCACTTTATATATATTTGTTAATCAGATATTCCCAAAAAATGGCACTTTGTCAATTTGCAAACTATCAAAGAATTAATCTTTGATCAGGATATTACTAGAATATTACCATTGTCCAGGTATATTGCTGGTTAACTAGAATTAAAAACTTGAGGGTGTATATAATCCACCGGTCAATTTAATCGTAAAAACGAACATAACCTTTGACGAGTGATTTTATGTAATAATAAAAAACGAGAGCAGGGGACATCCCTGAACTCTCGTTTTAAAATATAGTCTTTGCAAAGGTTATTAATCTATTTACTTTCACTACCTCTAAAGCCCCAATATTTCTTCTAAGTTTTTCTTTATTCTTTTTTGAAACGCTTTGCCCGTCCCTGTAGGCGACCCTGGTTCAGCAACCCAAGTAATCTGTCCTCTTAGCTTTTCAATTATATTTAAGTAATCTTGGAACCCACCAGAGGTGAATTTATAGACTTTAGGAAATAATTGCATTATTGCACCAAAACCATTTGTTTTTACTAATTGACTATTCCTTACTTTTAATACATATCTTGAATACTCCATTAAATCCTCATTATCAAGGAAATCCTCTTTAACAGGCCAATCCTCAGGAAAAACATATTGAAACGCTTTAAAATAATAAAATAATTGTGAATAAATATCTTGAATATCATTTAAATCAGTATATTTAATACTAGTAATACAATAATCAATAAAAAACGCTTGGGAAATAGCACCTTCTCCAATTCCTAGCATTTTTATTTGTTTATATAATGGAGATTTTGGATCAGAATAAAACTTCTGACATATTTGATTATACATTTTTAATTCTTCTGGCTTAAATGTGTCAATTTCACTATATAAATCATATACTAGTGATCTGTTTACTGGTTTTTGTTTCCCATTTATATCTGAAAATAACTTTGCTGCAGTAGATCGTGATACATTAAATAAAATTACAGCCGGCAATTCGAATTCTTTTACCACTCTTTCTGCTGATAACAATCCAGCTAATCTATGCTGCCCATCAATTATGGTAAATCTTACATTCTCAGGTAATGAAAAGTATCCCATCTCACTTTCTTCATACTTTACATATTCTTCATCAAATGAGTCCAAATCAGATACATCAATAGATAACAATATTGATGAAGGGAAAAAATTACTTTCATCAGAAATAAGATAATTTTCTATATCTTTTATCCTGTTTAACTGCAATCTTCTCTGAATTCCATCTTCACTTCTACTAACATGGATTCCCTGTTTCTTTAATTCTTCAACATATTTGTTGTATGTGAATACATCATTAACATTCTCATTTTCAGAATAGGGATCCCTAAAATGAAAATCTATTCTATGTGAGATTTCTGATACATTAATTTTTGAAACAAAAAATGTTTCAGATCTTTGTTTAATTCTTATGTAGGGAATTTTATACATTTATACCCACCTTCTTCTTAGGCAATTCAATATTTGGATTTTTTAGAGGGACATCCTTGACAACTTCCTGTGTTTTATTAGATCCCGATACTTCTTCCTTATCAGTTAGAGTAGGTTGCAAGTGGGGATTAATATTGATTAAATCATTAATGCCTTTAATAGTAAGTATATAATTCCGTTTAAATTTAAATGAAATTGATGCAATAATACTAATAAATGCAGAACCCAATAAAGAGAACCCCATATTTTTAAAATAATCATTGCTGCGAAATGATAAAAAGATAGAAATAATGACAATTGCACCAAGAATACTTAACGTTTTAGCGTCATTACCATCTAAAATAAATCCCCTTTTAAGTAGAGCGTTTATACTATATTTATAGTCCACAATATCTTCATCTATTACAGGATATATTTTTATGTGTTCGTTTGTAAGGGGTTTAGCGTCTATTTCTATACTAATAAATTTATTAATAATATCTTTAATTACAGTATTGATTGATTTATCCACATCAATCTCATGTGAAATCATTAGAATTTCAAGGGATATATTATTAGTATCATTATTATCAAGTGTTTCAAATAAAAAATATTGAATCTTACTTTTCCAAAACATGGCTATAACCGTATTACTGTGAAATAAACTTCTTATGTACTCTGCTTGTTTTTCCCATTCATTAACTACTTCATCTTTGTAATTAAACCCCTTTTCTCTTTGGAAATATTTTATTAATGTATCCTTTACTGAATGTGGGGAACTCCGTTTTTTTGAAGTTTCCATACTGAAATTTATAACATTCAAATCTCTCATTCCTCTATTAAAGATTAAAAAGATGCCCTTTAGAAATAATAACAAGAACCACCAAATATCTCCATAGTTTTTATAAAATAGGATAAACCATATTCTGAGGCGTATCTAAATCTTTTCACTTGTATCTTAATTAAATAACAAAAAGCTACCCAATTGGATAGCTTTTGTAATTACTGTGTTTAGGTACCACCCGAATTATTTATATCTTTCCATTCTCCACACTTTTACAAATCAATATTCGCTTTACAAAGGTTTTCAATCTAGTTTATTTCTATGGACACGAGTATATAATTTATCTGGTCAATAAGGAGGTCTGGTGGCCATGCAACAGTGACAGCTTCTCCATCAATACAAACCTTCCTGTATTCTTTAGGATTCTACAATTTCTCAAGAATCCATTTCATGAATGGCTAATTATCTATAAGTCGTTTTCCCCATTATCAAATTCACAAATTAGCCAACCATTAAGATGCGGGAATGGTCTTGCCTTAATAATTACAGGCATTATTATATATCTTCATTTATTCTTCTCAAGCCAAATTTGTATATCCTCTGATAACTAAAACAAGACAGGAGTTGCATATCTATTTCGATGACAATAAAAAGACAGTGCTTCCTCAGCACTGCCCTTTCATTCATTAATTTTCCTATTTCACATGTCTGATAGAACCATCGAGGACGGACCACCAGGGGGTACCTTTGGGAAAGTCTGTGACTGTTTCTGAAAAAAATCTTGTAATTAGGGTTTGTACTCTACCATCGTTCAAGAAAAGAGGATGCATTTCCAGGTCAGTCCACTTCTTCTTCACAGCCAGTGTTAGAATAGTATCTTTATAGATGGCTGCACTTTCCAGTGGAACCACCCCATCGCCATTTCCCTCTGAATCTGTAGAATCAAAGTTAAAGAAATTTTCCGCACGCCCATCCGGGCTAAGAGGCTGAACGATGACGTTTGTTTTGGTAATTTCACCTTCTCCTGCAAGGATTAAAAACTTTTTCTTAACCTCTTCAGGAAGTTCACCTAAATTCATCATGGATGGATTTTGAGGATCCTGAAATTTTTTCATCCCATTGATCCTTTCCAAGAACATTTCCCTGTCATCATCCCCAATGTTTGATTGCCAATGGTCAGGATTAAAAAGGTCGAAACCAGGTTGGTTTTCAAATGAAACAGCATTCGGATAAGTGGGACACATCTCGTAAACAGAAGGGAACGTACGGGCAATTTTCCGAAATTCATCATTTGAATTGAACAGTGGATCCCGAAACCCCCCCTCTCCTACTATAAGAGCAATCAGCGCTCTAACGGACCCCTTAAAGGGACATGCAGCCAAAACAGCATGTTCAATGACATCATAATTCCCTTGTAACTGCTTCAAATAACAGCTGAAAATGGTTGCCCCCATGCTATGGGCAATAAAGTTAAATGATTTTACAGAAAGTTTTTCTTTTAGAAATTCAATATAATCAGCTAAGCGCCTGGCTGTATCTGCCGAGGATTTCCTCCAGTCATAGCCAAAAATATAAACGGGCGATTTCGTCTTTGTTTCAATAATGTGTACCGATTGACGATAAGCTAGATCTTCAACATCGCTCCGCTCAATAATTGATTTGGGGTTTACTTCAAAACGGCTATCCTGCTTCAATGCAAGGTCATAAATCGTCTCATACTTGCTTTGTACAGTTGACCATATCGTATCGAAATCCAGTGTATTCGTATTAACAAGCTTAGTTCCCCGCATTCCAGGAATTAAAATAGTAGCAACCGTCACATTTCATTCCTCCCTAGCTACGAATGACAGCACTTGCAGTCTTATTTAAGAGAAATACACATGAATAAATCTATTATACTCTTAGCTCTTAACGAAAGGCATGAAACGAACCCATATAAGCTAATTGTTTGGCCTAATTCTGTTATTCACGTAATTTACAATTTCGACAGAATGGTAAATTTTCCTCTTTAAAAATCTTTGGGTAACGCTTCTTCTATATCAACATCGTCTATAGACAAATCCGCTTCCATCGGCAAATCCATTTCTTCTAAGCTAGATTCACTTTGATTGAAATCCACATCCAGTTCTTCCAGCACAGAATAATCGATGGTATACCATTTGGTCTTGTCCATCTTTAATTGGTTCCAATTGGCGGAAATGAGAAGTCCCTTTTCTTCCAGTGAGTAGATTGTTCTTTTAATGGTGCTTTCCGACCAGAACGGTACTTGGCTTTGCCATTCCTTATATGTATTGTAAATCCATTTCTTCCCCTCAATGAAATTCTTGCTTGACTGAAGACGATAGTGGATTTGCTGCAGGATAACCGCTTCATGTAAACCGATTTTCAGTGCGAGTGATGGTATTAACAACAGTACTGGGTTCTCATGGATAATTAATTTGTTCATCATTTTGCTCCTTTGATTTTATTACATTCCCTGAAAAAGATTCATTTTGGTCTGTTCATCAGGTCATGTCTTCACTGTTTATATAT
The DNA here is from genome assembly GCF_030915465.1 of Neobacillus sp. PS3-34. Taxonomy (GTDB): domain Bacteria; phylum Bacillota; class Bacilli; order Bacillales; family Cytobacillaceae; genus Neobacillus_A. The sequence goes on from NZ_CP133267.1 coordinate 4,803,673, forward strand.
ACGGATCCAGATGAAAAGGACAGGTACATGACAGTTTTTTTTCAAAAAAAAGCACCTGTCTATTAAAGTAAGTAGTTCCGATGGAGAAAAAGTAAAATCGGTGTGTAATTTCCACACAAATTAGCAGCGTAAATAACAGTTAAAATAACAAAATAATTTGCATATAAAAACGCTTGGGCAGTTTAAGGAACCCCAAGCGTTTTGACTTTATTGTATAGTTTTCATTGAATTAACCTGCCATCAAGTTACTAAAATAAAACGACCTTTATTAAACAGCCCCTCAACAACGGGTTTCAATTAGGTTATTAAGTATCAAAATGAATTCTTTTTGTTCTATAAAGCTATTTATTTGCTTAATAGAGTTCTTGATTAGTTTATACCTATTATCTAGACCATCTCCATATGATAGATATCCCTCCCCGTTTTCAAGAAGTATAAGGTTGTAAACTTGTTCCTTTTCATCAATAAAATTGAATTTAACATTTAACCCAGAACCGCATTTCGGAAAAGGTTCATCTTCCTTAAGTTTTTTTGCATTATTTATTGCATCAATAAATATTTCTTGTTTTGCATCGTTGTTTGTTAACTTCTTAGTTAATAGTTGTGTTCCATTATTTATAGGGACTGATATTTCAATGTCTTTTACATTCTGGCTGTCAATTTTTATTTGGTTTGTTTGCTTGTTTGAGCAACCAGAAAATAATATTATTATTGCTGCTAACAAAATGAGAAATGACTTATGCATTATCCCCCTCCTAGCTTGAGTATAAATTTTCAAAATTTATTTTTATTTTAACATAAAATGGCATTTACCTTTCTCTATTTCAAAACTAAATTAGGAATAACTTAGCAATTAACAATAAAATTAACACCCTAATTCGGGCAATGAGATTGGCTATTGTCAAGTACTTGTTTTCGTTAAAAATATTGTTAGACCAACGAAAAAAAGCATACCAATTCGTATGTTAATTGGTATGCTAATTCGTATGCTATTTACAATGTTTCTACACAAAAATGAACTAATTACTTTTGTACCTACATCATTTATTGTTCTTTCATCGTCAAGACGCCATCATCTGTTAACGGATACTTTACGATTGTCTTTTTAGGAAGAATTCCAGTTGCTGCTTCTCTGTATGTGACGACCAGGTTATTGTCCTGGACTGCCATATAGTCGATGTCGTACGGCAGCTCATAATGCTTGATTCTTTCAAAGGTAGAATAATCATAGATGTCGAGGCCTTTCTTCGTGCTTGTGTAAACACGGTTATGGCTCAAATCAAAAGCGATCTCTTCGAAAGGATTATAAAGCTTTGTTACGTATTTCATATCTTCACCGCGTATCGAACCCGTTTGGAGAACGACTCCGCTTCCATTGAAGATAAATTTTCCATCGGGTGACACCTTCATATTTACGGTGAACGGATAGTCTCCGTGGTACGGTGAATCATACGTAGCGGTATTTTTTCCATCGATGAACTGATACATCTGAATATCTCTAGGACTTGTACCGCTATCTGTCGCATATACCTTGCCTCCGTCTGGGTGGATCGCAAGGGTTGAGCCTCTTAAAACAGAGCCGAAGCTTCCTGTTTCTTCGTACGTCATGAGGGAATATGCTTTTAAATTCGTCCAGCTTGACGCACCGCCATCTGAGATATAGATATAGCCTGCATCCGCTACGATATCCGCAGGGTCAAGCGCGATATCGACCTGTTTCTTCAGCGTGAAGGTATCTGCATCCACAACCGCAAAAGCACCTATAGAGGCTTGGCCGTAATTAAAATTTGTTTGCTTTTTCAGCGAGACGTATAGTTCATTATTGGCAAAAAACAGTTTGTCAGGCGGATAGGCAAACGTTACCTTTCGTGTTTGGCTGGTGGAAAGATTGTATTCCACTAAATCTTTTCCGCTGGTAGAAAGGCCGTACAATACCGGTTTCTCCGGGTTAAGTATTTCTTTTTTCATATCAACTGGCAAAATCGTTTTGTCTGTCGTGACAGGAACTTTTGGTAAGGAAACCCCGGCTGATAATACGGGAACGAATTGCTCAGGCTCAGCTGAAGTGTCTGCTGGTGGTGCGTCAGCAGGTGGCATTGTCAGAAGCCCATCTGCACTTAATGGATATTTTTTAATGGCCTGCTTCGGCAATGTTCCTGATGCGTCTTTATAGACAACAACTAATGCATTATCCCGGACGAACATTTGATCAATTCCGTGCTGAAGGTCATAATGCTTCAATTTTGCAAAAGTTGAATAATCATACACCTCCAGCCCTTTTTTCGAGCTGGTATAAAAGCGGTTATTTTTTACATCAAACGCAATCTCCTCAAAGTTTTGAGGGAGCTTGGCCAGGTAATATAAACCACTCGCATTGTATACGACCCCTGACCCATTGAATAGATACTGCCCATCCGGAGAGAGGCTCATATTCACTTCAAATGGGTATTGGCTATCCCGTGATTCATAATGTCCGGCACTCTTTCCATCCTTAAACTGGAAGGTTTCTAAATACCGTGGAGAGAGCTGAGTATTAAGGGCAAACACCTTTTTGCCCTCAGGGTCTATTTCCAATGATAATCCTTCATAAACGCGCGGAACATCTGCTGTTTCAAGAAGCGATTTTCGCGAAAAGACCTTCATGTCCGTCCACTGACCGGAAGCGCTTGATAGATAAATAGACTCTGAATCTGCGACAATATCAAACGGATCCATCGTGATGTCGACCTGATCGACTAGTGTCATGGTATCAGCATTGATTACCGCGAACGCGCCTTCCTGTTTTTCAACTTCCCAGTAAGCGCTGTGCTGGCCCTTCGGAAGGGTCACATACAGCTCGTTATTGGCAAAAAAGATTCGTTCAGGTGCAAGGTTTAAGGTGATTTTCCTTGTCTGCTTTGTCTCCAGGTTAAGTTCGATAATATCCTTACCATCTGATAGGGCGTAAATGATTGGTTTATCCGGATTCATTACTGCGTCCCGCAGATTCGCACCCAATACTAATTTATCGGTGCTGTTTGGGAACGGCCCTTTGGCTCGGGCTCGACAGGTGTAGTAGGAGGTTCAGTAACCGTCCCATCATCCTCTGAAGGAGGCAATGATTCATAAGGGATAAAAGTTAATTTTGATGCAGAAATGTTTCCATACGACTGGATCCACGCTTCTGCATGATTGATCCCGACAGCAAAATTCAGATTGCCGCTTTCAAAGCCAGCTGAAGTCACCCCGATTACCTCTCCATACTCATTGAACAGCGCTCCGCCAGAACTTCCGTGCGTGATAGGCGCCGTAATTTGGATCAGGTTCACCGTTTTACCGTTGTCTGTCATCTTATGCAAGTTACTGATGATTCCAGTCGAAACCGTATTCACGAGGCCTTCAGGGCTTCCGATTGTTACAATTGGATCCCCTTTTTCTAGATAATCGATATGGCCGATTTGAAGGCTTGGAAGCGTAAGATCCGCTGTCGTGCCCAGCAAGGCAAGATCTGTGTCTTCATCGTATTTCACGACCCCATTGATGGCAATCGCCTTCCCGTCATTGTTATACGCAACAACGCTGTATCCGTCTTGGATGACGTGGAAGTTTGTCAGGATTGTGCTTTTGCCCACGATAAAACCGCTGCCCTGGCTCATCGGCTCACCGTTTTTATCATAAACCTCGAGGTAAACGACACTGTTTTCATTGGCAATGATTTTCTTAAGAATGATGGTAGGCACACCATTCGCTGATAATCCTTTTTCTTTTAAAAGGTCCTCATAGGAGCTGGCAAAGGCATTGTATAAAACCGGATTGCTCTTTGCTTTTCCCAGCTGTGCGTTAAAACGGTCTACCTGGCCAAAAATCGTTTCATTCTTGCCTGATTTAAACGCCGTTGTAAGAAGGTTCATTTCCCCTTTTAAAACGGCGGCTGTCTTTGTTTGACTTAAGCTGCTTTCCGCAGGGCCTTTGTATTTTTTCGAAATCGCATCGCGGGTTGATTTGCCGTAAACCAATCCTAGCGATCTCGCAAACTTGCCTAATTCATCTTGTAACGTGCGATATGACAAGTTGGTTGCATCACTGGAAGGACTTTTTGCATAAGCGGCCAAAAGTGTTTGCGACTTAATCTTTAGTCTTTCGCCGACACCAATTGAATTATTATAGGAAACCGCCCTACTATAAACCAATTGGACGTTATTTATGCGTGTTTCAAGCTTTTTGCGGGTTGTACTGCTTTTCATTTTTTTAACTGCTGTAGCGGCATTGGCTATGCCCGTTTTGGTACTGGTCATGAATGTTGTGGAAACAGCCTTGACCGTTTTGCTTTTTTCATAGTTTATAAGAATTGATAGCTGCCTGGCATAGGCTTCAGATTTACCTACCAGCTGGTCTGGTGTGTATGTACTGGCCGCCCCTTCCCATGAACCCAACGTACTGGAAAAGAAAAAAATTGCCAGAACAAATAGAATGACCCTGTTTTTCATCTTGTGTGAAGTTCCCCCTATTTCTGTTAAAAATAACCGATTACACCAAAATTATATCAACAATAACTTATGGTAACACTGGAAATACTTCCCTTGGCGGGGACTGTTTTTACTTGTTTCATAGGGTTGTAACAATAGTTTTCTGGTGACCTATGATTTTTTCACAATATCTAGAAGCGGTATCTCACAGTTGCTGTCCCTTTATCTTGCTCATGTGGTTTTATTAAGTAGTCTTATTAAAGGCAGTTTCCGCATTTATTGGTGGTGTTTTGTCCTCAACAAATAAATAGGTGTCAGGCACCTCCAAAGGACAATTGTCCACGATGGGTGCCTGACACCCCAGAATGAATAAATTTGAACAAAAAAGTGATGATTGATCTGCAGCATTTTTTACTGCTACGACTGCTTTGGCATAATCCGGATGGTTTGTCGCTTCAGTTACGTATTCCACATATGTTACTTTATTGTTTTTATCAAGAACAAAGATTGCACGCGCTAGCAAACGAAGTTCTTTTATCGCTACGCCCAGGGCTTCACCAAAGGAAAGTTCACGGTGGTCAGGCAGCATCTTTACTTTCACAAGACCGGCTGCTTTACGCCAGCGAGATAAAGCAAATGGTAAATCTACGCGTACAGAGAGAAATTCTACGTTATCCATTTTGCAACTTCCTCATTAAAGCTCCGAGTTTGCATATCGCAAATACCTGCAGCTGCATTTATAGAAGCGATCACACTAATCAAACGAACGCTTCCTTTGTCGTCATTCAATGAATATGGCTGTAAATTTTCTGAAAGTGCAAGGAAATCAGAATCTATGTCTCCAACTTTTAATTCTTGACTGATAAGAGTTACAGGTTTCCCACCAAATGTAATGGTATTTTTCCTTTCAATTGGCATACCTAATACCCTCAATCTTTATCTAATTTTGTTAAATCGTGTACTTTATTTAATGTGTTATTCTTCGAAAAACAAAAAGTCGGATATCAACTTAAACAGGATGATATCCGACTTCAACTATTTGGAGCGTTTACCGTAACCGAATAAAGAGTTTAATTTCTCGATGGCTTCTTGAGTTGTCCAAACACCACTTGAAACGAATCCAAAGTTTACAATTCCTGCATTGAATGCATCTTTACCAGGAGCAGCTGTTGCATCACTCACGATATAAACGTCGAAGCCTTGTTCTACTAATTCACGCATATGGGAGTCAACACATAGGTTTGCATTCATTCCTCCAATAATAACCGTGTTAATGCCACGTTTACGAAGTTGTAAAACTAAATCAGAACCTCCGCCTTAATTTTAAAAGAACCTTTATACTTGAAAATTTTAAAAATTAACATCTACATCTTTGGGTGAATCATATCATTTCACAGTAACTTTACCTTGAACTTCAATTTTAACATCTGCTTTTTTCAATATATTTCCTACATCGCACCCTTTATCTGCTGCTTCTATCGCTCTTTGTGCAGATTGAATTTGTTCTTCTGGAGCGCCAGCAGATAAAACGATGTGAGGATAATGGATAATTTTAAACTCATTATCAGATATACTTGCCTCAGAGTTCACTGTAAGTTCCGCCACAGGAAGTTTTCTGCTTTCAAGCACAAATGTTAGTGTTGCTGCATAACAAGTTGTTACAGAAGCAACGAGAACCTCTTTTGGATTTGCTCCGTTACCACTACCACCTAATGATGTTGGAATAGCGATTTTTGTATCCAGATACTCCGCTTTAAGGGTTCCATTCCCTGTTACCCCACCATCCCAAATAGCATTCACTTTTATTTTCATATCAGCCATAATTAACACTCCTTCAAATAAATTAACTGCATAAATATCTTGCCTATTCTCGTACATTTTTACTCTATGGTTATCGCAAACACTTCGTTAAAAAACAAGAAGAACATTTTTTACATTTTAATTAGTACCTACCGTTCGGTACGAGTGGGTGTTTAACACACTCTATAAAAAGTTGGCAAGTAAACAGGTTATATTTCTTAAAAACCTTGCAATGTTAACAAATCACATAGTTGATATTGACCGAAATTTGAATGTTTTCTGAATCTTTAATCCTAACTTTCATCCCATGATCATTTTTTCTATGTTGTTAATGATTTTTTCACAAAAATTAGAGCTAAGAGCTGAGTGTATAATATGGAAAAAAACTCAAAAAATAAGAGTGACATTGTACATAATTACAATAATTTAGGGTTATTTGGTGAAAAGTTACTTCAACTATTGGCTGGTTTGCTGAATAAGTAAAAATCCTCCCTATCCATTCAGGACTTTTGATCAGACTTTCAAAATTATCGAACTTTACTTCAAAGCCAAAAGGTTCCTATATTCCCAAAGAAATCTATTATAGTTTGTTTAAGAATTCTTTCACTGCTTCTGCAGTTTTGGCGTTCGCACTATGCAAATGCGCAAGCTTTTCACCGTTTTTAAAAACTAATAAAGGTGGAATTCCCATAACACTTTGTTTATCGGAAATTTCTGAAAACTCATCGCGGTCAATTTTAAACCATTGTTTGTCCTGATGCTCTTCATACCCTACCCATTCACCCCCTCCAGATATAAATAAAACCTTGATTTTTCTCTTAACATAGAAAAATCAAGGTTTTCACTTTCAGATAGATCCCTAATTATATAATATCTGAGCGATGTCGGCAGTACTCTGGTAAGACCTCTTTAGAACAGAAGAGCATTTACCACCCTTTATTTGCAACAAAAACTGGAACGCTCCCTCAATTTACACTGAACGAATGGTAATTTCATTGACATTCATATATTCAGGTTGGGTAATTGCATAGACAACAGCCTTTGCAATATCAACTGCATCATGTATTTTACGATCATTCCAGTCGTAATTGTTGTTCAAGTCTGTATCTACCATCCCTGGTGATATATTCGTTATTCTTACACCTGTTTTGGCAAGTTCCTTTTCTAATCCCATGGAAATAGCCCGAACAGCGTACTTTGTAGCACTATAGACGGTACTTGTTTTTGAAACTTCAAGTCCAGCAACCGAAGCAATATTAATAATATGGCCTGTTGAGCGGCTCAGCATAGATGGCAATACAGCATGAATGCCATAAAGCACACCTTTAATATTTACATCAATCGTTTGCTCCCTCCACGGCTATTTCCTTAGCAATAGTAGCCCCTATTCCAGTGCTGGACCAGTGATGATCACTGTTTTTCCTTGTAGTCTGTTCATGACAATTTCCTCCTTTAAATCTTAACTTTTTCATTTAATAAATTGTTCTGCGATTAGTCGATATGATTGATGCTTATCCTTTGATGAATAAGTGATAGTTACAATCATGATTTCATCTGCTAATACATGAGATTGAATTTCTAATATTTTACTTTTCACCTCATTAGGAGTACCTATAATCATTTTCTTTTTTATTCTTTCAATAGACTTTTGATTACGGAGATTTAATAGAATTTTTTTCGCCTCATCAACAGAAGGAACTCCTTTGTTTCCTTCCATACTCTCATTTTGTAGTTTCCAAACAATTGAACTTAAAGCAATTTCTTCTGCTTTTTGAGTAGTTTCTGCACATATTACTGATAAAGCCATAATGACGTATGGTTTTTGTCCTTTTTTTCTTGGTTGAAATGACTGACGATATTGTTGGACGATTTCTGCTCCGTTTTCATCACTCATAAATTGTCCGAAACTATAGGCTAAACCGTTTTCCGCCGCAAAATTTCCACTTTTTCTACTTGTACCTAACATCCATAGATCAGGACTAATTTGAGGTAACGGAGAAGCCTCTAATACGGTCCCTTCATTATCTATGTATTTAATTAATTCATTTACTAAATCAGGCATTTTATAGACATGTTGCAAATAGTTATCCGATAATGCATTTGATGCTTCAGCAGGACCACCCGGTGCCCTTCCAATCCCTACATCAATTCGATTAGGAAATAGAGTGGATAACATGTGATAGGTTTCTGCTACTTTATACGGCTTATAGTATGGCAATAAAACTGCTCCAGAGCCAATTCGTATATTTTTTGTATTTGCCCCAATATACCCTAACATTACCTCGGGCGCGGAGCATGCAAGCCCTGGCATTGCATGATGTTCAGCAATCCAATAACGTGAATATCCTAATGTCTCCCCTATGCGTGCGAGATTCATTGATTCCTGTAATGCTTCATTTGCCGTTTGATTAGTTGAAATGGGAGACTGATCTAAAATGCTTAATTTCATAAGATGAAAATCCCCTTTTCTATTATTCCGCTTCTTTCAAAGTCAGTTTATATTCACCAATTTGCCCTTTTCCGTATAGATTCGTAATTGATGTTGAATATTCTTGAATCGTTCCGCGGAACTCAAGATGTCTCTCGGGTACGATTACATCAAATGTTCCTTTGTAAAGTAACGTTGCTATGTCATGGTAGTCGTCACTTGTAACATTAAAAGTTAACGATATCTGAGTTTTACCTTCTATCTTTTTTTCATCATATTGTGTGATTTTAATTTTAGTATCATTTAGTTGGATTTCTGTAACCATTTCATCATCGTCCCTTTCTAAAAAATAACACATTCCTTATACATTTAACGTACTCTAACATAGAAATGACGCCGTACGATATGATTTTTCTAGAATATCGTGACGAACGTAAACTTTCTACGTTCGTCACAACCATGTAAAAAGTTAATCAACCGTTAATACTCCCGTTAGCTGTATTTTCAAGAATGTAACCAACTTACTTGTGACCCGCGCTTTTATTGAATTTGGTTTAGCGTAATCGATCAGGCATCATAATACTCAGGAAATCTACAATCCCATTCCCTATCATGAGTTCTTCTCTATCTTGATCAACTAGTACTCTTTTGATCGTATCATCTTTTCCCTCCAGCACTTTACTTGTCCAATGAGGGTCAATGATGAGAGAGCGCCCTACGGCCACTATTTCAGCGTTTGTCAATGTATCTTCTGCATCCTGTTTAGTACGAATATCACCAACACCAATTAAAGGTACACGTCCATTTATTTTCTCATGAACATATTGCATAATAGATTTTTCTTTATAATCTTCAGATACAGATACTCGCTTAAAGTCACCCAATGATATATGCAAATAGTCTAACTTTTTATCAGCTAATTTATCAACAAGATAAAGGGTATCTGACATTTTTATTCCAGGTTCTTCATATTCTTCTGGAGATAAACGATATCCCAAAATAAAATCTTGAACATTTGAATTATCCACGACCTCAGTAACAGCATCAACTAATTGGTTAATGAAATTATATCGTTTCTCTAAACTTCCTCCCCATTGGTCCTCACGACGGTTTTAGTGTGGAGAGAAAAATTGTTGGATTATATAGGTGTTTGCTCCATGAATTTCTACCCCATCAAATCCAGCTTTAATTGCACGTTCAGTCGCTTTTTTAAAGTCTTCGATTAAGTCGAATATTTCATCTTCTGTTAACGCTCTTGGAATTTCTGCATTCGGACGTTCGGCAGCGATGGCACTGGCAGAAACCGGTTGTACACCAGATAGCTTTTTCTAGCTCTAAATCATGTACCGCAAAATGTGCGATAAGGGCGATTTGATGGCTCAGGCGTTGTACAGTATTCATCTTGTTCAGGAAGATAAGCGTATGGTTTTGAAAGAACTTCAAGAAGCTTCTCCATCACACTATAGTTTCCCTGTTCTACGGCAGCTTCCAGTGCGGCCTCTACTCGGTGGTTCCTAGGGATGATTGCAGGATTGCTGTTTCGCATCAACTGGTGGGAGGATTCTGTCGATTCCTCCTGCCTTTCTTGTCTCGCCTTCCACTTTTCATACCATTGAGTAAATTCCTCTTTACCGAACAATGCCGTATCCTCCGGTTTAGCCATCGTTAAGGCACGGAAGGTATTCGTATAGTCCGCACCATGTTTTTGCATCAAACTAAGGAGTTCTTCAATAAGGGAATCATCCTCTGTTTCTTCGTTAAAAATCCCCAGTTTTGCTCTCATTCCCGCGAGCCAGTGACGACGATACAGCTCCATATAACCTGAAATTTCATGCTGGGCTATTTTGACAGCCTCCTCCTGATTATCATGCAGGAGGGGCAATAGGGTTTCAGCAAATCTAGAGAGATTCCACCCTCCAATATTCGGCTGATTGCCATAGGCATAGCGGCCTGAACATCAATGGAACTGAACACCGTTGCCGGATCATAGGCATCCATAAAAGCACACGGGCCATAATCGATGGTTTCTCCACTTATGGTCATATTGTCGGTGTTCATCACCCCGTGAATAAAGCCAACCAGCTGCCATTTGGCAATCAGGGCTGCCTGTCGCTTGATCACTTTTTGAAGCAATGAACGATATCGATTTTCATCGTGTTTAATGTCTGGATAATGGCGCTTAATTGTATAGTCAGCCAACGTCCGAAGGTCTTCCTCAGTGCCCGCTCCTGCTGCGAATTGAAAGGTTCCAACACGGATGTGGCTGGCAGCTACGCGGGTTAAAATGGCACCGGGCAGTTCGGTTTCGCGGAAAACTGGCTCACCAGTTGTCACCACAGCCAGACTGCGGGTAGTAGGAATACCAAGCGCATACATGGCTTCACTAATGATGTATTCGCGCAGCATCGGTCCAAGTGCCGCCCGGCCATCCCCACCTCGGGAGTATCTCGTTCTGCCTGAGCCCTTGAGCTGGATATCAAACCGTTCACCTGTCGGGGTGATCTGTTCGCCAAGCAGCAAAGCACGCCCGTCCCCTAACATGTTTAAATGTCCGAATTGATGCCCGGCATATGCTTGAGCAATAGGCACAGCGCCTTCTGGAATCCAGTTGCCTGCAAATACTTCGGCGCCAGCTTTGCTTTGAAGAGCCTCGGCGTTCAACCCCAGGTTTTCCGCCACCGGTTTATTTAAAATGATTAACTCTGGTGACTGTACAGGGTTCGTGTTCTGACTGGTGAAAAATAGCTCTGGTAAACGGGCATAGCTATTGTCTAAGTTCCATCCAGATTCTTTAATTTCTTTTGCCATCGTATCTCCTTCCCTTCTTTTGTCTTTGTATTTTTTATAACTTGGACTCATTTTTATGTACTTTTTTAATTTCAACTTAATGCATCACTTTTTAATGTCGGCTTCTTCCAATTTATTATACCCTTTCCTCAAATAGATGGCGCTCTTTTAGCTTGTACTGTCTTCTAAAATAAAAAAGCGCATCTCCATATTTCTTTGGTGAGTTCAGTTGTAGGATGGTGCAACATTCAGAAATCTACCATTAGTGCTTCATAAAGGAAGCGACAGTCTGTGCTGCACCGTGTTGGATGTAATAAGACTATTGGATGGGCAATTAAACACCCGTTTCGCGACCTACTTTTCCCACCCATACCAGTATTGACGGCATATTGACCTTTTCATTTTCTGCCGTGCAGCGTTGATGTTGCGCTGATGAATGGACAAAGAGGAAATTTTTTAAATTGTTTAATATTTTTAATTACAACAATATCCTGTTGAGTCTATAATTAAATAATAAACTAAACACAATCAATTATTTCGGACGGTGGCTATTGTGGAATTGGCTAAAGATTTATTTTTTAATCTTTCACTAATCATACTTTTATTATTTATTTTTAATCTTTGGTCTGAACGATACAATAGGGATCCCATACCTCGTGTTCTATGTATTATAGGCCTTTTCTTGCTGTCTTGGTATGCATATACTTCTCCACGGAAGTATATGGAGTTATGATCGATTTAAGACAAATCCCTATTATTTTAGGTGGGCTTTACTATGGTTATGGACCGTTTTTAGTTGTCTCATCTTTACTACTTAGAGGACTATTTTATGGGTTTGACAGCAATTTTTGGATAATATCGCCACTCTATGGCGCTTTAAGCATTTTTTTGTGGCTTGCTCATCCTTGGTTCCTAAAACAAAGTCCAAGAAAACGTATACTCGTCTGTCTATCAACTGTTTCTATAATGAGCGCTTCCGTCTTTGGTGGCTTTTTGATTTCGGGTCACTCATTAACCGAGCTTAAAGTTGTTGGTATCACATTCATGATTCAATTTATAGGAATTTGTATGCTTTCTTATTTGTTAGAGGAAATAAAACAAAATGATTTTTTTCGCGAGCAGATGGTGAAAGCACAAAAAGTGGAATTAGCCAGTCATATGAGCGCGGCTATTTCCCATGAAGTAAGAAATCCCTTAACTGCTGTACAAGGTTTTTTACAGCTTGCTTCAGAGGATCCAGAGATTCAGGCGACAACAAGGAGATATATCAATACCGCCATAAGTGAATTAAATGCGGCTGAGCATGTTATTAGAGATTACTTAACATTTGCACAACCCTCTTTACAAACAGTAGAAAAATTTCTCGTGAATGAGGAACTTAACCAAATCATTAAAACATTGCAGCCAATGGCTAACATGAATTCAGTAGAAATTATTACTGTAAACACTGAATTCGGCTATATTTCAGGAGACCGGAACCGGTTCCGACAGTGTTTCCTCAACATTTTGAAAAATTGTATTGAGGCAATGCCTGATGGGGGGACGCTTAAACTCCACCCATATGTTAAGAGTAATGAAATAAATATTAGTGTATCTGATACGGGTATTGGGATGACATCTGACCAAGTGAAGCGCTTAGGCGAACCGTATTACTCAACCAAGGGTAAAAAGGGAACCGGTCTTGGGCTAATGGTTTCTTTTAGTATTATCCAAGAGATGAAAGGCACAGTAAAAATCAATAGTAAAATTGGTATAGGAACAGAGTTTTTAGTCACATTCCCTGCCCTTTCTTAGGAAAATCTAAGGGAAAGGAAGTTATGTTAAAAAAAATGCTCACGAAAGCTTAGTACTTCTTTATTTATTTACTTTAATTAAAACGGTCATATGTTTCTCATTAAATAATATTAATAAAGACTACATAAAATAAGTCCATTATTAATGAGGAGAGCATCTGATGAAAAATATATTGTTCTTTACGATTCTTTTATTAATTAGTTTGTTTTCTTATCAAACAACTACATATGCCTCCACTAATAGTCGGGAGGCATATGAAAAAACCGGGCGTGTTATTTGGGAAGTTAATACAAACGAAAAATTAGTTGCTCTTACTTTTGATGATGGACCACATCCTGTTTTTACTCCTCAAATACTTGAAATATTAGCTAAATATGATGCTAAGGCCACCTTTTTTGTAGCTGGTAATAAAGTAATTCGTTTTCCTGATATTTTAAAACAGGAAGTAAAAGAAGGACACGAAATTGCTAATCACACTTACCATCATATTTATAATAATATTACGTCAGCAAAACTATCATCAGAAATAAAAGAAACAGATAAAATTATACATAGGATCACTGGTTTTACACCGTCCCTCTATCGTCCCGTAGGAGGCCATTATAATGATTTAATTATAAATACCGCAATAAAAAACGGAAAAGAAGTCGTATTATGGAATCAAGATACCCGTGATTGGTCGGATCCTCCTGTAAGTCAAATGCGTAACTATATAACAAAAGGAGTAAAGCCGGGCAGTATCATTCTATTTCATGATTGGCATGGAAGTGAATATTCTCAGACTTGTCAAACAGTTAAAGCCTTGGATAACATTTTGGACTTTTTATATAAAAACGGGTATAAATGTATAACTGTATCTGAAATGCTCTACCGCTCGTCACAAAAAATTCCAGACTTTTTTAAAATTTATCCTAAAAAGAAAGATAAAACGTCTCATATTGATTTAATGTTATAAATGAGATTTTCCGCAGAAGGGATGATTACCTATAATCCTCAAACCTGCCAAACTCCTTCTGAATACCCAGCTTCACTGTCCCAATCGGTCCATTTCGCTGCTTTGCGACGATAATCTCGACGATGTCTTTTTCTTCAACGTCCCTTTGATAATAATCATCCCGGTAAAGGAATGAAATAACATCGGCATCCTGCTCAATCTGTCCGCTTTCACGCAGATCTGATAACATCGGCCGTTTATCCTGCCTGCTCTCTACACCCCTGCTCAGCTGCGAAAGTGCCATAACGACAATATTCATTTCCCTTGCCATAAGTTTAAGAGCTCGGTTGATTTCACTAATTTCAATTTGGCGGTTCGATTGGTATTTATTTTCACCTGGAATCAACTGAAGGTAATCGATGATGACAAGGATTCTTTTATCATCTCCGTACTCTCTCTTCACTTTTCTTACCTTGGACCAAATATAGTTAATATTCATTCCCACGCGGTCAAAAATATGTAATTGGCTGTTCGAGATCTTCCCCATCGCATGTGAGAGACGGCTCCAATCGTCTTTTACAAAAAATTGCTTCGGGTTTCTCATTTTAACTGAGCTGATTTCGCCAATTGTGCTCGCAGCTCTTTTCAGCAATTGTTTTACGGGCATTTCCAGTGAGAAAAATAGGCAAATGTCCTTTTCCGCTGCGTTCAGGGCAATATTTAATGCGAATGCTGTCTTTCCCATACTTGGACGTGCACCGACAATGACGAAATCGAATTTTTGGAATCCGCCTGTCAGGTTATCCATCCCTTGAAATCCAGTTGGAATCCCTAACAGCTCCTCCTTTTCCTTTTCACAATCAAAATATAACTCTATTAATGACAGCTTAATATCGCCGAGATGGTCCTCGTGATTGGTATCCTCTATTTCCATTAATCGGGAAATGCCTTCCCTCAATGTTTGATTGATATCATCGGTTTTGGCATTTTCTATCAGTATCTTTGCGGCTTCGATCGCTTGTCTTTTTTTCGCATACTCTTTGACGATTCCCTGGTAGTAGTGAAAATTTGCGGTAGTAGGAACACTCCCCGCCAGCTTGGTAATATAGGAGATGCCGCCGATGTCTTCCAGGTTATTGGCACCAATCTGTTCCACGACCGAAATAACATCGATTGGCTTCCCTTTTTCATCCAGCTCTTTCATGGCAGCGAGGAGCTTCCGCAATTTTCTCGAGAAAAGCTGATCAGGAGTGATGGTGCAATCCTTGATTAGTCCATCCTCCAAAAACAGGGCGCCAACTGCTGCTTGCTCCGCCTCTGTATTTACAAGCCTTGGATCGAACATTGATTTCACCGCCTCCGTATTCCCAGGATTTCTCTCATCTTTGCCAACTCCTGCTGGACAACTTCCTCTTTTGCCGGTTTCACATGCCGCGATAGAAAAGCCATGGTCTCCATGACATTCGGGATATCCCTGGATGAAGCTGTTTTTTTTCTGATAAGATCCGAAACCTTTGGCGGCACCGGTGATACCTTGGCAAAAGCAACAAGATTCTGTTTTAGTTCTTCAAAGGAGGATTTCTTTAATGCCTCGTACCAGGCATTAATCTTGCGCTGGTCAGGAGAGAAGCAGTCATAATACTCATCAATTAGCGACATGAGCTCAAATACCTCGTCCTTAGTCATTTAGATCGAAATCCTCCTTTCTCCACTTTCTATTGCCGACTTTTTGATTTAAATACGATTCAAACTTGTTCCCAAACAGTGTCTGGCCTTAGGAATTTACTCCATTTTGGGTCCCGCCATTCATCCGACTTCAGGTCAATCACTTGCTTAAAGTCCCTAACTGTAAATCCTTCTCTCCATCTGGCCGAATCAGCTCCTGCGTCTTGTTCGAACTGTACCGATAGTTTGTTTGGGTTTTCAGATTTAAGTAATCAATGATTTCAGCAAACGGTATATGTTCTTTTGTGGTAGTCTTTGAAGTAATCTCTGTAGTAATCTCTGGTATTGGTGGTACAATTGTTGTTTCCTCCAGTGACAATTCCTGTTGTGAGGACGGCTCAAGAATGTGAGTCGAAACCTCCGTCACTATCATCGATGTTTCTTCCATTTCCGCAAGCTTTATATAATCAATCGTATACCATTTGGTTTTATCGATTTTAGACCGATTCCAGTTGGCTGAGATTAAGTAACCTTTCTGTTCCAGTGAAAGGATCGTTTTTCTAATCGTATTTTCATGCCAAAACGGCATTTGCATTTGCCAATCCTTATACGTGTTATAAATCCATTTCCTCCCTTCAATCACATGCTTGCTGGACTCTAACCAATAATGCATTTGCTGCAACACCACTGCTTCATTTAATCCAATTTTGATTGCGAGCGATGGAAGAACGATTAAGGGATGTTCATTGATTAATAAATTGGTCATTGGAACTCTCCTGTCTTTTTTAAAATCAAATCCTTCACCCTTTATATATAAAGAAGTGACGAAAAAGGACAGTCGATACCTAAAAAAATATCATCGATAGACAAACTGGTGGCCGAAGAGGATTTTTCTTCACACAAAAAGCCACCCTTTTTATGTAGGGTGGCTTATGGTAGCTTTACATTCTATTTCATATTGGCTCGTTTTTTTTGAAAGGCTATAGAATAAATTCTAAATTTTAGTAGCATCAACTCTTTTTTATTTTATTTCAGTGAACAGACCCCTGAATATTGCCCCCTACATTTGGTAAAGAATTAAAATCAAAAAAAGAGATAATACAACAACACTAACTAAAGAGGCAACTTTAATATAACGAATGGCACCGTCTGATACTTCAGGTTCGTCATTGTACATCCATCGTTATCCTCATAAAATACTTTCTTCTGGATAAAAATAACTCCAAATTAGTACAGCATATATTGGGATCAATAAAATTAAATACAATATTACTTCTCCCAGCTTCAGTACCCCCAAAAAAAATCGTTTAAACAATATACGAATAAAATTTCCATATGTTTCAAAATGCACTACCTTTTTTTGAAAAACGTTGTGAGTAACCAGTGATATTTAAAATAAGCGGAGGTTTTCCGGTTAGACTACAGAATAGAGCTCGGTTCGGGGTATATAAGCGGAGTTTTTCCGATTAAGCAAAGAAAAATTAACCATTTTCACGCTTTTTGAGCCAATAGTCGGAATCTTTCCGTCTATTCAAGCTATTTTCAGTGCTATTTCCTAATTAAGAGGAATTTCTCCGCTTATTTATCAAAAATGCTTTAGTGCCAAATGAACTTGTACAACTTACGGGTGCTTAATGGCGGGTTTTGTTTTCGAGTACAAAGCCTTTATTTGACTTGGTGCTTCGATATGCTTTTTTTCTGCCTTTAAATGACGAATAAAAAACTGCATAAAAAAAGAGAAGGTTCACTCTCCTCCTCCCCTCATACCTCTTCGTTCCGGTGAGTAAATTTGATCCTGGATACCGGAATTTTTAATTCCTTTAGGATGTCCATGAATATTATACACGTGTACAGCTCCATTTTTAGAGCCATCCCTTTTAGGATTCTGTTTTATCGATCTTTCCTTTGGTAAATTTCAAGTAGCTCTGTAAACTCGTTTCTGGATAAGTCCGAATACTGAAATAGATGCTCAGCGGATTCCATTTGCCCATCTTGAACGGCTCTTTTGATTTTCTCGATTTCTTTTTGTTTCACTCTTTCTTCTGCATGATGATTTACATCAAAACAGCAATTCTTAAGCTTGTGATATTCCTCCAGATTCAGTGAGGAATAGCGAAAAAGAATATCCGCTTCCGTTTCTTTTCCATTTTGTAAGGCCTTTTTGATACGTTACGTATCGATTGCTTTTTGCATGCCTTTAAATTAGCATTCAATTAAACTACACAATGGTTAGTTCAAGAAATCCAATGGGTTAGCTGGTTTTAACAATATTTAGAAAATCCAGTTGACTGCGCCATTACTACGTGTTACGATATACCTGTAGTAAGTCACACTGGATACCGACAGCAATAGTTGACACCCCTCCTACTCGGTGTTAAAAAAGTGCATGTATAAGTAATGCTTAATAGCGGGATTTCCCAAAAGCTATTAAGTAAAAATTTCCCTCAGTACTAAGTTATACTGAATATAAGTCAGACAGAATAGAGGTGATTCTAAAAATGGAAAATTTAACTGAAATGCTGAAGGGTTCGCTTGAAGGCTGTGTGCTGGAAATCATCAGCCGCCATGAAACCTATGGCTACGAGATTACCCGACGCCTGAACGAGCTTGGGTTTACCGAAGTCGTGGAAGGGACGGTATACACCATCCTCGTGCGATTAGAAAAGAAAAAACTGGTGAGCATAGAAAAAAAACCGTCAGATATGGGCCGCCCCGCAAGTTTTACTCACTTAATGAGGCTGGCCGCCAGGAACTTGAATTATTTTGGAAAAAATGGGATTTTGTATCATCAAAAATTAACGTCTTGAAGTCAAACTAGCTTCATAAGATATTCAGTCCATTATTTTTGGAGTGTCTTGTTCACTATAAAAAAGGAGGAAAAATAACATGATGGAAATGTTCAAAAAAATGATTGGTGATAAAAAAGAATACAAGATGATGATGGCAAGGGTTGAAGCCCTGCCAGAGGACTACCAGTATGTATTTAAGAAAATACAAAACTACATGTGGAAATTCACAGCAGGCAACGGGATGGATATGCTGCACATACAGTATGAATTAATTGATTTGTTTGAAGCCGGTGCGGCGGAAGGCAGACAAGTGCTGGAAATCACTGGGGACGATGTGGCGACCTTTGCCGACGAACTAGTGGCAAACGCTAAAACCTATGTTGCCAAGTATCGTGAAGATTTGAATCAGAGTATCATGAAGCGATTGGGAAAAAAATAAATTCAAGAGATCATACCGACTGAATAGCTGGTTACAAATGTGAATTATCACCTTCTCTATTCAGTTGTTTTTTTAATTCAGTAATAAGTAATACAGATTATCAGTCAGACTTAATAGTAAAGTAAAGGCAATTCAGATCCGCAAGACACTTTTAATAAGGAGGAAAAAAGTATGAGCAATGCAGCGATTTCTGTAAAAGGATTAAAAAAATCCTTTAAAGACAAGGAAGTCTTAAAGGGGGTGGATTTTGAGGTGCGACGTGGCGAAATTTTCGCACTGCTTGGCTCAAATGGAGCGGGCAAGACGACAACGGTCAACATCCTCTCGACGCTGATGAAGCCCGATGGCGGTGAAGTAGGTATTTGCGGCTTTGACGTCCAACGTCAACCGGATCATGTTCGCCAGAGCATCAGCCTGACAGGGCAATTCGCAGCTCTAGACGGCATGCTCACTGGGCGGGAAAACCTGATGATGATCGCCAAGTTACGAGGAGTTTCCAATCCCACTCAAGCCGCCGACCATCTGCTTGCAAGATTCAGCCTGACCGATGCGGCCAACCGCCGGGCGGACAAATATTCCGGCGGGATGAAGCGCCGGCTTGACATCGCCATGAGCCTGATCGGGACGCCAGCAGTCATTTTTCTCGACGAACCGACGACAGGGCTTGACCCCGAAGCGCGTGTTGAAGTATGGGATACCGTCAAGGAGCTTGCCGGCGGCGGCACGACCATCTTGCTGACGACCCAGTACCTGGAGGAAGCCGAACAACTGGCAGACCGTATCGCCATCCTGCATGGCGGAAAAATCATCACGACCGGTACCCTTACCGAACTCAAAGAGATGTTCCCTCCAGCGGAAGTGGAGTACATCGAGAAGCAGCCGACATTGGAGGAAATCTTCCTCGCGATCATCGGCAAAAAGGAGGAGATGTAAATGAAAAGCAATACAGGGGTATTACTTGGGCGTTTAATGCGCAACATCATGCGGAGCCCGGATACGATTATCACGGTGGCGATTACGCCAATTATGATGATGCTGCTGTTTGTCTACGTATTTGGCGGCGCCATAGAGACAGGCACGGACAATTACGTCAATTATTTATTGCCGGGAATCTTGCTGATGGCTATCGCATCAGGCGTTGCTTACACTTCCGTGCGGCTGTTTACGGATGTAAAGAGCGGGCTGATGGCGCGTTTCATTACTATGCCCATCAAGCGCTCGTCGGTATTGTGGGCTCACGTGTTGACCTCGCTTGTTTCCAATGCGCTAACTATCGTGATGGTTATCCTCGTCGCGCTCTTGATGGGCTTCCGTTCCAGCGCTGATATCCTGGATTGGTTCGCGGTAGCTGGGATACTCGGGCTGTTTACGCTGGCGCTGACATGGCTCGCGGTCATTCCCGGATTGACAGCGGGTTCTATGGAAGGGGCGACAGCCTACTCGTACCCGCTGATTTTCCTGCCGTTTATCAGTTCGGCTTTTGTCCCCACCGAAACCATGCCTAAAATTGTACGTGCGTTCGCTGAGAACCAGCCCGTGACTTCAATCGTGAATGCAATCCGTGCCCTCTTGTATGATGGGTCTGTTGGCAACGGTATCTGGATTGCGCTTGCCTGGTGCGTCGGCATCATGATCATCTCTTACTTCTTCGCCAGTAAACAATTTAAACGCCAGTTAGGGTAAGTAGTGCTCTTTCGCAGGAGGATAAATTATAAGAATAAAGCCCATATAATTTCCTTCACTTTCGAGTGTTATTGAATAAACTTATTGATTTCTTTAAAATTTCTATAGTTATTTTCTTCGCATATTTATATCCGAATTTGGCAAAAAAATGCTGTTAAAGGCAGTATATTTTATGATTATAAAAAAGCCTAAAATATTCAAGTAGTGCATAAAAACTTGCATATTTTAGGCTTTATAGTTTTATTCCTTATTGACATTTAAATAAATAACTAACCAGGAAGGTGTTTCCTTTAATTAGTGGAAACTTATTTAGAATCGACCTTGTTCAAATAAAAAGGTCCCTTTTGAACAGTAATGATATGTTATGATGAATAAGATGTGTTAACTGATAATACCTATTAGTTAACAATTGAATTTACTTGAACCTGTAAACTGGAGGGAGCATTATGTATAAGCTGCGAGGTCATCATCTTTTTTGCCTTCTGGGCTATCGGGGAATGGGCTATTCAGAAGAGTACGTGGAAAATATGACACGTTTGCATCAAACTTTAAGAGATAACCCCAAGACGTTAATTCAGCTTGTAAAGGGACCAGACCAGTTATGTGAAAAATACCCCAACTCAGGTAAATACCACTGCCAAGACGACAATATTTATGAAAGAGATGCCGCTATTTTAGAAAAAATGGGGCTTGAAATCGGACAAATTCTGAATTGGACGGACATTGAGGAGTGCATCCGAAAATTTGTCGTTCCCTCCGATATTCAAATTGTTTGTGAAACTTGTTCCTGGCGTTCATTTGGAGTTTGTGAGGAGGGTATTCAAGAGATTCATGGAGGGAAAGGCTTAAGGAAAGTTAACTAAGCCATCCCCCCTACTTGCGGTTAAGAATAAACATCACAAATAAGAAAGTTATTACAATAGCACTAACTAAAGAGGCAACTTTAATATAACGAATGGCACCGTCAGATACTTCAGGTTCGTCTTTGTACATCCATCGTTTTCCCCATAAAATACTTTCTTCTGGATAAAAATAACTCCAAATAAGTACCGCGTATAGGGGAATCACTAAAATTAAATTCAATATTACATCTCCCACCTTCAACCCCCCCAAAAAAAATCCTATAAACAATATACGAACAAGATTTCCATATGTTTCAAAATGCACGAATTTTTGTTGTATAACGTTGGCAATGCCTGACACCGTTATCTACCGTAATGACTATCCTTAACCGATTTAGAACAAATTCACAATAGTTTTAAGAGAAACATGTAATATGGTAAAATAATGTAAACATTTGAGGAGTTGAGAAGGATGGAACAGTTTTTATTCAACCAACTAGCATTTGTTCGAGGTCAAACCTTGAAGTTGATGGATGGAGTTACGGAGGAAATGGCTGACCGTATCCCAGAAGGGTTCCGCAATACGATTCGTTGGAATCTTGGTCATATCTATGTAGTCTTAGAACGGATCTCTTTCCAATACTTAGGACTTCCACAGCATTTGCCCGAGGGATTCAAGGAGCAATTCGAAAACGGTACTTCACCATTAGACGCCACAGCTTCATATCGAGTTCCAACGCTGCTAGAGTTAGAGACTCTATTAAAAGAACAGCAAGCACGGATTCATGATACACTTGCACACCGGCTGCATGAAAAGGTAATTCCGCCTTATACCACCTCTGCCGGTATGACACTCGAAACCCCGGAACAATTCCTTAGCTTTAACCTATACCATGAAGGTATGCACTTGACCGTCATTAGAATGTATAAAAATTTGTTATCACGTTCATAAGTTGAAAAGTCATTTTTTCAACAGCTGCACTGCTAACGGCTTTACGTTTTAAAAGAAAAATGTCAGGCACCTAAATGGACAGTTGCCCATGAAGGGTGCCTGAAACCCTGACTTTTTACAAAAAACACAAAAATAAAAATGGTGGTATCCGTGGTAATTGAATCATCATCACCACAGACACACACCATTAATATGTTTTCTAGCTAGAACTTTTTTCTAGGAATTTGTTTGCTCTGCATATTTTTTGAAATTATCCAGAATTGCCTGCCATCCTTGCTGTTGAAATTCAATTGGATTTTCTGTTTCAGCATCAAAGGTTTCAATTACTTCGGTTTCGTTTTCTTGACCTTTAAAAGTGATTTTAACTTTTCTTCCATCACCTAGAGTATAAGCAATAACCTCATGTAATTTCACTTCATCATAAACTCCACCAAAATCGAAACCAAAACTTCCATCTTTGGCTTCCATTCTTGAAGAGAATTTCCCACCAGGCCTTAAATCATTTTCAGCAAATGGTGTGTGCCAGTCTTCTGAAGCACTGTTCCATTTTGTTATATGGGTTGGTTCTGTCCAATATTCCCATACCTTTTCTACTGGTGCATTAACTGTTGTTTCTACTGTTATTTTTTTAACTGTTTCCATTTTTACCGCCTCTTTTCCACGAATATATTAAGCGATATGTCCATCATCGATGTGACAATATTGTAAATGATTTCGAAAATTTATGCTACTTCTTCACTGTTGCCTTTTACCGCCCTTGTAATCCATTTCTTCCCTTCCACTAACCTTGTAACGAGCAAGGCACACACAGTTATTAAATAAGGTCAATTACAAACCATCACTTCACGAGTAAATAACCCTTTTTTAGCGACAGCTCGATCAATGATGGCAAATCCTGCATTTAAGAGAATCTCATCGATTGGTTCAACCGTTACCACGACCACTTTCTTTGCAAACCTGCGAGCACTTTGGAGCATTTCCAACTGTTCTTCAGGTGTTATCACAGAACACAAATTGTAGGGCAAATCGATAATGGCTACATCATAATGACCTGTGACATCATTGATATCCGCTAAATTCACTTCTCCAGTAAGACCAAAGTGTGCGATGTTTTCTCTTGCTCCGTCGAGGATTAGATGGTTTCGGTCGCTTCCCACAATATCGATCCCCATTGAACGGGCTTCGACTAGTACGGTTCCAATTCCACAGCATGGATCGATTGCTTTTATCCCACCTGGGGCTGGAATGGCGATATTCACTACTGCCCTTGCAACACGGGTGTTGAGAGCAGTGGAATAACTATGCGGCTTCTTTTGATGTTGAAACCAAACAGATTCACTTTTAACATAGTCACCGAATATCCATCTTCCATTTACATTCATAACACCAAACAATCTATCTGGATTCCGCAAATCAGCTTCACCGTCGACATGTAATCCAATCTCTCTCTCCGTTTTACGTCGGTTCTCAAAGCCTTCTTTTTCCGATTTTGCAAGACTAGCATTTTTTACATAAATCACTTTAAACGATGCCCCAAATAATTGTAAAGTTGAAACCTGTTCGAGAAGATCCTGAAGGCTTTCCCCCTCATAAATCACACCAATTCTTTCCTTTATAAACGGACTTCTGCTCGGTTCAATTTTTACAAAGCTCTCCATAACGCTAGATTCAGATTCTTTCCCGAATAAAGAGCGCATCTCCAAGGCACACAAAAACTGTTCATCCTCAGTACAGGCGTAAGTATAAATATATGTTGTTAACTCATGGTTGTTTATATCCAGGTTATTCTCATCCTTTAATCTATCAATTTTACTTGCACTTACAAACACTAAAATCATCATTGCGAATATCTGTTTCATTTCTTTATACATTATAACAATAAACAACGGTTTGTAAAAAAATCGTCCGTAGTGTGACTGTCAATCCCCGTTTTTTCTATTTACACAGATTTGTCCTCTTCAGTAGAGAAAATGAGTCTGGCACCGATTTCCCGAGGGCTATGGTGCATGGTTACCTTCCATTTTTAGACGGAAAAAATACAAATTTCGCATCTATTAGAATGTGGATCGTAATGGGTATCCATAAATATCCTGTTCCAATGTATAAAAGAAACAAAATGGCTCCTAAGTAGGTGGTAAACAAAACCCCTTTCTAATTGCCCTTTAAAAGTATTTTTTAATAAACTAAACTGCCACTCTAGTTTAAGTACATTTCTTCACAATCTCATCTAAAATATCCATTTATTTTGAAAATGAGTTACTCAACAATCT
The DNA here is from genome assembly GCF_030915465.1 of Neobacillus sp. PS3-34. Classification (GTDB taxonomy): domain Bacteria; phylum Bacillota; class Bacilli; order Bacillales; family Cytobacillaceae; genus Neobacillus_A. Next base: position 4,828,501 of record NZ_CP133267.1, read on the forward strand.
GATCCTTTAATAAAAAATGAGCGCTAATCTTGTTCAAGGATAGCGCCCGAATGCTAAAAAATCCAAAAAAGCTTTCACTTTTTTTCTATTTTTAGTCATCTAATTTGTTCCATACCTTTTAGCTGCTCTAGTACGAGCACGCTCAGCTTCGACCTCACGATTCCGTGGCTCGGTACTCGTTACCAGTGTGTTCAATAGTTCTCTAGAAACCATTGCAATCTCATTGACTGCACGAATAAACGCCTCCTCATTCGCCTTTGAGGGCTTGTTATAACCTGTTATCTTTCTGACGTACTGAAGAGATGCTGCATGAATCTCTTCTTCGGTAGCTGATGGGTCAAAATTAAATAATGTTCTAATGTTTCGGCACATAACTTACTCTTACTCCTTTTTGTTTTATATTATTGTTGGTTTTGAAAAAAGATTGATTAAATTTCACGTATATAAAATTTCATCTTTTCGAACAAAAATTGAGCAAAACAATGGCTCTTTTCTATTTTTAGAATTACCATTGATGGAAAATTCCCCTTCATATCTAACACCTACTTAAAATAAAGGTTAGGGTATATATTCTCCATTATTTTTGTCAATACCTTCTTTCACTAATCTGCTCCGTTAGCGGAACAAGAGATGCGACTGCCCTTATTGAACAATCGCCTCCATTAGTTCAATAAGGATTGTGAGCTTTTTCTTTATTTCTTCAACACTTTAACAAGTTTGAATAATAAGAAAACCAAGCCAACCATTATAGCTAATAATAATACAGATACAAGGATATTAAATATCATATAAGCCCTCCTAGAATTTTTATTTCTAATTATCATTTCACAATAAATTCCCAGTTTTTTCGGACACTTATTGAACTATTCTGCCCCGTTTGTTTAGTAAGAAAGCTTAACGGTTATAAAGCCAATCATTCTTTTTAACACCAAATCCATCGCTTGCATCTTTGATTGCTTCATCTAAGGAAAAAAAGAAGTAATCGCCAATTACCTGCCAGTTCAAGTCGCAAGAAAAGAGATAAAAACCCTCTCCGTCTTCGTACTTAGCGATTGCTATCCCCGTTATTTTGACTTTTTTCTTAGTGCTTTCCTCTTGATATAAAACAAAACCAAAGTCATTTGACACTACATTTTTTGTATATTGAATAACCTTTGCACCGTCTAACTCAGAAGGAATTTTCATTTATATGTCCTCTCTTTTCTAACATCTGTTATTCAACAATCCTGCCCGTTAGTCGAATAAGAAATGGCTACCGTAGCAGCTTTATAACTCGCAATTAGTATAGAAAAAGCAAAATTTTAAAGATTAAAGTCTTTCATCTTATGTGTATAGTGTTTTTTTTGAGTGAATGCAACGTATTCTAGACCAATACAAGGATTTAAATTCCCATCTTCAACAGTAGTCCCCATGAAAACAAATGATTTAAGCTGTGGAAGTTCCTCAATAAACCTTATCGAAGGAATTTCTCCACTATCCGTGAAAAGAAGCTTTTCAAGCTCCTTTAGTGTGTTAATTTCACTAAAGTCCTTTATATTCTTGCACGATTCGATAGCGAGCTCTTTTATTTTCTGTGAACCTTCTGATATTTGTTTAATAGATTCTAGTTTACTGCAAAAGTTAAGATCTAGTTTCAATAGTTTCGGAAAAGCACTTATTCCAGTTAGAGATATAATTGTCGATTGAGTCATGGCCAATTGTTCAATCTTCGATAAATCAGAGAGTTCCGTAAGATCATTTGTCTTAGGTTTATATTTCCACATTTTTAGAACCCTTAAATTTATACATTTTTTAATACCAACAACGTTTTTGTTCATATCCACGTAGAGTTCTTGCAATTCATGAAATTTTGAAACATCAACTTTTGTTTTAGGGTCACCGAAAAACAATACATGTAAGTGGTTTAGATAATTCAACCCTTCGTAATTTTCAATAAAAGTACCATTGATATTAACCTTTTTCACATTTGGGCAGTTTCTTAAGAAATCAATGTTATCGTCTAAATAATATGAATCATTTATTGCAATTGCACTAATACCTTGAGCATTAATATAATCAACGTATTCTTTTAATCTATTGCTGTCGAATACAATGTACTCACTGTTAAGACCATCAAGAGAGTTAAATCCATCCTTTTGAACAATTGCCAAGACTTTGTCCTCCCATTTTTTTTACTAATTGAAATATTTATGTACTTATTTCTATTTCCCTTCTTAAGTTAACCTGCATCGGTAGCTGATCAAAAAAGCTCGCCATTGGCAGCTGGATCTTCAAGTAAGGCACCCGTTCGTATTATAAGGTCAGCCAGATATTTCTGGTTGACCATTTTTTATATGGTTTTATTATAACTGTAGCCGGGGTAGAACGTAAGCACCCGTGGGACTCGATCCCGTCAGCTAAACAGTTCGCCCCCTACTTGTAGAAACATGTTTGAGGCTGGTTGGGACCAAGATCTCGTCTAACAAGCGAAGCTATGATACTGCAAGATGGAAATAGGGGTACCGGTGATTTTATTTATTAGAGGAGGAGATTTAAAAATGAATCCAGTCGTTGGTCTGGATATAGCAAAAGGCGAAAGTCAGGTTCAAGCTTTCTTGGATAAGAAAAAACCTTACAAAAGTAGTTTTAAAGTATCACATACTCTAGAGGGATTAGATATTTTACATCAATTTCTTAGAGAAATTGAGAATTTAACAGGAGTTAAACCTCCAATTGTTCTTGAAGCTACAGGGCATTATCATACTCCAGTTGTTCAGTATTTTGAGGACAGAGATTATTTATTAATTATAATCAATCCTCTTATCTCTTATCGTGCAAAGAGCTCGAGTTTACGGAAAGTAAAAACAGATAAAATCGATGCTTATCATCTCTGTGAATTGTACTATAAAGAGGATTTGGAGCCCTATAAAAAACGAGGAATTCACCTTTTAAACCTTCGTAATCTAACACGGCAACACGAAAACTTAACTGAAATATTTGTACAAGCTAAGCTGCAGTTTCAAGCAGTTCTTGATTAGGTTTTTCCTGAGTATAAAGGTGTTTTTGGGGACTTATATTCAGTTGTTTCTTTACTAACTCTACTAGAATATCCTACATCTAACGATGTCTTAGAAACTGGAGAAGAAACGATAGCAATTAGAATAAAGAAAAACTGTAATAGTCGTTCTCGTAAGTGGGCGGCTACAAAGGCAAAGGAACTGATATTTGCAGCAGGTCAGAATCCTTTTCAGAAAACCTTATACCAGAGCCATATTTTGACGATAAAAATGTATATCAATATGCTTTTAGAATACCAAAAGCACCTATCTGCGTTTCAAACTGAGATAGATGCTTTAGCAAAAGAACTTATAGAATATAAGATTATCCAATCAATCCCTGGTATCGGAGAAAAAATCGCGGCAACGATTATTTCCGAAATTGGTGAGATTGATCGGTTTAATCACCCTAAAAAACTTGTAGCATTTGCCGGAATTGACCCTAGTATCTTTGAATCAGGAAGGTTCAAAGGAACAGTGAACAGAATAACAAAAAGAGAGTCTAGCAGGCTTAGGCGTGCCTTATATTTAGCCGTTAAATGTGCCATTCGTGATTGTCGAAAAAAGAAAACAACTAAAGATATCATCCCACGCAACAAGAGGTTACGAGAGTTCTATGATAAGAAACGGGAAGAAGGAAAGCCTTATAAAGTAGCTGTAATAGCCTGTGCAAATAAGCTTTTACAATGGATCTATGCACTATTAAAAAGTAACTCACCTTTCCAAGATATAGCTTAAATAATAAATAAAACTAAAAAATACAAAACCTTCCAAAAGAAGAATTTAGGAAGGTTATTTGGCTTGCACATTTTTAGTATAGCATGAGAAATTTAATTTTTTATTGAAAAATATTCACAAACTATTAGCTGGTTTAGTTGAAGTGCATTTTTTCACAATCTTAGCTTTAATACAGGAATTCAACAAAAAAGGTGGTTAACCCTTCCTGGATCAACGCACCCGATGGTTTTGAAGAAGAGACCAGTCCAACAATATGAATAAGTAGCAATTAGTTATTTACCATTTTAATATCTTTTATTGGATAATAAACAACATTTGTTGTCCCTATTACCTTTTCCATTGGTATCGCTCCAATATCACGGCTGTCTTTGCTTCGCCTTCTGTTATCTCCCATTACAAACAAACTATCTTTAGGAACAGTATCACTACCTATAGCGGTTTCCTTTAAAGTGAAAGAGTCTGTTAAGGTTCCTCCATCTTTTAATGATTTCTTGTATTTTTCTAAGTAAGGCTCGTTGTAAGTCTTCCCATTTATATATAAAACATCATTTTTATACTCAATACTGTCACCTGGGAGTCCGATTACACGTTTTATGTAATCCTTACCTTCTGGGGCGTGAAAAACAACAATATCAAATCTTTTCGGTTCCCCAATTTTGGTTACTACCATACGGTCCTTGTCCTGGAGAGTGGGTTTCATTGATTCACCGTCAACAACAATGGGGGTAAAGAAAAAAGAGCGAATAATAAATGCTATAACAAGTGCACCTAATATTGATTTAACCCATTCAAACGTTTCATTTTTCTTCTTTGTCATTACTCATTCTCCCTTAATATTCATCTGAAAATCATATCCTCATTTTACCATATTTGTTTGGGTATATATTATTTTTCTTAACTATCCTCACCCGTATGTTCAATAAGAACTTCCTTAAAAAAAGGCGTTAATCCTTACTGGATCAACGCTCATGATAGTTGAATAAGAATGCCTAATAAGTGTAGAGATATTTCATAAACTCGAAGAAATCATCGGTACTATAATTTGGATTTTCAATGTCCATTCCGATAAAGTCAACCTCTACTAATTTAGGCCTTTCTTGTCGGAAATCGTAACCATAAGCTGTGCCGCCACCATCGGAACCTATGATTAATAAACCAGGTGCAAACTCAGGCACGGAGTAATCCTCATTACTTTCAATCAATTCTTGAATTTCCCATAACTTCAAATAACTTTCTCCAATAGTTCCTTCGCCGCCATTTGTCTTTAGCATAAACTCAATATAATCTGGGGGAAAATTTACATTCAACACTTCTTCCACTTTTTCTATTTCTTGTTTAGAAGTGGATGTATTAAATTCGAACTCTTTAAACAAATATTTCTTTTGGCCAACATCCTCTTACTCCTGTCTTAACGATAACTACCGTATTTTATTTAACCTCACCCTTTAGTCGAATAAGGAAAAAAAGAGCTGCCAATCACACTGGATTATCAACTCTTCCTCCCGTTAATATAATAAAACGAATTAACTCATAAATATGTCATACCAAAAAGGGATTTTCTTTATATTATCAAAATCAATTTCGTGATGTTGCTTAAAACCAAATTCAACTGAAAAATAGTCCCATAAATTCTTACCATAGTAAATAATATCCGTCTGCCATACAGACATAATTGGATTTCCTTTTTCAAAAGGGAAAGAGGGTATGTATCTATGTCCATAAATCGGTATCAGTTTTGGTACATTTTCATAATTAATTGTAGCAATATTAATTGCATCTTCTAAATCGGAAGGCTTTTCTCCCCAACCTTCAACCCAAAATCCATTATGTTCAATATCAAAAATAATACCTTCTAATGGCCAGTTCATTTGGTGAGTTATTTTTTCTATATTTTCTTTGCTTTTATTTCTCCAGTTAACAAATCCATTAGAAATTGGTAGCGTATACATAAGTAATTCTCTATAATCCGGAGGGAAATTAATTTTGTATATTTTCTCTATGTCATCTATTTCTTCTTTATTTAATCCCTTTGTAAATTCCACGCCTCTTCCTTTTAATAAATTAACTAATACTAATTGAGTAGTATTTATTGTTTATCTCCCTAAAGTTAATTTTATAGAATATAAATACTTATTAAACAAAACTTCCCCGTTTGTTCAATAAGCAAAAAAGAGCTGCCGCAGCACCCCAGTTCCACTCTTCCCCCTGTTAGCGAAATAAGACTCTTAATCAAAATCGTCAAGAATCTCTTTATCGAACCAAACATCTTCATAATCACCAACAATTAAAAATCGCCATCCAGGTGCCAAACCTAAATATTTTTTAATATCTAGTGCCCACTCATCAATATGTTCAATGTGAAGAGGAACAAAAAAATCAGGATCTTCGGAAAATTCTTCTCCTGCCCAAATAAACCAGCCAGAAGTTCCTTCTTCTGGATATAGGCGAAGACCATTAATAGGAATTATACCTTCTTTTACGTTATTAGAAATCCCTAATTTCAAGTTGTCTCCTGTTGGAAAATATTCAGCACCATATTTTTCACATATTCCTCTTTGTCCTTTATCAGTATTAATTGACATAAGATTCTCCAATTTATTGAATTTGTCTCTTAAAATTCAACAGAAATTTTCAACTTCCTTCTTTCACTAAACTCACCCGTTTGTTCAATAAGAACTTCTACACAAAAAGCGTTAATCCTTCTTTCACTGAAAAACTGGATTGTAAAAAAATCGCTGAATTCCAATGGTATCAAGGTTTTCAAGCGATTTAATCATCTACCTTTATTCACGTTAAAAGGCTTTATGCGGAGTGAGCCCATAATAACGGTAAATGAGGAAGGGTTAAATTGAATAAAACTTTCTTAAAAGGTATTTTAAGTGTCATAATAGGTTGTATTGTAATGGGAACTTTGTTTCTTTGGCAAAAAGGTATGGGATTGGTTTCAAATTTATTTATATCAGTCACAGCTGCAATCTTGGGATATATGTTTATAGCTCCAATGATTATGTCAAAGGAAGAAATGAAAGAGTTTGAACAAAAAATAAATGAATGTTTAGAAAAAGATGATACGCTAAAAAAATAACAAAAAAATAAATCAAAAGCCGATATCCCACAAATTGGAATACCGGCTTTTATTTATTGAATGGGGGTATTTGTGTTTTGGCTTACATTTATTATTTTCTGGTTGCCTTACCACTCTAATTAAATTAATCGTTTCTCGGACCAGGAAGTACATGGAAATAACAGCATTTTTTTATAGTAAAAAGATGATGACTAACATGACCCTGTATTTGGCAATTAAGAAATGCTATAAACGGCAGTATGTTTTATGAATTTAAAAAGAGCCAAAATAGGCAAGTAGTGCATAAAAACTTGCATATTTTTGGTTCTATATTTTTATTCTTATTGTGCTAAAGCACCTTTTACTTCAATTAGAAGAGAGCATCCCCTTAATATTAAAGGAATGCCCTGGATAGGTAAGTATAATATTTCAAAATTCATAAAAACTTTATTTCCAACTCGCCTCTAAGCAATCACATTTTGAACCATTAATTTTAATCCGAAGTCTTTGGAATCATTAATGTATAATTCAGCAAAAGAATGTTCTTCACTTTTTTATATTGTTCAATATGATAATTCCACGTCCAATAAGCTAATTAATTACCCTATTATTCTTCCTTTTTTTCAGAATTTAAATATTCCTCTTTTAATATAGAGTAATGTGCAGTATCTGTTAGGACACCTTTTACCATTTGGTCTCTACGATGAGTACCTTCATATGTCATACCTAAACGGCTCAATACTTTTTCTGAAGCACCATTCCTAACATCATGTCCCGCAAACACTCGGTCTAAACCTAGTGTATGAAAGGCTAATTCAAGTATTAATTTCCCTGCTTCCGTCATGTAGCCCTTACCCCAAAAATGTCTATTCAATGTAAAGCCTAGTTCTCCACTATTATTCCATTCATGTATTCTAAACTCAATCGTCCCAATCATTTTGTTGCTCTCTTTTAGAACAATTGCATACATACCGATTGGTGATTTCATATAATAGTTTGCTATCATTTTCTTCGTTTGGTTAACATCTGTATGTTGGTCATAAATGTAACGTGTAGTTCCTTCATCAGATGTATACTCATACATATCATCGATATCATCAAGTGAAACCTGACGTAATATGATACGCTCCCCTTCCATCCGACTATGCTTAATCATTAAAAAGTTTGTATTACCCATGTCAACACTCCTGTTTTATTACATTATAAGATTCTACCGTTTTTTCATACTCTACTAATTATTGTAGCATATTCTTTTGAGGCGAAAAATCATTGCCATATATAAGCTAACCTGCCCCTTCGTATTATAAGGTTAACCACAAACCAATATGAATAATTAATGTAAATAATTATTCAGTAGACTATTGATTGATTGATTTATTTCATTTATGTTAGGATTTTCTACGTTCATATCGTTAATGCTATATTTCCTTTTTAGTTGAATAATTCTTTCGATACTTTCATTTAATCTTTGTTCTGAAATTTCTCCATTTTGAACTGCTGTTTTTAGAGAGGAGGCAATCTTCACAACATTATTATATTCATGCCCTACTAAAATAATATCGCTTCCTGCCTTTACTGATTCCACCGCTGCTTTGCCAATATCAAAATGTTCTGTTATGGCCCCCATTGTCATATCGTCCGTTATGATTACTCCCTTGAAAATAAGTTGTTTTCTAAGAAGGTCCGTCATGACAACTTTTGACATGGACGCTGGATTCGTATTATCTAATTGAAGCAATAAAATATGGGCGACCATCACAACATCAGCTCCATCATCAATTGCATGTTCAAAGGGAATTAATTCTAGTTTTTTGAGTTCTTCAAGACTCTTATTTACAATTGGAAGTTCCAGATGGGAATCAACCGATGTATCTCCATGTCCAGGAAAATGCTTAATAGTAGGGATTACGTTTTGCGACTGAATCCCTTTCATCGTTTGAATCCCAAGTTTACTTACAATTTCCGTATTATTCCCAAATGATCGATCCCCGATAACAGGGTTATTTGGATTGCTGGTAATATCAAGAACAGGTGCAAAATCGAGATTTAAACCAAATTCTCTTAATTCATGGCCTAAAAGGGTTCCGACTTTATAAGAAAACGCGGGATTATTTACCTGCCCAATCTTATTATTGGGAGGAAAGTTAGCAATTCCACCCGGCAATCTTGTCACACGCCCACCCTCTTGGTCAACGCCTAAGAAAAGAGGTAAATTCGAACTATTTTCAGCTTTCATTTGATTCACAAGTTGAATGGTTTGTGCAGGGGTAGCGAGATTATTTTTGTAAAAAATAATTCCTCCTACATGGTATTGGTTTATTAATTTTTTTGCGTTTGCATCCATCGTGGTCCCGGAAATTCCAGTAAGAATCATCTGCCCAATTTTATCTTCTAAACTCATTTTAGAAATCACTTCTGAAATGGATTGATTTCCTAATTGATTCGGTTTTTCAACTTGTGTTTGTTGATTTGATTTCTTACCAATCTGTGTAAAGAGTGAGATATGGTCAACTTTAGGATTTGGTTCCTGCTCTGTTTTTACTGGTAAAACCCATAATACATCAGTAGAAGCCGTTGCATGATAGACAAGTATCATTTGGTCAACAGTTGAATCTTTATAGTATCGAATGGCATCGGGTTGTCCACCAGTTTTCTCAATTTCATTTAACGAGATATTTTGCAGTTCAGAATCATACGATCGTATATCATTAACAGTCTGATCGGCATAGCCGATTGTAGCATGATGACTTACGTATTCCTCATATCTGCCTTTAACAGTTTCCGAAATATGTTCTGATTTTCCCCACTCTTGATTTACTTCCTTCCATTCTGTTTTACCAGAAACAAAGGAAATGTTCGGAACCTTGCCTACCTTAGATAGGGAAAACGTTTCCTTTACTAATTTCTCAAGATTTGAATTCCGCTCAGAATCCACTGTATTTTTACCGGGATTTTTAGTTTCGGAAGGTTGAGTAATAATTGGAATTTCTTTCCCTTGAGTAGTCTTTTCACTACTATTTTCTTTGATTGCATAATAATAAACGCCAATGATTAAGGCTAAAATGAAAAGTGGAATCGTAAAAATAAGTAGTTTATTTCGAGATTTTCTTTGTCTTTTCATACTCCAATTTCCCTTTTATTTTTCGTTTTAAGTTTTTATCATGTTTTTTTCACATAATTTCGAGTTCAACTTCCTATAACGTAGCTCGTTAGCAGCCGTTATTTTTTTGTTTATTTTTTATTACCATTGTCTTCCCGTATCGTTTGACATATTATTAAAGGTCCCCTTAGGGTAAAGCACGGAGTAGTGGTCCATTACCGGGTCCGGATTGCTGTTTGAAGGCATAGGAAATACTAACAAAATCTTGTATTCCGAATTTGCAACATACCCAATAATTTCCTCGCCATTACTTTTCACATCATATGCCGGAGTTCCAAATACTTTCTTTACCATAGAAAGTGATAATTCATTTAATTTCTCATCAAAGGATCTCGCCTCAAAAATCTGTGACCCTTTGTTGAAACCAAATACCACATTGTATTTTGAAAAGACAGCATAATTTCCTTTAGCATTAGGTACCCAATCAGCCTTATCCGGATTTCCTAGTTTTTTCTCTACGTCTTCTATAACAGTAGTTTTAACAGGAAACTTTGAGTTGATGATTTTACCCTGCTTTGCCAATTGCATGATACTTGAAAGAAGTTTTCGCTGAGTATCCCCATTAGATGATAAAGAAGAGGTATTGTTATTCGATGCTGACGCATTGCTTGTTTTGTCTTGTGTTATGTCGCTTTGTGATGCTTGATCTTGAGATGTTTTTTCCACTGACAGAGTAGAACTATTGATATCGCTGTTTTCATTTGGGCTAACAACTGAACTGCCAGGTTTAATGGTGCTTGAAAAGCCTACCATAATTGTAAGAGATAGAGCTAATACTGCACATATTGCCGAACTTTTTTTAAATTGTGTAATCATAACAATTCTTCGTTTATTGTATTTACTTGCATATCCTAATGTCCCAGTGGTACTCCTTTTTTCTGAGAATAATCTAAGCATATTGATTATTGTCAGACCGTATTTTTTGACTTCTTCTGTCTTTAAAGTGCTGATGACAGACGCATCACAAGCCAATTCACAGTCTTGTTTTACCTGATTAAGTGAATACCAGATTAAGGGGTTGAACCAATAGATTGCTTTAACAATCATAAGTAAGGTGTTTACCACTAAATCCTTGTTCTTAATATGAGTTAATTCATGGCTTAACACAAACCTAAACTCTTCCAGGGTTAATTTGTCTATAAGCTCCTCTGGAATAATAATTTTAGGATGGATCATCCCGTAAACTGCTGGTGATTTCGAATAATTACTATAAATAATTTTTATCTTTGAATTAACTCTAAGCTTTGATTTTTCTGCTTCTAAAATTTCAATTAAGTCTTCTCTTTCACAGAATGAACACTTTTTCAATTTAGCCCTCATCAAGATATTTACGCATAAAATATAGAGTAACATTGACGAAACACCAATTATCCACAACACCGCTGCAGTATCATAACTTAAAATAGCGCCTAAAATTCCTGGATCAGCTAATGCTTTACTATCTTCTATAGAAGGTGTATTTTCGGTTGCGATAGTACTGTTTGGTATTATGTTAGGAACATATTGTTCTGCAATAAAATGATGATCAAGTTTCTTCTGTTCTATTGGAATAAAACTTATAAAGCTTATATGACTTTGAATGTCTATTGGCACTATTAGCCTAAGTACAAGCAAAATCCAAATATAATAATGAAGCTTTGCACTAAGTCTTTGTCTAAAAATAGCCTTAATTACAAGTATCCCTAATGCTAAAATACTCCCCATAAGCGAAAGTAATAAGACTTCTTTAAATAGTGCAGATAAAACCATACATCAATACCTGCCTTTTACTTGTTATTTTTTTTATTAAGCAATCGTTCCAGTTCTTCTATTTCCTCCTCAGAAATCTTCTCTTCCTTGATAAAATTGGCGAGCATAAGGTGGATAGAACCATCGTATACCTTTTGAATAAACGATCTTGTTTCATCCAATATACAGTCTCTTTTATCTACCAAAGGATAATACTCATAAAGAGGCTTCTCCTTATCCACACCCAAAAAACCTTTTTTCACCAATCTACTTATTAATGAATGAATTGTTTTAGGACTCCAATTCTTATTAGAACTTACTGCCTCTACTATCTTCGTAGAAGTTAATGGAGCTTCTTCCCATAACACCTTCATTACAATCCATTCTGCATCAGTTATTTTGCAATCTGCTTTCTTCATCTTATTCCTCCATCCTACAAGTGTAATCTAATTACAGACTACACTTGTAGGATGGAGGTGTCAACATCCTTTTTTCCAAAATTAAATAGCCCACAATGTTTTATCTACAAAATTAAAAATGAATTTTAGATCGAAGCTAATGAAATTTATTCGTTTAATGAAGGAAGGAAAAATGAGTAATAAAGTACATTTTCAAAACAAAAAGAAGGCATAGGCTCCAATTACTTTACCTATGTCTCCCTTTTCAAATTTAACATTTGCAATAAGCGTTCATGAAATGACTTTTTTATTTAGGCAGTGCACTGTAAGTAATTCACAGCAAATTTAATCCCCGTTACTTAAAATGGAATATTTTAAATACCTCTCAAATGCATCTGATATATCCATAATAATGCAGGAGTCTTGTTTAGAGATCTCCTGCTTTGTTGTTACTCAACCATTTTTGTGTTTACATAGCACAAAAGGATTACATAACCACTTACCAGGTCAGAAATTAATTCTTGGGAATTTGGATGATTAATGAAAACGCCTTCTAAAGGATCATAATCATCATAAAAATTAATCGAACCTTCCAACTTAGCCAGTTTTTTTTTGCATTTAACACTACTCAGCACGAACACTTTTAGTGCTTATTTTTAAAGAAATAATTATTCTTATTAAATTCCCTAGGTTAAATACGATTTTCTCACAAATGCTCGCTTATTCGCAGGATTTCATACCCCTTTTTATAGGGTTAACAGTTAAATGAAATGAGTTCAGATTAATAAGGCTTCGTGAAGGCATAGTTAAATAGAGGAGCGTCCCTAGACTTTCTCATTTATGTGTTAATTCTTTGGTTATAGTGCATTTAAAGGTAAGAGATTGGGTTTACTGATTTAAATTAATCTCTAATTTAAGCTGGGGCTTAAGCAACTACTGGCTGCGGTTATGCTTGTCTTGTTTGCAGGTTATATTGTTCCGAGATTGAATAGATTTAAAGCTAAACTAACCCCTTCCCTCGTAAAGGAAGAGCTATTAATCGAAGAAAGCCGGAAGTATTTATTTAAGTTTTATACCGGATTGGATATCGTCCATATAGGTGCTCTTGTTAATATGGTCTTAGCATTGTGGAAGCCGTTTTATTAATAACGATCCGGGAGCCGAGAGGGATTCCGGGACCTCCTTATATTTTTATTATCGATTAAAATGTAATCACTTGTTGAACCATATGAAAAAACTAGATTTATTACCTAGAAATCTATAATATAACTATTGGGATAATTGAAATAATTACAAAAAGGGGAGTTATCTGTGACACAGGATTTAACTCAGAACTATTATAAAGAATTAATTGATTTACAAGATGTAGATGGGGTCGAAGCTCAAATTCAAAGTTTACTTGATGTTCAAATTGAATCCGTTTCTGACCTAGAAAAATGGTTACAAGCTGAAAAGGATTTAATGATGAAAATCGCGGAGGCAATGACGGGTCACCAAGTCGATTTCTACCGGAACACAGAGGATGCGGATATCAAGTCTACGTATCTACATGACCAGCAAGTCATCCAGCCGCTTTTAATGAAATATGAAGCAAAACTGAATGAGAAAGTCTGTGAGTCTCCTTATTTCAATAAATTAGATGAAAACCGTTATGGCTTAATGCGACGCTTTCGCGAATCCAAGGTGAAACTGTTCAGAGAAGAAAACATTCCATTAATGGTAAAAGAACAAGAGCTTAATACAAAGTATAGTGAAATTATGGGAGGATTAACTGTTGAATGGGATGGCGAAGAAAAGCCTTATCCATTTATCCAATCCCAACTCGATCATCTAGACAGAGCCGTGCGTGAAAAAGCTTATCGCGCAATGATGTCAGCCCACCGTCAAATTAAGCCTGATATGGATGCCATCATGGATGAGCTAGTTCAACTTCGCCATCAAATTGCATTAAATGCAGGCTTTGAAAATTATCGTGATTATATGTTTGTAGTCAAAAATCGTGAATATAGCATCCAAGATTGTTACGACTTTCATGAAAATGTAGAGAAACATATTATCCCAGCTTGGAACCGATTGGCAAATGTCTTTAAGTCTGAGCTTGGTGTCGATACCTTTCGTCCTTGGGATAACACCGCTAAGTTGATGAAAAACCCGCCATACTCCGATGTGTCAGATCTTATGGATGGCGTTTCTGAGATGTTAGGGAAAACCGATCCATACTTTGCAGACCGTTTTGATTACATGAGAGAGCATGGGTTAATAGATCTTGGAGATCGGAAAGGAAAAAGCCCTGGCGGTTTCTGTACCTCCTTACCTGTTTCAGGGAACACCTTTATCTTCGCGAACTTTAGTCCATCCTTTTTCTCTCTTATCGCACTAATTCATGAAATGGGCCATGCCGTGAATGGGTACCTCGAGTTTTCCGAGCAAGGTCCTTCTGAAGAATATCACCTCCGAATGGAAATTGGTGAACTTTATTCTCATGGAATGGAATTGCTCTTATTAGACAAGCTGGATCGTTTTTATCCAGAAGAAGAAGATTTTAAGAGTGCACAGCGAGAAGAGCTGAGACGGGCATTTAAAATGTTATTTGGCCCATTATCAGGCGACCTCTTTCAGCATTGGATGTATACGAATCCTCAACACACGGCCAAAGAGCGTGATGAAAAATTCTTTGAAATCTCAAAACGGTATGGCTTAAACCCTGTCGATACGTCTGGGCTTGAGGAAGAAATTGGGATGAGCTGGGCAGACACCCTTCACTATTTCCAAGTTCCTTTCTATAATATTGAATACTCCATGTCGATGCTTGGTGCATTGCAAATTCTTGAAAATTACCGAAACAACCCAGAGCAAGCCGTCGTATCCTTTAAAAAAGGTGCCAGTGCGGACTACAATCAATCCATCGCAGCGGTTTATAAAGAAACTGGGGTCAGCTTTGATTTTTCAGAGCCAGCCGTTAAGCGAATGGGCGAATTCCTGGAGAAAGTCATTCAAGATATTCATTAATGATGTGGGAGCACCCAGACAGTGCTTAGTATTGTGAGGCTGATAGGCTAATTGGTCCTAATGATGATAAATTAGATGTCCTCTTTTTGACGGCAACATTTGTTGTAAATGCAGGAAAAGCCAAAAATACGCAAGTAGTGTATAAATACTTGCATATTTTTGGCTCTTTTAATTTTATTTCTTAGTGTTAAAACACCCCGTTAGCCACCCATGAGTCGCTAAAAAACAGCTCTTCACCACAAAGAATGAAAATGTTTGAGTTCGGGCTTACTTTATACTATCCCTTGTTCTTATTGTTTCCTTTCAAACAACAACTGTTTTATCAATTAAACAAACTCAAGACTCTGAAGAACTTAGATTACAGGACATGCTTATGAAAATGCTTGCTACTTATATTAGCGAAGTTTTGGATAACTATTATTATCCGAAGATTTTAAAGGACTTTTCACCTGCAGTAGATCCATGGAAATTTGAAGTGATTGAAACAAGAAGAGTAAATGGCTTCCGTGGCTTTATATTAGAAATTACATTTGATATTGAGCTTACCGATGGTGGACACCACGTTCCAGTAGGGAAGGATCGAATGACTTATAGAATTTCTTATGGACCTGAGGTGAAATTGATAAATCATACCCACTTAGCTACTTATAAATACCCTCAAGAATAATTACATAATTATAACTGGCTTATTGAACTATTCTTCCCCGTTACTTCAATAATGCCCATTGAAATAATCATGGTACATATATAAAGTTTTACCAGTTATCTCTATATCTTCGATTGTAATACTATTTCCTAACAAGTTGAAGAACCATTCTAAAATGAGAAATGACTGCGGCCGCAATTTTTTTAACTATTGTGTTTTTTCTTCTAAGAGGCGCAACTAAAAAGTGAAAAGTAGTGAAATCTGCAGCCAAAATAAGCGTTAATCCTTCTTGGATCATTGTTAGTTCACTAACAAAAAAAGGGTTCGCCATTGCAACCCCATCATAAACTCTTGCACCAGTTACTTGAATAAATAAAAACCAACACCCTTAGGTCCTTCGCTTTTTTGTTATGCGCTATTGTCTGGATAGAATTCAGGTGCGCGCACTTGTTAAAGCCACGTTCCCTGAAGCCTCCCTGCGATCCCGGACGGTCGGATTTCCCGAGTCCGGTTCTGACCTTGGATATATCATATATGTGCCTTCCCTTATTACCCTAGGATTAAATGGCGACACCCATGTTCCCCCATTGATAATAAGGTTTACTACATAATTAGCCAGATTGGAGATTATTATTATTATTATTTATTAAGGCTCTGTGTCCTTTTATCCCAATCATTAGGCATCCAAGTGCCCAGAGGTCCTTTGCTCAACTTTGGTGTTACCATAGTTGAAATATGTTTCTACATATTTAGAAAAGCATTACCTTTTCCTCTTAGCTACTACGACCTCATCCGTCAATCCTAAATCCTCCTGTCAATTTCGGTGGTACCTTATAAAACGGGTCTTTGCTGGTTGTTGTCGTCCCAGCTGGAAGTAGGACCTTCCCGTCGTTATCTCTAAAAATCTTTCCCTAGATGCTAGAGCCCATATCCCGGCATCCTCTATAGTGCATATAACCGTTTCTTCCTATAGAGCTTCGGCCTTCCCCAATGCGTCAATGGGTCGGCGATTCGCAATAATCCCTTCAACAGTTTCTGAAGGGGGAGCCATTTCGAGACTGCAGTATTCGTTAAATCCTTCTGGCCTCTAGGTTTGCTCGCCACACTGACTGTTCCTACCTTATATTCTCTGAGTAATATAGGCAGCTATGGCTTTTACGTCCGAGCAGAACGTGACTTGTTACCTCCTCACGCATCGGATATGCTAGTTGTCTGAATCGGTCAATTGACAACAGGAGACTTTCACTCCATTAGATTTTCAGCCTTGACGGCTGCTCCAACGCACACGGCTCCTCCTAGTTACCATTCACAAAATACAACTAATCTTTTAATATTAGATTTTGCTAATTCTGCTATCCTTAATAGTTTTGTTTCCATTTAATATTCCTACCTCTGTATGTAGAAAATATTTCTTTACTAAGGGTGATAACTGGTAGCTAGCCTTTCCTCCATTGGCATTACCCAACTTCATTGGTACTACGCTGCTATCCGACTCCCTACACCGGCGTTTGGCTTCCTTACTTTTTATCGCTTGTACACCATACTCTTCTAACAAGAAACTGCCGGTAGGGTCTCCCGAGTTGCCGTATCATATCAATGTGTAACGTGCCAAGGTCTGTGACTCCATAGAGGTTTTATCCATCTTGCCTTAAACGAAGGATAAAATGTAGCTTTCTGCTGCAGGTAAAGCATCAGCCCTCTCGATTTACTAACATTATGGAGCTCAATCCCTTCAACCAATTGGCTTTGGCCCGCCACCTAACTGTCTACGCTTAAAGACTAAAGTTACCTTTAGTCCTCCAAGACTCGCTACGAGCGAATGGCTAGTTCTTACTCGACGGGAATCCCACCTGTTATATGATACGACCTAGGCTCGGCCGCACACCTGTCCGTTAGCACAATAAAAGCTGCCCCATTGATAGCTTTGTTGTTAATCTTGATAGGAAGAGTCATTTATTAATTTGACTTTCAATTACAATATTTCGATATACCCATCTGTTCCATGCACGCGA
Source organism: Neobacillus sp. PS3-34 (assembly GCF_030915465.1). Taxonomy (GTDB): domain Bacteria; phylum Bacillota; class Bacilli; order Bacillales; family Cytobacillaceae; genus Neobacillus_A. The sequence goes on from NZ_CP133267.1 coordinate 4,846,291, forward strand.
ATTCGTTGCCCGTCTATTATCAGTTTGGTAGCATTTTCTACTCCGACAACTGCTGGTATGCCATATTCACGTGCGATAACAGCTCCATGTGTCATCAGTCCACCAACTTCGGTGACTAAGCCTCTTATGGATACAAACAATGGTGTCCAGCTAGGGTCAGTAAAGGAGGTGATTAATATATCTCCATCTTCTAGATCAGCCTCTTCCATGTTTATGATGACACGTGCTCGTCCTTCTATCACTCCGGAAGAAACAGGCAGACCTACAATAGCTTCGGCTGGGAGATTTTCTCGTTTGTACTCACCTGCAATGATTTCACCATCAGACGTGATAACACGCGGGGGAGTTAGTTTTTCATATAATTTGTACTCGTCTTTTCGTTTGTTGATAATTTGGTAATCCAGTTTATTTGTGCCCACGACTTCGTGAAGTTCTTCAAAAGTGAGATAGAATATATCTTCTTTTTCATGAATTACACCCGCTTGTACGAGTTGTTCGGCTTCTTTCAGTAAAGCCTGCTTATAAACGAAGTAGCGACTAACCATGCCGTATTTTGGATATTCTCGGTAACCGATGAAATTCCGAATTAGGTCGATCATTCGTTTTGTTTCTTTGGCTTTTTGTTCACCATCCGGTAATTGCTTCAATCGATCTAATATCTCTTGTTCTTTTTTCAAAGCTTCCTGTAGTCCTTGCTCAAATTTCTGATTGCTGGCATTAGGTTCAAAGTTTTTGATGTTACCCAGAATCATGGGGACAAGTGTAGTTGGTTTTTCGCTCCAACGAGTTTTAGTAAGATCGATTTCTCCACTACATCGCATTCCGTATTTGTTGAGATAAGCTATTATTGCGTCTCGGGTTTTTTGTCCACCTTCAAACTTAACCAATTCATCCAAGAAGTTATCATCTTTTACATGTTGTAAATAATCAATTACTTCAGGATAAGGACGAATCACATCTGCGACATCCAATAGTGCGAGACCCATTTCTGAAGTAATATTGTTTGGCACAGATTGAGAAAGTGTATCTGCTACGTTTTTTTCACCTAACCACTTATTTATGTTTTCATTAATCCATGATGAAGCATTCATAGCTCCCATAAATACACGTGAACTCTGTGGGTTAAATAAGATTTTCCTTAATTCCTGGATATCCTCTAGAATAAAATGAAATAAATCCGATCCAGATTTCGTTTGAATGTTTTGTTTTAATTCTTCTATTGATGTTTGAGTACTCTTGATCAAATCAGTAACGATTGTCGGACCGTTTTCGGTTTCTGCCAGCATATCTGTATGGTTTCTGCTGGCACTCGGTGCTTTTTCATCATTTGATATCGATTTTATAAAATCTCCTCGCTCTAAAACGGTCATAAGTGCGTCTTTCATGAGAGGATCGTGTTGTTCCATGGCACTTAATAACATTTCTCTTTTAACTGGTGAAGCCAGATGAGGTGTGACATCAACAAACAACCTTCCACCAGCTTTACGCATTGGTGCAGGAGTCGTTAACAGGAAAAAAGACAATCCCAATGGTTTCATGGGGTCTGTCATCATTTGTTGATGACCAACAGATACATAGACGTGATTTTCTTGATGATTCGCTTCAGGGATTGGGAAAAGCGTCGTGATTGGGCGACTCTGGACGATATAAAATGTATCATCAACTAAACACCATTCGATATCTTGTGGGCAACCAAAATAAGCTTCGATCTGTCTTCCGATGAGTGCTAGTTGTAAAATCTGTTGATCAGAAAGTGTTTGTGTCTTTTGCTGATCAGGATCGATCGGCACGGTCTCTGTTCCACCTTCTTTTAGTGCATAGGTAGCCAATTTTTTGGATGCTATCATCTTATTGACGATATTATCTTCCTGTACTTTATAACAATCGGCTGTTACCAAGCCAGAGACCAGTGCTTCACCAAGTCCAAAACTGGCATCGATTGATAGCAGCTTTCGGTTAGATGTAATCGGATCAGCGGTAAATAATATCCCTGAAGCATGCGGGAAAACCATCCTTTGAACGATAACAGATAAATAAACTTGACTGTGGTCAAATCCGTTTTGCATGCGGTAGATTACAGCCCGATCCGTAAAAAGGGAAGCCCAACATTTGCTGATATGGTGCAAAATTGCTTCTTTTCCGATAATATTCAAATAGGTGTCTTGTTGACCAGCAAAAGAGGCATATGGTAAATCTTCGGCAGTTGCACTAGAACGCACTGCATAAGCATGCTCATCACCAAATTGGGAGAGATAATCAGCAACTGCTTTCACAACATCGGAAGGAATTTCAACTTCCAAAATAATTTGTCGAATCTTTCTGCTGATTACAACAATTTGATCACGATTCTCTACTTTTAGCATTGTTAGTTGATCCAGCAATGCTTGAAACGTTTCGTTTTGTTCGATGGCTTTTTGATATCCTGCTGTTGTAATACAAAATCCTTCAGGTACTTGTATTCCTTGAATTTTTGATAATTCCCCTAAATTTAACCCTTTTCCGCCAACGAGCAAAAGCTGTGTTTTTTCCATTTCCTGAAAGCCGAGAACCAATGAACCCATTTTTTATCCCTCCTAACCATTAATGTTCTGTTGATTTTACCAGTAATAAATGGAAAAAAGTAGTCTATATTGACCATTTTTAATATGTTATAATTAAAATAGGAAGAGTAAAAAAGAGCTAGACCTTACCATACAGTAAACTGATGCCCAAGTTCTTTCCCTCGATAGCAGCTCCCCTAAGCTCGGCCGCACACTTGCCCCGTTATTTTAAGTGAATTGATTCACAATCTTACTAGGAAATGACCTAAAAAATCTGGATTAACTTAATAAAAAAAGGACTCCCTTTTTGGGAATCCAATTCATTCAGTGCCACTTTGGTTAAAATCTAATCTTCTCGGTTCGAAACACTGTCATTAGCCTCATTGGCATTTTCGCCGACTTTGTTACCCATCGCTCCTCCTGCAACAGCTCCTGCAACGGTACCAAGTGGACCAAGAGCAGAACCCAAAGCAGCACCAGCTGCAGCTCCGACACCAGTTCCTACCGCTTCGCTGGCATCATTATCGACACGGTTACGTTCGTTTTTATCAGCCAATCCTCTCACTCCTTATTTAGAATAGGCAAGTACTTTCCAGCACAATACCGTAATATATTTTGCCCTATAAGCACAGATTTACGCGAAATTTAAATCTATACTTATAACTTTGCAATTTCCACTATCCTGCCCTGTTAGCGTAATAAGAAAAAAGGATCGCCACACACAAACCATCTTGAACTTAAGCACCCCCTTTAGTATTGTCATTTTCCCTTTTAATTTTCATGGTAGTGGAACATGAAAAAAGGTTGCCGCAGCAACCATTTTTTCTATTGAAGCACCTAATGACGGAAAAAGGAAAATTAGTATAAAGATAATCCTACATAAATCTTAACAATATATTTAATTTCAAACATTTCGATAGTATTGTTCAGTGTTTTTACTAAGTAAATTGGATGTTAAAAAGACGCTTTCAAAACAAAACGTCCACTTAAGATTAAATGACGAATTCTAATTTCTGCACTATCAAATATTTGTAATTGACCAGAAAACGTTGCAAAAGGTGTCTCCAAACTTAGTTGTTTGGTACTTTCATCCCAGGTTCCATGGATAGGGACAGGCGTACCTCTAAAATTGCCGGTACCAATTACGGTTCTCCCTGAGACCGAGTGAATGTTCAGTACCCCCCTAACAACCGGTCTTCCTGCAATTTCTGTGCTTAATCCCCAGCTTGATTGTGACGGTAAACTCAGTGAAATGTTTTGAGCACTTTGCACATTAATCCCTCCTTTTGTGGTGTATAGGAGATTATATGCATTTGACGATTATTTGGATTTGACATCAATTATTTTGAATGGCGACATATTTTATATTAGGTTAATTTTTACCATCTGGTAAAATTCATAGCCGCTTATCTGGAGGATCACGTGTTTTTAAAGAAAGCGATGGTTATGAAGAACCCGTCATCAGAAAGGTTGTTGAATGGATTAACACTGCAAATCCTGTAAAAGAAGCAACAGAAGTAGTTAATAAAAAGCCATCGATCGCCGTATTAAAAATAAAAATGAAAAACGGAAATGTTGCATTAATAGAACCTGCATATAACTGCCTTGTTCAAAACCTAACAAAAACTTGCACGTTGGCAGATAGCGATGTCATTTATACCCGAAATAATCAAAAAGAACGATTGAGATCCGTTGAGCTCTTTGATTGGCTCCTGGCAGGATGAAAATATGAAAATATGAAAATACAGAACCTCCCAAAGACCGTTTAGTTCAAAAAGAAATTTAATATATAATAGATTTGATAATACACAAATGATTTTCCTTAGGAGGAGGAACATGAAAAAAGGCTTCGAAAAAAAATGTCCAAGGAATGGGAATGGTATGCAGTAAAGGTACTGTATGAATGCAACATATCAGGAAACCCTTCTCCAGAAACAATTGATGAAAAATACTCCAATACACATAAGACATTTGAGGAAAGCATTATACTTATTAAGGCACCTTTTTTTGAACAGGCTTATGTAAATGCAGAAATGGAAGCAAAAAAGGCAGAAATGGATTACTTAAATCCATATGATGAAATGGTTGAATGGAAATTTGTAGAGTCGATAGATTGTTTTAATTTATTTGATGAAAAACTTCAATCAGGTACAGAATTGTATTCAAGATATTTGCGAGTACCAAAAAATATATCTAATGAAAAAATAATTTCACATTACTATCCAGAAACGGTCGTGGAAGAAGAAGTTGACTATAACTTTATTCTAAGAAATAAGGACATTAACTTAAGACCAAATTCAAATTAAAGTATTGTTGATATTGATGACGCTTATTCAACTATCAGGGTGCTTTAATTTAATAATTTTTGATTGAGCCGACAGCAATCTGTCGGTAGTGGCAGGAATAGCATACAAAACCGCACACAAATTAGCAAATGCATAATTTTTTTTAGGCAGTTGCTAATTAGTAAGGGGCTTATACCGCGATTTAAGCATCTAATTCAATAGAAAACATTGTTAATTCAATAAAAAAGCAGAGCTAATTCTAGTGAGAATTGCTCAGCTATTATATAGACTTTTATATATGCTTTTATAGATGCGGGTACTCCAAAAGAGAACGGCTTAGATTATGATGGGATACCCTTTTTTCAAAAACTACTTGGAAAAACAAATATTTATTCAAATAAAGGACTTACTGCTTTTTGATTGTGAATACGATCAATCGCCTCTACAAGCAATGGCGCAACTGATAAAACCGTAATTTTATCGATCAACTTTTCTTTTGGTAGGTCTATAGTGTTAGTTACAACTAATTCTTTAATGGGGGACGATTCTATTCTGCTAATAGCTGGTCCAGAGAGCACTGGATGGGTACAGCAAGCATATACCGATTTTGCTCCCTTCTCAATTAAAGCATTCGCTGATAAAGTAATATTCGAGCCCGTATCAACTAAACCATCAATAATAATGGCATTTTTCCCTTCAATATTTCCGATAATATTCAAAACTTCAGAAACATTTGATTCAGGGTTTCTTCTATCAATTAAAGCAATTGGAGCATCTAATCTGCTGGCCATTTTTCTTGCTCTAACTACACCACCATTATGCGGTGCAACAACTACAATGTCTTCTAATCCTTTTTTGGCAAAATAATCTGAAAGAATTGGAATACCAATTAGGTGATCCACTGGGATGTCAAAAAAGCCCTGTAATTGTGGAGAATGAAAGTCCATTGTAAGCAGCCTGGTTGCCCCAGCTGTTTCTAAAAGGTTGGCAATTAGTTTTGCAGTAATCGGCTCCCTAGACCTAGCTTTACGGTCCTGGCGTGCATAGCTGTAATAAGGCATAACAATGTTAATGTTTTGAGCTGAAGCTCTTTTCATGGCATCAATCATGATGAGAAGCTCCATAATATGTTCATTGTTTGGCTGCGATGTGGATTGAACTAAATAAACATCACTTCCCCGCACACTTTCTTCTATATGAATTTGGACTTCCCCATCACTAAAACGCTTGATTGAGCTTTTCCCTAGCTCACAACCCAAAAGTTTTGCCATCTCGCTTGACAGCTCGCGATTAGAATTTAATGCAAACATTTTAAAACGCTTATTAAGTTGATAAGTCACCTTTTATCCCCCATGCTTGTTTAATCATAGTAGTTACCATTTTCTAATATCTTATTTTACATGATTTGAGGTAATGGTAACAGTATTTTTGCGTTCACTTTATTTTTATTCGTAACAATTACCTACTGGTGAAAAAATAGTAAAATATGCACATTAATGAATGAGAAAAGCAGGACAATATTTTCCTCTGATTGGAATAGTACAATAATCGAACAGAGGGAAAGCTGGTTCAATTCCCTGAAGTGTAAGACCCTGCTCACCATCTTGATGTTTCGTTTATTAAGGCAAGTTAACAGTCTTATTACAAATAGATAAACATCTGTTTATTCGACAAATTTCTAAGAATCGCTTGTTATAATAGCTTTGTTTAGAAAGAAGAGTTTTGAAAACCAAAGTAAAAATAAGAAGAGAAGGAGGAATCATGGCGGAAATTTTACTTTATCTTGGTACATATCTAACAGTTGCTCTTGCTCTTGGCTTGCTGGTTACATTTGCTTTTGATCTATTTATTAAATAAAATACCTCGTTAGTAGTGCCTGTTACACCACGATTTTTCTTGTTTCACAGACTAATATATATAGTCTCCTGATTACCTCGTATTCTTTCAGTTTATCAATAAAATAAAAACTTAAAGAGCAGCTGTTTTCACAGCTGCCCCCATAAATGTATTCTATTGCTCTAGTATTTAAGACCTTTAACTTGTACTGTGCATTAGTATTTGTTTGGCAATGTAATTGGAAATGAATTTAGAGCACCTTGCTTAAAAAAGCTTTGGTACGTTCATGCTGGGGATTGCCAAATAGTTCATCTGGTTTATTCTCTTCCACAATATATCCGCCGTCCATAAATAAAACCCTGTCTCCCACTTCTCTTGCAAAGCCCATTTCATGGGTTACGACGACCATGGTCATCCCTTCCCGGGCAAGCTGTTTCATGACCTCCAAGACATCTCCAACCATTTCCGGATCTAGTGCAGAAGTTGGCTCGTCAAATAGCATGATTTTCGGGTTCATTGCCAGTGCTCTTGCGATGGCGACACGCTGTTTTTGTCCACCTGATAGTTCGCCAGGATAGCTGTTTGCTTTTTCCCGTAAACCTACTTTATCCAAAAGCTCATACGCTCTTTTTTCTGCTTCTGCTTTTTCTGCAGAGCGGACCTTTAATGGTGCAAGCATAATATTTCCTAAAACGGTTTTGTGAGGGAAGAGATTGAATTGCTGAAAAACCATTCCAACCTCTTGCCTAACACTGTTTATATTGATTTTCTGATCAGTGATATGGTGGCCATTTATGACGACTTCCCCACCTGAAATTTCCTCCAGGCGGTTTAAACAGCGCAGGAATGTACTTTTTCCTGAACCGGACGGGCCAATGACACAGACTACTTCTTGTTCCTTCACTTCTGCATTAATATCCTTTAACACCTCTACGCTGCCAAAAGATTTCTTCAGATTTCTTACAGTAATCATACTCATCGCAGTTCAAATCTCCTTTCAATGAAGCTGGCAAAAATGGAAATTAAGTAAATGATAATAAAGTAAATAATACCGACTATCAGCCAGATCTTGAATGCCTCGAACGTTGCAGAGGCCTGGATCTGCCCTTGCTGAGTTAAATCGGCAATACCTATTACCGATAAAAGCGACGTATCTTTTAAGCTAATGATTGATTGGTTCGTAATGGTAGGGAGCATTCGCCTGAATGCCTGTGGCAGGATGATATATCTCATTGCTTGAGAACCTGTAAGGCCAAGAGATCTTGCCGCTTCGGTTTGGCCTTTATCAATCGATTGAATACCAGCCCTTATAATTTCGGCAAAATAGGCACCTGCATTGATGGCAACTGTTATGATCCCTGCCGTTGTACTGTTTAAAGAAATCAAATGTAAGGAATTTACGCCAAAGTAGATAAAGAATAACTGAACAATAAAAGGCGTACCTCTTATTGCATTCACATAAGTCATTGCAATTCCGTTTAGAATTTTAATTGGGGCTAATCGCATCAAAGCTACCAATAAACCAATGATAAAACCTAGAATTATGGCAATTACAAAAATATAGATTGTTACTTGAAGTCCTTTTAGCAAAATAGGTAAAGCTGAAAGTATAATATCCACAAACGTTCATCTCCTTTTAAAAAGGGGGCGCGCTTTAAGCACGCCCTTTAATCAAAAAATTTTATTTACCAAGATATGATTTGATGATTTTGTCGTAAGTTCCATCTTTCTTTAACTCTGTTAAACCTTTATTAATTTTTTTCATTAAATCCTTGTTTTGGCCTTTTAATACGGCAATTCCATACTGATCTCCATTCAAGCGGTCACCGACGATTTTTAAGCCAAGGTCTTTTTTCGCGATCGCATAGGAGATGACCGGATAATCTTCAATTAGAGCATCCGCATTTCCGTTAGCTACTTCCTGGAACATGGCTGGGCTATCGTTGAATTGAACAACTTTAATTCCGAGTTTAGACGCATTATCCTGCGCGTATTTAGCTCCAGTTGTCCCTTTTTTAACTGCTACCGTTTTTCCTTTAAGGTCATCAACTGATTTAGTCGTTGTATTATCCTTTTTAACAACCACAGTTAATCCTGCATCAAAATATGGCTTTGAAAAGTCGACTACCTTTTTTCTTTCATCTGTAATACTCATACCTGCTATTGCTACGTCAAGCTGATTGGCTTGCATTGCCGGGATGATTCCGCCGAAATCCATTGGAGAGAGTTTAATTTTGAAGCCCTGATTCTTTGCAATCGCATTGATTAAATCAATATCGATTCCTTTATATTCGTTGCCTTCTTTAAACTCGAACGGAGGATACGTTGTGTCCACTCCGACATTATATACCTTGTTTTTATCACCCGCTGAATCACTGTTTCCACAAGCAGCGATAAAAATAGTAAGAAGCATCAACAAACTAAACAAGCCAATTTTTTTCATTTTACAACCCATCCTTTTTAGTTAATGATCAATCACGGTTTGAGAATTTTGAAAAAGCTAGCAAATTAATTAGCTCATCTCTCTTTACCCCTAATTAACTGAAACAAATCGATTAAAATGATTATTTTTTCGAAATATTAATTTTTGTTTAAAATTGACGAATGTCCATGAAGGTGCCAGACAACCTTTCCCATGAAACTTTTGGTATCCTTTCCCATTATTTTTTTTAAGAATATTAATTTAAAATAAAGAAATCTACGGTAATAAAATAATAATTTTCGGGGGAAGAAATGAGCGTATTTTTTTCATTAGCTGCACTGATAACGGCTTTACTTTTTGTTTTGACAACAAGGCTGGAGATTTTAAAAGGAGCACCAAATAATTTTACATTTGGCTTTTATGTCGCAGCTAAATTTGTAGTCGGTTATTTATGGGGAGTTTTTATATTCAATATTGTTTTACTAGATACAACGTTTTTAGCTTATATTAAAAGCCTTGCTATTTTCATAGCTGCCGCGATGATTTGGGAATCAACATGGTCGATTTCCAAAAGTAAAAAGAATTTTGCGGTATATTATTTTTTGCCAGGAGTATGTACTGCAGCAGCATTTCTCATCTTGGTGATTTTCTATCCGATGACTATTGCGGATCAGAAGTTTAATGCAGCAAACGGATCGCTTTCAAAGGAAAAGAACCTTGAAGCAACTGATGAGAAGCATCTTCCGGTTGTTGGAGATGACTATGCAGAGTATGTAGCAAAGCGGGAGCTCTCAACATGGAAGAAGAACATCAGTTATTTTGAATTAGGATATGGAATCAAGCAAAGCATCAATGGAACCCTATACTATGTGTATCCGATTGAATATCGCGGTTACTCAAAATGGTTGAAGGGGCAGCCAGTTCCTGGATTCATCAAGGTCAATGCGGAGAATCCCAACGCTGAAGCGGAGTTTGTCAAAAGCGACATGAGATATGTACCTTCCGCCTATTTCAACGATAATGTATCCAGAATGGTACGCAAAAAAAATCCAACTACCCTTCTGATGGATCCTAGTTTTGAAATCGATGATCAAAATCACCCCTTCTATGTTGTGCCTTATGGACACTTTGAAGCATTGCGTAATATCCGGATTGTTGACGGCGCCATATTGGTTGACCCAAAAACAGGCGAACAAAAGAAATATGAAACAAAGGATGTTCCCAAATTCGTCGACCAAATCATTCCCACCGATATTGCTTTTGAAAGAATGCAATGGTACGGAGAATATCGTGAAGGCGGTTGGTTTAATGCGAACGGATTGCTCGGTACCGGCATTTTGGCTTCCCAAACAGGAGTTGTTGAACCAACTGATTGGGGCGATGCAGACAGTGTTTTCGGACTTTACGATAAAGCAAATCAATTATCCTGGTTTTCGGATTTTACGAATCCAACAAGTGATTCGGATACGATGGTTGGGTTTGCGATGATGAATGCACGCAACGGGAAAATTGACTATTACGAAAATGTGAGCGGCGTATCCGGCTCGGATGCAAAAGGCGTTTCCCAAAAAGGAACGCTTAAAGCGGAAGATTTAAAGGGAAATGTCCGCGGGCTCTTCCAAATCTACGGCCAGCCGACATGGCTTGTCAGCCTGGAGGATAAGAGTGGTGTCTACCGCTACACAGCGTTTGTCAACGTAAAGGACGCACAGGTATACGCTTATGCCAAAGACGTGAATGAAGCATTGAATAACTATGAAACGGCCATCGCAACGGGAATGACAGGCCAAAATGCATCTGCTTCAAAAGATGCGAAAGAATCTGTGATTTCAGGAAGTGTTGTTTCTGTCTATAAGCGAGAAGTAAAAGATAAAACCATGGTCCAATTTCTCCTGGACAACAGTGATAAAATCTTCACGGTTACCGCAAGTGAGTATCCATACGCGATGTTTATTGAAACTGGGCATCGTTTGAACCTTACCTATATTGATACTAAAAACATAAATGTTTCCGTGAAATCATTGAAAGATATAACCTTAAAGAAATAAACATGAAAAAGCTATCCGATGAATTGGATAGCTTTTTCTATTAAGGAAAGAACCTTTTCTTTATCTTAAAAATATAAATTTCTCCCCTATCGTTTTTCGAAAATGGTAATTCACACCATTCCCCTGACAAATAATACGTGTTATAGTGTACAATTGGTGAACAAAATATTAAGTGAATGATTTTATATATATTTTTCTTAAATGCGATGAAAATGAAAATGAAATGAGTGTGAAAATAGATGAGTATTTTAACAGTTAAAGACCTAAGTCACGGATTTGGTGATCGTGCTATTTTCGATAATGTTTCCTTCCGCTTGTTAAAAGGAGAACACATCGCTTTGGTTGGTGCAAACGGTGAAGGTAAATCTACGTTTATGAATATCATTACGGGACAACTTCAGCCTGATGATGGAAAAGTAGAATGGGCTAGGAATCAACGGGTCGGTTACCTCGATCAGCATGCTGTTTTGCAAAAAGGATTGACCATCCGTGACGTACTAAAAACAGCGTTTCAATATCTCTTCGATGTTGAAATGAATATTAATAATATTTACGGAAAAATGGCGGACGTTACCCCTGAAGAAATGGAAAAGATGTTAGATGAAGTTGGTACATTACAGGATATTTTAACAAATAATGATTTCTATGTTATTGATGCTAAAGTTGAAGAAGTGGCGCGTGGACTTGGTCTTGATGATGTAGGCCTGGAAAAGGATGTTCATGATTTAAGCGGTGGACAAAGAACAAAGGTATTATTGGCCAAGCTTTTACTGGAGAAACCAGATATCCTTTTATTAGATGAACCTACTAACTATTTGGACGAACAACATATTGAGTGGTTAAGACGTTACCTGCAAGAGTACGAAAATGCATTTTTATTAATATCACATGACATCCCATTCCTTAATAGTGTTGTGAATGTCATTTACCACTTAGAAAACCAAGAATTAAATCGCTATGTGGGCGATTATAATAATTTCCTTACCATTTACGAAGCAAAAAAACTACAAGTCGAAGCCGCTTTTAAGCGACAACAAGCAGAAATTTCCAATTTAAAGGATTTTGTAGCCCGTAATAAAGCAAGGGCATCTACTAGTAATCTGGCCATGTCGAGACAGAAAAAACTTGATAAAATGGAGATTATTGAAGTAGGACATGAAAGACCGAAGCCTGATTTCAATTTTAAAGAAGCAAGAACCTCTGGTAAAACAATTTTTGAAACGAAAGAATTAGTGATTGGTTACGAAGAACCGCTGTCAAAAACGTTAAATCTCTTTATGGAACGCGGACAAAAGGTTGCCTTGGTTGGCGCAAACGGCATTGGTAAAACAACGCTCCTTCGAAGTATCCTTGGAGAAATACAGGCTCTTTCTGGTGAAGTTGAACGCGGTGAACACCAATATATTGGTTATTTTGAACAAGAAGTGAAAACGGCGAATCAAAACACTTGTATCGAAGAAGTTTGGAATGAGTTCCCTCATTTAAGCCAAGGAGAAGTTCGTGCGGCTCTTGCAAGATGTGGATTAACGAGAAAACACATTGAAAGTAAAATATCGGTTTTAAGTGGTGGAGAAAAAGCGAAAGTAAGGTTATGTAAGCTTCTTAACCGTGAAAGCAATATCCTTGTTTTCGATGAGCCGACAAACCATTTGGATGTAGATGCAAAGAATGAGCTTAAACGTGCATTGAAATCGTATAAGGGTAGCATTCTTCTCATCTCCCATGAACCTGAATTTTATCAAGAAGTGGTTACAGAAGTTTGGAACGTAGAATCATGGACAACTAAAGCACTATAATTTTAAAATCAAAAGCCTCCCTTTTTAAAGGAGGCTTTTTTGTTGATAATTTTTTAAAGCGATTGCCACGTGGTTTTTAACCAGCTGTCAAAGTCAGTACCCTTTTCACCTTCGTATGCATCATAGACATCCAGTCGCATCTTTTTTAACTTCTCGCTAAACTCTTCATACGAATGCCCTTCAGGCAAACTCTTCTTTATTCTTTTGAAGATTTTAGTTGCATCTTTAATCAATTCTCCTTTTTTCTGAGGAGGTAATACAACATCTTCTCCAAATGCCTGGAGTTTATGGAAAGCAATTTTTTGGATTTTATAAACTGGATCGTTCGCCATTCTGCCTTTAAGAACATCGATTGTTTGTTTACTTTTCCACTTACCTAATTCGTCAATGGCATCTAAACGGTCTCTCCAACTAGACGTACGACTAGCAGCTTTTTTTAATTCCTCATAATTTGCAGGTAACTCACTTTTCACTTCTTTATTATTCAAGAATCCTGTCTCCTTCTAAAAAAAAATATGCCTTACAATTGTATCACTTTCTTTCGACGTGCATACCTTTTTTTTCACGTTCCCCGAAAATTACGAATAAATTTAGTGTTTGACACCTTTTTTTAAAACACACTAATAAAAATCACCTAAAAAAAGGATTAGGGATTACTAAGAATGTATGCTATACTTTGTCTACCATTTGCTTTATTCTATTTGAGTCTCCGCCCTACTCTTTTCAGAGTAGGGTTTTTTATTTTTTATCCTTCAACGATTTGCTTTTAAAAAACTTTTATAAAACAACAATCTTTTAAAAAACAGCCTCGATTTTTGACAAAAAGAAAATTGACTATTTTATCGCAGTCATGAATTATTTTTTTCAACTAATGCCCCCGTTTTGTTGTACAAGGTCGAGAATAATTAAAAGCAACCACCTTTTCCCGCTACTTATGTTCATAATCTATTACTTCTACTTTAAAACCATGATTACATCCAATCTTGGGGCTGTCGCAAGATGGAGAAACTCTAACTTTAACCAAGTCATCTGCATATTCCAATGGGCTATTACGATTATTAGGAACTCGAAGGCTCATGGAAATATCATAAGAATGATTATTGTTGTATACAATATCAAAAATCCTCTGTGACTGCCAACCAAATGTAGCTGAATCATTACCTGGATATTCTTTCATCACTCTTTTATCAATAGATGGAAATATAATATCTTTAATAATATCCTCTGGTGTGACATACCAGTTATCTGCAAATGGTTTAATTTGCTTTGGTTCTGGAGGTTTAGCATAAGCTAATGTCCTGTGTCAAATATTAAAGAAATGGTGAAAAGGACAATGATTTTCTTCATGATTCTCACTCCCATAATTTTAAAGTTAGATTTCGTATCTTCAAATAATATTATCCACATCAAGACAACCAGTACCCTCTACAACAACAAGAAAAGCGATTGCTCTTATTCAATAATCGCACCCGTTTGTTCAATAAGAAAGGGACACTAAAATCCCTCTTGCACGAAATACACTAATCCAAATTACTGTAGATTTTGCTGATTTCCTGAAATTTACTCTTAAAAAAAATTATGGAATCATTTTTGTTCAGTTCAGGATATTGTTCGGTGACCATATTGAAAAAGTCCTGTATAGATTTTAATGTTCCATTTAAGAACTCTTTCTTATCAATAATAAAGGTCCTATCTATTGGCATTTTTTCTTGAAATGTGATATTCAGACCGTCATACCAATGTTCTTTTATACCTTCTTCTTCGTCTTCAATAAATGTATGCATAAATAATTTAATTACATCATCTCCATTTACAACCACAAAATTAAATATTTGTGGATGATCACCTAATTCATATTGAATTTCAATATAAAAATAATAACTTATATGAGTAAATTATATCTTATTAAACTAATCTGCCCGTTAATAAGAAAAAAGCCACCAAAATGGCAGCCGATCTTTAAAAGTGATTGCTCATTTCAACTGTTCATTAAACGTGGGACATATAATCCTGCTTCTATCGGTAAGAATGTCTCACACGGGTGTATAAGAATGTTTAACCATGGTGTTCTAGAATTATCATCTAGAGTTACAATTGGGACGAAGGTTTTTATTCATAAATAAACCTTTTATGGGTCTATTTTGTATGCCTTTTTTCAGTTTTAATTTTCATGGGAGTTTAAGTGTAATCCTTTACATCAAAAGTAACTCATCGTGAGAACTCCGGTGTAATTCATTTATTATAAAAAACAGGTGCATTACCTGTCGTTGGTAATACACCTGGTCATTGAGTCCTTAATTCTGGAACTTTCTTCTTATCTAATCGGTCTTTTAAGAACATTTGAGGTATTTCTAATACTCTTGATATTTCTTGCATCTCTTTGCATGTTTAACAATATAAGTTTATCTTACTTCTTAGTAACCATAAAGAAACATAACAACACAATAAAGAAGGCAAGCAATCCAGTTTATAGGCTCACCTTTAACCTCTATGATGAAGAAATGAAAACGAAAACGCGGCAAGTTAACCACGTCTTCCTCCTCTTCCACCTCGTTTTCCTTCAGTATTACGTTTTAGAGAAGTTAAGCTCTCTTCACTTCTCTTTAAGAATTGTGACATTTTATCTTCAAAGGTTTCTCTTGGTTTAAAGTTTCCTTTAGAACGATCATTCCCTCTTCCTTGAGCTGGGCGAGGGCGCTGCTTATAAGAAGATTGCCCTTCAGGTTTATCTATGGTTTGCTTAATGGATAAGGCAACCTTTCCTTCTTTCTCACTTAACACTTTTACTTCAACCATATCGCCAATTTTCAGATGATCATTAACATCTTTTACATAGCTATCAGCAACTTCACTGATATGCACAAGACCTGTTGTTCCTCCAGGTAATTCTACGAATGCTCCAAAATTAGTTATACCAGTTACTTTCCCTTGAACCTTACTTCCTATTTCTATTGACATTAAAATAATGTGCCTCCTCGATATGTTACAAACACTTTATTATAACAAAGGAATAGTTGTAATATCAAATTAGATAGTTTATAGATAGGATCGGACTTCAACTAACGCCCCCGTTACTTCAAGAAGCATCAAATAATAAAGCTACATGTACAACGAAAATTAGCAATGTTATTATTGAAGGTTCTCAAAAAAAACAATTCTATTTCCGAATGGGTCTCCAATGCAAACCTCCCGAGAATTCCAAGGGGTTGTTTCGATGCCAGGACGAGCATATTTGTATTTCTTTGATATAAGATTTGAATGGAGTAACTCTAAGTTTTCTACTTCAATTCTTAAAGCACCTCCAGGACAACAATCTCCATGATGTTCTGAAAGATGAATAATACAATTCCCATAAGAAATTTGCATGTATAAAGGTAGATTATCTTCAAATCGATGCTCCCAATCTAACTCAAATTCCAAAAATGTTAAATAAAATTCTTTGGCCTTTTCCTCATTAAAAATACGTAGGATTGGAGTGGGGCTTTTCATAGTTATTTTAGATGTGCTCATTTTATATATCACCTTTTTTATATGTATTTTAGAACTTAATTACTCCTTATGAACCATTTTTTAGCATTTGTTACTAAACATCTTATATTAGTTCAAAAAATTATATTCTTCTTTAAGTAGCTGGCCCTATAGCACAATAAGAAAAGCAGGTGCGGCCACATCTCCTTGTTTAACTCTAGCACCCGATAGTTTAAGTGAAATTCTTCACAATTTTTCTTTAACAAAAAAAGGCTGCTGCTGCAACCCTAATTCTAAACTATGCTCCCTTCTTTATCCTATATTATTAAAGTGGTGGATTACCCATTCCTAAAGGAATCCAATCCTCTTTCGGTGGTCCGTATACCCCGAATGGTTTTAATCCTGCTTGTCGGATAAGAATGGTAGCTTGTCCACGATGATGAACAATATGTTTAATTAAGCCCATCAGAATTGAAGCATTTGTTTCTTCTCTTCCGAACGCAATTTGAATTTGTTTCAAAGAATCATCTGTCCATTGTTGTTTAATAGCCTCTGCTGCTTGAGCACTTACCTTTTTAAAAGTTTCAGCGATTTCTTTTGCTGTTGTCGGAACATTTTCAGCATTTTCAACCTTATCCATTTTAACACCAAATTTGTTTAAATAATTTGGAACGTTTGTGGTGAAATGCCACAAAATTCTACCCAAAGTACGTCCTTCAGGATAAACTTGTTGTTTTAATGAATCATCTGTCAAGCCATCCAAAACTTTTTGAGATAATGCCGCTTCTTTATTCCATTCTTTAATAAAGTCTGAAATTGTTACGTACATAAATTACTCCTCCATTTTCATATAGAATTGATATGTATTTTTCAAAACCTATTATAAAACATTTGTTCGCATATTTAAATCTAATCAGCCCGGTAGTGGAAGAATAAAAAAGCCTTGCTCGTTCTTGAAGCAAAGCACCCGTTTGTTTAAGAACAATTTTTCACAATCCTTCCTTTACCATCCCAGTCCAAATCTATTATTGTTTCAAACGGACACTATATAATCTCATTGCCTCAAGACTGCCTTCCATTTCAAAAATTCCATTTTCAATCATTTTTTTTAACCGATAGTTTATGAAAGTATCGCTTATATACTGGTCTAAATGTATTTGACCAAGGACATCACCAATTAATCTTAATGATTTAAAAAATTCATTTGTTTTACGTTTACCGTGGAGTTTTTTCGCTCTATTTATAATAAGATCGTCAAAATATTCTTCTGGGACACCTTCTACTGTTCCATTTCTCCAAATTCTTAATGTTTCTTTATTTTCAGTGAGAGAATGCCATTCCTTTTCATAATGTTCCCGTTCTTGTTGAGTTAGAGGAGATTGGTCCCCTCGTTGTTTTTCGTAAATCACTTGGAGCTTTTCTGGCGTATTTCACCGGTGTGTGAAATCGAGTATTTCCGTTTCCCCTTATTAAATAGTTCATTAAATCCCTTTGTTGTGTTCATAACGAAAATATTATTATTTTTTTTCTTTAAAAGGTCCACGACAAAACGAAGTCCTGTCTGCTCCTCAGCATTTTCAGCAGCCCACAAATAAATAGGAATATCTTCTTTAATAGACATAATTTGAATAACAGCTCTGTTAAGATTTTCCTTAAATTCATCGAACTCTCCATCTTCATCAGACAAGTTATTTTGTAACCACTTATACCTGGCCTGGTTTCCAAATTTTTCACTAAATTTCCAGGTAGGACCGATAGAGAACATTTCTCGAACACAAATAATCTTTTCATCATTATAATCAGCACCCATTTCTTTGAGTGCTTGTCTAAAACTTCCCGCACCAGAATCCCCGAACAGAATATGAACAACCTTGATAGGTCCTTCTATTGTATTTCGCTGTGGTTCAGTAATCTCGAAAACCGCTTTGTATGCACTTTTCATATCTTTAATAAACTGCTTCTCAGAATACACCTGCTCGTTTAAAAAATGTATTCTTTTTAAAATATGACTAAGAAGCAACCTTGAGTCCCTCTCAGGCAATTCCTTAACGAACTTGGTAATTTTCTCTATTTCCTTAAATGCGTCCCCCATAAGTAAAATTCCTCCCTATGGCCCCTAGAGCGACAATGATGAATTTAGGAGCAACGGCTAATTGCGAAAATTGTACCAAAGTTAAGACTGACAGTGGTACCTTCATTTCCATTAATGTTTTTATCACTTATTCAATTATTCTGCCCCGTTTATTTAATAAGGGATTCAACAAAAGCACCCGTTACTTGAATAAGGAATTAGAAAATTCCTATATCCATACCTCACTATTAGGATGTTTCTTTTTAAAATCATCTATCTCTTTGTTTGGAACTTCTGTTCTCGCAATACTCAATAATTTCAATTGATTTAAATTATATATCGGCTCTATTGTTTTTATTGAATGGTCAGGAACATATAACTTTTCAAGATTATTTAAGTGCACTAAGGGTTCCAGAGATTTTATATAATTCATAGGTGCCGACAAATCCAGTTCTTTTAGGCTTTTTAGTTGAGATAAGGTTGATATATCTGTAATCATACAGAGGTCAGCGTACAAGATCTCCAGTTTCTTTAATTCTTTAAATGGAGAAATATCACTAATACCTGTACCGGAAATATTTAAATATTTGAGTTCTTTAAAGGAGGAAACAATCTCAAAATCCTTTATTTCTTCTAGAAATACATATTCCTCTAAGTCTAATTTCTTAACCTCATTAAGATTATTCATTAAGAACTGATATTCTTCATCAAACATATGCGTAAGGGCTTCTTTTATACTTCTTACAAGCTTCATATGAATCCCTCTATTCTTTCTTTCAATAACCTCACCCGTTTGTTAAATAGAGATTCAACAGTAAAGGCGTTAATCCTCCTCGATCAATGCCCCCGTTACTTTGAGTAACAGCGTTTTAATTATATTTAGGCATCTCTATCCGTATTTCTAATTATAAGTTCCACACTATTTTTTGATGACCACCAATCAAAATGTTGATGTCCTAAATCATTTTGAGTTAAATAAAGGCACTCTAAAGCCGATAACCTTAAACCACGTTTGGAACCATTTATTAATACTAAATGATTTTCTACTCGAATTGACAAGGTGTTATTGAATTTCCATTCTTCATTCATTTTGTCATCTTCCGATTCAGGCCGGACATTTATAGTAATGGTTTTATCTATCAATTTCTTTTTCAATTCTTTTTTAAGTTGGTGTACAACCCTAAAATTTAACGGCTGGCTTTGTCCGTGAAAAATTACTAAATCAGCACTATCAGGACCATTCCTATCCAAATATACAATTACATCATAGACACAAACACTGTCGTAAATATCTGCCAATGCTTTAATTGCTGCGTCATTTCCATACACATTAATCTGGGTATCAGGATATACCCACGTTTCAATGCCAAGGTCAGTTTGAGATAAATGTAGTATTTTAAATTCTTTATTACCGATTTTTACTCTTTTTATTGGCACTTCTATTGGCAAAAAAAAGCCTCCCCAAATAACAGAAAATAATGTTCAACTATTACCTAAAAAAAATATATAATATCTTTCATAGCAAAGACTTTATCTTTTATTACCCCACCACTTCTCCTTGGTTCTAAGGATTCAACAAAAAATGCTGTTAATCCTCCTGGATTAACGCACCCGTTAGCCATCCCTGAAGCACAAAAATCGGCGCTTCACCACAGAGAATGAAAATGGTAAGGAAGTGTCAATACTGATATTGTCCTTAATCCAGTCCACCCAAATCCATAGACATATTAAATAGCGCTCTCCTCTTTTTTTTAACGATTGAGCAGGGTCTTCTTAAGTGTTGTCATTTTTCCATTTAATTTTCATGGTAATTGAATAAGGAATACTTTAAAGTTTATGGATGGTCTCTTGTCTGTCTATACAAATCAAGGATGTAATCCTTCTCATTTTCTGCCCCTTCTTCTGCCTCTTCTTCATCAAGTTCAAGGTCATCAATCCATTGATAATAATGCCCCAACTCGTGGGCAATAGAACCAAGAATAGCTGCAAGTGCATCATCTTGCCCATTCTTTTCCAGTAGTTCTAAATAGTCACCAGTAGCAACTCTTATATAAGGTTCTTGTCTTTTATCAAATGGACCCAAGAATGTAGCAGATACTAATTCTTTATCAAATTCACTTTTAATTTGATAATCTTTTTTTAGGTAGACAACAACTCGAATGGGAAATTCAAATTCATTTCTTAACCACTTCGCAAACTCTAAGCAAGCCCTTCTAACCTCTGGATGAACGCCTTGTTCGCATCTAATTCTTAATCCAGTCCTTGGGTAACCAGTCATTCTCTCAGCCTCTCATTTAAGGTGTATATATAAAGATTCGATACAAAAAATATCCTTTCCTTCTTCAACTGCACCTTTAGTGGAACAACAAAAAAAGGCTGTACTCGTTTTTGAAGTAAAGCACCCGTTAGTTGAATACAACTCTTCACATACCATTTAGGACCGACCGTTTCTGAAAATCGGGTTGTATATTAGACAAGAAAATAAACTAAAGTAACACCAAAGATTAATACAATAAGGGAAACAATATATCGTTTTGACTCCTTTAGATACTTCCAATCTACAAATGACTGGAAGCCAAATGCTGCTATTACAAAAAGTATCCAAAACCACTTCATTGCTTCGTTCTCAATATTAATAAAAATGAAAGTAATAATTCCGAGAGCTGAAAGTATAACCTTCCCCCATAGATCAACACCCTTACCATCTTCTGTGAGTTCTTCTCTTTCAGGTCCAACAATCATTAGCCTTAAAATAAAATGTGACACAGCAAGGATAATACAAATTAATCCAATCGTATTAATTTCCCCCTTATAATCATAACTTATTTCACAAACTTGCTCCTCTAGTACATTAAAAATGCTTTACTCCTTCTTGAAGTAAATCATCGATTGTTTAAATCACAATCTCAATTCATTTTTAATAAAGGTTTTAAGGTATTTATTCTCCATTGCTTTTAACAATACCTTCTTACGCTAACCTGCCCTTTAGTTCAACAAGAAAAAGGAATCCCCGCAACCTTCCCTCATAAACTCAAGAAACGGTTAGTTCAATAAAAGCCAATTAGGTTTTTCCCTTTTGTTTTCTTTCAATATATATCCAAGTGTAATAAATTACCCAAAAAACAAAAGGAACTAAAAACACATATGGTCTCTGATTTACTGGAAGAAAATACAATAAAAATATCCCGATTATTAGCATAGGTGGCATAAGAATAAAATACTTCTTTTTATGCACGTTCTTCCCCTCCCTTTTGGTTTATTCTACCATAAAAACCCATCTTCTTGTTCCACTCACCTCCCTCAATGAAGAAAGGAAAATCTCCCGTTTTCTCCTGTTTTCTTAGATTTTCATAATAGTTTACCTTCCGGTAAAATGTTTAATAGTTGGGGAATTATCACTTGAAAGGATAAAATTGAACTTCAAAAGGAAAAAGAGCCGTCACCCACTAGCCTTCCAATTACAAAAATTGGTGGGTGAGTAAAAATATGATCGCACTGGTAGATGCCCACATTTCTCATGGAGGTCAACACTCCCATGTCTCACAGAGTCTTCGCTCTCAAATTCCTTCGTCCAACCTTACCATGAGGTGGATGTCGGCGATGCTGCCCCACAGGGTCTTAGCCCGTAATTTAGTTGCTTTGCCGACTAATCCATGCTTCAAATGTCCTCAAAACCATAAAACAATAACTATTATTTATCTAAACAAAAAACAAAATTAAGCGGCGAATTCTGCCTTCTTCAATACTGACAAATGAGGGATGTCTTTTAACATCTTTTCTTCACTAAACTCAAATTGCTTTTTACCTATACTAAAGAAGATACGGATCAGTTTATTACATAAAGCGATAAGAGAATGCATCTTCTTTAATGGATTATCTGGACGTTGAGTATAGTAAGCATGTAATGCCTTAAATGCAGAATTTTTGGCGACAAGAATCATACAAACCCTGAATAACAGAGCCCTCAGTTTCTTCCGTACTCTTTTTGTGATGGTTGTTTTTCCTTTGTGCTTACCGGATGTATTTTCTTTTAAGCTTAAGCCGGCCAGCTTAATAATTTGCCGGGGATGAGTATATTCACTAAGATCACCAACTTCCGCAAAGAAGCCGGCAATTGTATCCCTTCCCACACCTTTTATGGCTAACATTTGTGGTACACCTGGTATTTCATTAAGTAAACCATCTATTTTTGCATCCAATACTTCGAACTATCCTGCTTCTTTAGCACAAAAAGAAAAAACCCGGATATTTTGTAGCCGGATTTCTTGAACTCTAGCACCTTTTCGTTGAAGAACTAATCCTTATTAATAAATTTAATTAAATCACTAATAATAAACCTTTTTGTGACATGTTTTCCATTTTTCGCAATCCAAGATACTGTAATAACATCAGAACTAAAAGCTTTCCTTATTTCATCTTCATTTAAACCTTTGGAATAAAAAACGAACTTTATATTCGATCTTTGTTTGAATAAGGAGATGGGTGATTCCTTTTTCAAATAAATGAATAGTATTAATCAAGAAGAATTTACAACATAGGAGGAGAAAAACGTGGAGGCTGCTAATCAACAATGCATGGAAATTGGAATCTATTCATTAGCGGATTTATATCCTAATCCAGAAACAGGCAAAGCGATCAGCGCGAAACAGCGTATTGGTGAAATCATTGAAGCGGCAAAACTCGCGGATGAAGCTGGACTGGATGTATTTGGCGTTGGAGAGCACCACCGTTTAGATTATGCAGTGTCAACACCATCAGTGCTCCTGGCGGCTATTTCACAAGTTACCAAACGAATTAGACTTACAAGTGCGACAACGGTATTAAGTACCGTAGATCCTGTCCGTTTATTTGAGGAATTTGCCACACTTGACCTTATATCAAATGGACGTGCTGAAATCATTGCCGGGCGTGGGGCATTTTTAGACTCATTCCCTCTATTCGGATATGATTTTAAAAAATATGATGAATTGTTTGAAGAACACTTAGAGCTATTATTAAAGCTAAACAAAAATGAATTGATTACTTGGAAGGGCCGGTCTCGTACATCCTTAAATAAGGCAGAAATTGCGCCTCGGCCACTTCAGCCAGTGATTCCTATATGGGTAGGTGTTGGTGGGACTTTGGAGAGCGCAGAACGCGCAGGCAGATTGGGGACTGGATTGGCATTGGCAATACTTGGCGGTGATCCAGGTCAATATGAACCGCTCGTTGACATTTACATGCAATCTGCGGCACTGAGCGGCGATGCTCCGGAAAACCTAAAGGTGGGTGTAACCGGGCACGCATATATTTCAAAAACCAATCAGCAGGCACTGGAAGAATTTTATCCCTATCATTCAAATTATTGGTACCATCTCCAACTTAGTCATGGGAAAAACATGGTCTTATCAAGAGAAGATTTTGAGCAGATGGCTGGAAAAGACACAGCCCTTTTCGTTGGAAGCTCGGAGCAAATCATCGAAAAAATCCTTCGCCAATACGAGCTGTTTGGACACCATCGGTTTATTGCCCAAATGGACATAGGTTGTATGCCTTTTAAAAAAGTTGCTGAAAACATTGAAAGGCTAGCAACAGAAGTTGCGCCTGTTATACGAAAAGAAACAAGGAAAAAGGGTTAAGCGTGTAACCAGAGAAACATTTTAGTTTTTATTATTACATGGTAGAACCAACCATAAAAAAAAGACTCTGCAAGAGAGTCTTTTTATATATTGGTTCTTATTATGCTTTACGAACGTTAGTAGCTTGGGGTCCACGTTGACCTTGTTCTACTTCAAAAGTAACTTCTTGACCTTCGTCTAAAGATTTGAAACCTTCGCCTTGGATAGCTGAGAAGTGTACGAATACATCGTCTCCTGCTTCGCGTTCGATGAATCCAAAACCTTTTTCTGCATTAAACCATTTTACTTTACCTTGTTCCATTTGTGTTTCCTCCTGGTGTGCATTGCGCACATTGTATTACTATCCTTGCTCAAATCTTCAAGACAAAAAGTTTAGCACTTCATAATCCTACCGACAAACAAAAATAATTCTTCTTCACTTTAACAGAGATAAACTAGAATTGCAATGGTAGATATTTTTTAAATCCACGGTACTTCATTTCGGACCTCATTAGAATCGGTAATCATTACCTTCTGGATTAACTGTTTCTTTAGGCTATTTTCCTTCTACCACATCTTTAAATATTTCATATGATCTATTTTGTTTTTCAGGATCATAAATATAGGACACAGCCATAATTTCATCTACGTTATACTTTTCTTGAAAACCAGCCAACTGTTGACGAATCGTTTCTTTGCTTCCCAATAACGTCACACTGGACATCGATGCGGCCATTTCTTTTTCCATAGGGCTCCAAAGCTCATCCATATTTTCAACAGGCGGCTGTAACGGATTTTGTGAACCACGTACAACATTCAGGAAGAATTGCTGCATGGTTGTAGATAACAATTTAGCCTCTTCGTCGGTTTCCGCTGCAATCACATTTAAGCAGACCATCATATATGGTTGGTCCAGGTACTCAGACGGCTGGAAGCGTTCACGATAAATGGAAATCGCTTCTTCCATGTATCTTGGTGCAAAGTGGGAAGCAAATACATACGGCAGACCCAAACTTGCCGCTAAATAGGCAGAATCCGTTGACGAACCCAGGATATAAATGGGAATATTTGTGCCCACACCAGGATGGGCCTTCACAAATCCTTGCTGAATCTCTGCCAAATAGGTAAGCAAAGCCTTTACATCATCAGGAAATGTATAAACAGGATCCGCTTTAGATCTTCTTAGTGCACTTGCCGTCTTCATATCCGTACCAGGGGCGCTGCGAAGACCTAATTCCACACGATTTGGATACATCGTTGCCATCGTTCCAAATTGTTCAGCCACCACTAAAGGCGAATGATTAGGCAGCATAATCCCGCCTGACCCAACTCGTATAGTACTGGTATGTTCTAATGTATGTTTGATTAAAATAGACGTTGCTGAACTGACAAGTGTTGGAGTATTATGATGCTCAGCAATCCAATATCGTTGATAACCCATTTTTTCTGTTGCTTGTGCAAGTTCCACCATTGAATCAATAGCTTGTTTTGCTGTTTGTCCTTCGCGTATTGGGGCTAGATTCAATACAGATACAGGTAAATGCATAGTTGTCATTTTTCTTATTCCCTTTCTTGATGAGGATATATTACTATAGTAACAATGGGAAATTAGAAAACAAAATTAACTGCTTGAGGTTATTATTTTATGCAATAATGAGACAGTGAGAACGGAGTATAAAATGATGAATCATAATAAAGAGGTGCGTAAGGAGATTTTACAAAGTGTTTCAGGTTTAACAGATGCACAATTAAATGAAAGACCAATTGGCAAATGGAATATTATGCAGGTTTTAGAGCACCTTTATTTGATGGAAAAGACTATCGTCCATAAAATGATGATGGTGATGGCAAACGATGAGGAGTCTCAGGTAGAGAATAAGCCCATCCACCTAACACCAAACCGAACAACTAAAGTGGTTGCCCCGTCATTTGTTGAACCTTCTGGTGAGTTTACAACGCTTGCGGCAATGAAGGCGAAACTGCTTGAGTCGCGAGCTGCGTTAGAAAAATTCGTTGCAACTGCTGATCAAGAGAAAATGCTGAAACGCTCATTTCCGCATCCGGTTTTTGGTTTACTTCACGTTAAGCAATGGGTCGAGTTTATCGGTTTACATGAACTGCGACATTTAGAGCAAATTGAGGAATTGAAACAAGAGTTAATGCTGTAACAATTATGAAAACAGCCCTTCTTATTCAAGAAGGGCTGTTTTCTATACCTATCAATTTTAAATGGTAATAGGAGGCAGGATATTACCCGTTTCAAGCAAGCTTTTTAAATTGCTGATAATCTGGCCGAACCGTTATTAAGTCCTTCAAAGGTATCATCCGCATCCACAATGTCAGTAGCGGGCACAAGATTTTCATGCTTAAGCGTTAATTTGACCGTTTGTCCCATTGGTTTCAACTCAAAAGTGACCTGTGATGGCTGCTCACGAACCGTTTTATCCCCTACAGAATTCCATGTAAAAGAAAGTAAACGATGCGGCTCACACTTTAGGATTGTTCCGTAGTCTGTGACCTCGCCATTTCGCAAATAATTGACGATTGAGCCTTCCTTCCAATCGGATTCTATTTTGGTTCCAAAAAAGTACTTTTCGGTGAAATCACTGCTTGTCAACGCTTCCCACAGCTTTTCAGGTGTCGTTGCGATGTAGGTAACATAAACAAATTTTTTGTCAGTCAATTGTTTTCCTCCTCAAGCTTTCTTTTAAGTTCGCTCAATGCGTCAATCCGATGCCGTTCAAATTTTCCAATCCAGCGATCGTATATCTCTCCGATCGGAGCAGCATTCAAAAAATGCAGCTTATTTCGACCGTGCCATTCAACGACGATTAAATTCGCCTCCTCCAAAATAACAAGGTGCTTTGTTACCGATTGGCGAGTCATTTCTAGATGTTCACATAGCTCACTTAATGTCTGCCCATTTTTCTTAAAAAGTTCGTCAAGAAGCTGTCTGCGGCTTGAATCTGCAAGAGCTTTAAAAACATTATCCATAAATTTATTATATGCAACCATTTGTCTGCATGTCAAGATGGTGAAAGTTCTCTGGTACTACGCAATAAAAAAAGTGCCTGACCAGCGATTCGTTCCACAGGGAAGTATCGAGGTCAAGCATTTATTCCTACCTTTTTGTAAACATTTAAATCAATCGGCTGCCATGTTTTGTCCAATAGAACCCTCTTATTAGACATTTTGATTACTCGGCTACCTCGTTGTGTCTAATAAAGCCCTCTTATTAGACATTTTGATCGCTCGGCTGCCTCGTTTTGTCTAATAAAGCCCTCTTATTAGACATTTTGATCGCTCGGCTGCCATGTTTTGTCTAATAGGACCATCTTATTAGACATTTTGATCACTCGGTTGCCTCGTTGTGTCCAATAGAACCCTCTTATTAGACATTTTGATCGCTCGGTTGCCTCGTTTTGTCTAATAAAGCCCTCTTATTAGACGTTTTGATCACTCGTGTGCCAGGTTTTGTCCAATAGGACCCTCTTATTAGACATTTTGATCACTCGGGTGCCAGGTTTTGTCCAATAGGACCCTCTTATTAGACATTTTGATCACTCGGTTGCCTCGTTTTGTCCAATAGAATCCTAACTTGCTTATAAAACGAGCTTTTTCATGTCTTCAATGAAAGCTGTTACGTGTTCCTCTTTTGTAGCCCAGGATGTTACGAGACGAATCGCAGAGTTTTCTGGATCGACCTTTTGCCAAATATGAAAAGAATACTTACCTTGAAGCTCGGCAATGAGTTTGTTTGGCAGAATCGGGAAGATTTGGTTCGATGGTGAATGGGTCAAAAACGTAAAGTTTGCTTTACCTAGTTCATCCCTTAGCATTTTTGCCATCTTATTTGCATTTAAAGCCAAATCAAAAAACAGATTGTCCCGGAAAAGCTCAAGAAATTGGATGCCTAAGAGCCTTCCTTTTGCAAGAAGTGCCCCTTTTTGCTTCAAATGGAATCGAAAATCCTCTTTTAAAGAATCACGGCAAATAACTAAGGCTTCACCTATCAATGCTCCATTCTTCGTGCCTCCGATATAGAATGCATCAACAAGTTCAGGAAGATCGCTTAACTTCAGGTCATTTTCTTCTGAACACAGTGCTGACCCTAGTCTCGCACCATCCATAAATAAAATAAGATTGTGCTCGTTACAGAAATCTCGTAATGCGGTCAGTTCACTCTTTTTATAAATGGAGCCTATTTCTGTTGAATTTGATATGTAGACCAATTTCGGCTTTACCATATGCTCATCCGTATGTTCTTCAATCACAGCTTGTAAGTATTCAGGTTTTAATTTCCCATTTTCAGCTTCAACCGATATTACCTTATGCCCTGTGGCTTCAATTGCACCCGTTTCATGCGTAAGAATATGACCGGTACCCGCTGCAATTGCTGCTTCATGTGGTCTTAGGAAAGCTGATAGGGCTGTAAGATTCGTTTGTGTGCCTCCTGATAATAGGTGGATATCAACGTCCGTTCCGATTTTTTCCTTTAATAGTTCAATCGCTTTTTGAGTAAATTGATCTTCACCATACCCATCCTCTTGCACAAAATTAGATTCCACTAAAGCATTTAATATTCTAGGATGTGCACCTTCGCTGTAATCGTTTTTAAAGCTGTACATTTGTTATCCCCCGCCTCGTTTTTTCCTTGATTATACGTTTTATCCTATCATAACGTGTTAAAAAATCCATGGGTCTTCCCTTTGCGCCCTCAAGGAATTTTACGCAAAACAATATTATCAGTTTACATAATAAATTTATGGATTACTAACACTTCTTATTTACTAGAGGTCGCTATCCTAATCTAAACATAAATGTAAATTTTTTCTATCAATTTGTCTCTTATCTATGTAACCAAACTGTAATACTATTCTATTTTATTTGTTCATAGTAATAGATTAACTAAGAAATCCACTGGACTATCACCTTTAGGAGGAATCGAGTTATGAAAAAAATAATCGCTACTATTACATTATTTTCGTCTTTCTTATTTGCCTCTCCTGCCTTTGCGTATACAGTTAAAAATGGGGATACTATGTCCCAAATCGCCTCGGAATCTAACCTCACCTTACAGGAATTAGCAGCAATGAATCCGCAAATTCAAAATCTTGATCAAATTAATATCGGTCAGACTATTATTACTGAGTTACCCCAAAAGACAATAACCCTACCAGAGCAAGTAATCTACTCAGATAATACGATAGACCAGCTGGATAGATTAGTTATAGCTGATGCACAAATGAAAGAAGAAGTTAATCCACAAATTCAAGATGTTAAGGTCGATGAGCCAGTTAACGCTGAGACAACCAAAAAGCCTGTAAGCACACCAGAGAAAGCAAGCTACTCCGATTATGAAATTGATCTGCTAGCTCGATTAGTTAGAGCTGAAGCACAAATCGAGCCTTTTGAAGGAAAGATAGCAGTGGCCTGTGTTGTGCTAAATAGATTGAAAAGTTCTCACTTTCCGAAAACCATTAAAGAAGTCATTTATCAGCGTGGCCAATTCCAGCCTGTCAGCAATGGCGAAATAAATAAACCAGCTGATTCGGAATCCACCGCAGCCGTAAAAGCGGCTTTAACAGAAAAGCGAAATATGGCCCATGAATCATTATTTTTCTACAATCCTGCCATCGCTACCAGTCATTGGCTTGCTTCAAGAGCAACTACCCTTGTGATAGGCCAGCATGTTTTTAAAAAATAATAGGGACCTACATATCATTAGTACCCTTTTTCAACGTCCACCTTATTCCCTAGTTGCTTACTTTCATCAATATTTTTAAGCGTTTCAATGAAACACGCAACACCCTCATCAGGTGTAGTCACCGCAGATATATGTGGAGTAATATGTACGTTTGGATGCTCCCATAACGAATTCTCCTTTGGTAGAGGTTCTTGTGAAAATACATCCAGGACGGCAAATCGGACATGCTTTTGATTCAATGCATCGAGCAAAGCACCTTCATCGACTGTTGCGCCTCTTCCAACATTGATGAATCCAGCATTTGAAAGCCTATCAAAAATTTTCTCTGTAAATATATTAGCGGTTTGTTCCGTCAACGGCAGAGTGTTAATGATGTAATCCATTTCACTTAATCGCGGAAAATGGGATTCCACCGTCATTACCTCTTTAAAATAGTCTTTGTTTTTTCCGCTTAATGAAACGCCGTATACTTCCACACCTAGTGCAGAGAACATTTTAGCCGATTGCTGGCCAATTTCCCCTGTACCGTAAATCATTACTTTTTGATTTCTCAAAAGCTTAGGAGTAACCGGGTGCCAATTTTTCTGGTGCTGGGCAACATGGAATTGGTCGTGAAACTGCAAATCTTTTAAAATATAGCTTAAGCAATACTCGGCAATTCTTTGGCCAAATGAACAAACTGTTCTTGTTAATAAAACATTTTCATTCCAGGACTTTCCGTATAAGAAACGGTCTACTCCCGCACCCAGCGAGTGAACCCACTTCACCTGACTGTAGTCAACATTGGATTTTAAATTAAAACAAACCAGCGCGTCGGCCCAATCTAAATCTTCCGACGTCATCCCTTCTTCAGGTAAAAAACGAAAATTCTTTTGGATATGTCCTTTTTCTATTAATGGTTGAAGTTCTTTGAACATCGGACTGACTATTAAAATATTGATTATATTCATTTTTTCACCTCTCATTTCATTTTAAAGCCAATCGCTCCAAAAATAAAAGTCCCTTTACTAATTTCGCTTTTTCAATACATAAAGCGAATAGCTCAATACCAGTGTGATCGATGAAAAGATCAGGGCAATACTAGAAAAAGCTAGCAGATAGACATTATATTCGGTGATTTTTTCAATGACTTGAAAGCTGTCAATACGAAGGAATCCAGCAGCCAAATTAAACATAATGAGTACGAAAAAAATCGTCAAAAGCCCTTTCGCTGCGCCATTGATGTCTGCTTTACTTAGGGCTATATGAGAGGAAATACTAATGGCCACCCAAACATAAATCCAAAACAATGGATGTATCAAATTTTTAAATGTAAAGAGACTTTTAAAGACGGCTAATAAAGCTCCTCCTACTGTTTTCAAAACATTTAGGTCTATTTTTTCGGGAGTAACATGCTGATGAATATAAGCTGTAAAGATTATATAGGAATCCGGAACACTTAAATACATTCCAAAAATTAACGCACCGATTCCGCTAAACAATGGTCCTAATCCGATAAAAAAATTCCCAGCCTGCTGATAATAACTATTCAAATTGTATCGGTGCTCAACATATCCAAGCACACCATCTGGCCTATTCAGCTGCAAAAATTTAACCCTTGTTACGCTATGTCCCCAAATAAAACACTGTATTAGATGCCCGAATTCATGAATGGGCACACCAATCCATGCAGTCACAAGAACCCCTCGAGGTCCAAACGCCCGAATCAAGTATGTATTTGAATACCGTTCAAACACTCCAAGGACCAGACCCACTGCGATCACAACACCAAAAAGATACAGCAATTCAATAACACTAATCATTAGTGTCTGTAAAATAGATGATAAAAAATACATATAAATCCTTTAATCCTTTCCATCCATCTCTTTTTCTATCCATGTTATCCGACTTCTTGAAAAACAAACATGAAATTCGGATAAGGAACTATTAATAATGAAAGAATTAAACAATAAAAATCTTAAAGATTTTACAAAAAGGAAGTCACCAAGAACAAAAACGAAAAAAGAAGGCTGATTTAAAAGAATGACAATCTTTCAAAATCAGCTTCTTTTTAAATCAACCTAAACTTTGTTCCTGAACAAGCACTTGAAATGCCGCTGTTAGATCCGCTTTTATTTCCTCAGGATTCTCTAAACCAATATAAAGTCTGACTACTGGAGTGTTTGAGTCATTTTTACGGTGAAGAGTGGCCAGGCTTTCATAACCACCCCAGCTTACCCCAATCCGAAATAATCTCAGACTATTAACCATTTCTCTAACGACTTCATAAGGCAGTGCCGTTTCAAACGAAAGCAAGCTTCCAAATCCACTCATTTGTTTTTTTGCTAAGGAATGGAATGGGTTACTAGGAAGACCAGGAAAATTCACTTTCGTAATAAAGGGCTGCTCTTCCAGGAAATTGGCGATTTCAAAGGCACTCTTTTGATGCTGCTCCATCCGGATCGCAAGGGTACGCATCCCTCTTAAAATAAGTGAAGCATTTTGTGGTGACAGTATGCCCCCCAGCAATAAATGTTCATTTTTATTAATGCTATAAATCAGTTCTTTACTCCCTACGATAACTCCTGCGACCACATCACTATGGCCGCTCATATATTTCGTTAAGGAATGGACAACTAGGTCTACTCCCATCAATAAAGGCTTTTGAAAAATTGGTGTTGCCCATGAATTATCAATGATCGTTTTCGCACCGATCTCTTTTGCAAATGAAACACATGCAGTAAGATCCTGAAGTTCAAAAAGAAGACTTGTCGGGCTTTCTAAATAAATAAGCTTCGTGTTATGCTGTGCAGCATCTTTTATTTCTTCGATACTGCTGCCATCAACGAACGAGGTATGAATATTAAATTTTGTTAAATATTCACTTAAGAACTCCCGCGTCGGTCCATAGGCTTGATCGACGCAAATAATATGGTCTCCAGATTGAACTGTCGAAAGAATCGCAGAGCTTATGGCAGCCATTCCAGACGCAAAGCAACGCGCTTGCTCCCCTTTTTCTAATGCCGCAATTCGTTCTTCGAGAATTTTGACCGTAGGATTATTTCCCCTTGTATACAGATAAGAATCCACTAATGTTTCCCTGGCTTTTTCATAATCTTCCACGGTATCAAAAGTAAACAAGCTATTTTGATAGATAGGATGGGTTACCGCTCCTTGATGCTTGTCGTCATGCTGATCATGCGTTAGTAAAGTGTGATCTGAAAAATTATTAATTGCCATCTGTATCCCCCATAAATAAAAATTATTATTATTTATGATTCGATAAGGGCGTTGTTTTTTCCTTTTCGCAAGGTCCTGTTAAAAGCAAAAAAGGGCTGAAATGAGTCCTTTTTCGAGTTTATTTTCACCTAAAACTAGTCTACCATTTAACCAAATATGGAAATGCCAGTTTTATAACCTGCTTCAATAGATTGAACGAAAAGATAAACAAGCAAAATTAATGCCACAATCCGTGATGCTTTTGGATAACGGTTAAACAATGATTTTATTAATCCCATCTTACATCCTCCTTTTAAGCTTTGTCTAAAGCAGGATATTTTTGTTCTCCAACTGCCCCGGCAGCACTCCGTTTTTTAAAAGAAAGCTATGGTAAACTTTAATGTTGTTTTTTAACTAAAATAATAGAGGTACTTATTGTTAACGGGTTCCGTTTCCTATCGCAAAACGTCAATTTGCACAGGAAAATGCAAACCAAAATGTAATCCTTTTTGCACTATAAAATCTAGAGCAATTTGTAAGGCTAGAGAGATTAATAAAACATTAGATATAGCAAAGGTTTATACCTTGCTATTTTGCTTTTAATTGCTAATTCTTCGGGTTGCTCATTAAGAAGTTTGCAAACCATTTCAGCCTTCTCCGTATCGATTTTTGTGTAGGTACGGGATTCATAGGCGGAGAATTTCCTGCTAATGTTTAGAGGGGAAGCTTAAGAAGCGGATATAAGCGGAAATATTCCGATTAACTGCTCTAAATAAGACAAAATCCAGAGATTAGGATAATATAAACGGAAAAACTACCCTTATTTTTAAGGAAATATGGGTATTTTCCAATTTAGCCGGAATTTTACCGTTTATTTTTCATACGCAGTGAAATCAACATTCAGTTATAACAGTGCCTAAAAGAAAGATGGCGAAAAATCCTTACTTTTAAACTATCTTTTTCATTCCAAACCTTTACGGGACTTTACTATCAGGAAATGTGGGTTTTTCAAAAGCTGGTTGTACCAGTTTGCCGACTCGGGCAGCTTTTCTATAAACTCGGGAACAGCCTGGGGCTCCACAAGTTTTTCCAATATAAAATATTTAGCCGTGACATTCATGATTTCCTGAAGCGGCATTCGGAAAAAGGTGACCTCAACAAGTCCCGACTCCTTCTTGTTCCATTCATCCACCAATAATTCATGGGCAAAATAATCAGGCCTGTCAAACATTGTAAAGTCCATAAACGGGTGATGGACAGAAAAAACAAACTGTCCGCCCGGCTTTAAGACGCGGTTCAGCTCATGGAAAGTCATGTCCCAATTGTCGATATAGTGGAGAGTCAGTGAACTAATGATGAGGTCAAATGAATGATCTTGTAACTGTAGAGATTTGCTCAAATCATGGACCATTATGTTTGCTCCATTACCAACTCTTCTTTTGGCTGCATCGACCATTTCCGGACTTATATCAATTGCTGTAAC
This sequence comes from Neobacillus sp. PS3-34, assembly GCF_030915465.1. Lineage (GTDB taxonomy): Bacteria > Bacillota > Bacilli > Bacillales > Cytobacillaceae > Neobacillus_A. Next base: position 4,880,742 of record NZ_CP133267.1, read on the forward strand.
CTTTGCACCGCGCTGCACAAATTGCTCTGTATACCAGCCCGCCGCACAGCCGGCATCCAATACAGCAAGACCTTCCATGTTGTCCGGCAGCAGCTGCATCATCGCAGGGCGCTCGTAATAGGCATTGCTGCCACTTTCCGTATCGACATTTAGTTCATAATCCTTGGCTAGTTTGGCATAGGCCTCTAAGACTTTATCTTTCATTTTTCCCCCTCCTATTGGTCTCAACCGCTATCTTTTATACTTACAACTAGTTTTTTGACTTTTCAATCATATTTCGAAGAATCTTCATGCTTTCAATGTCTTTAGGCCTGGGTTTTCTTCCAGTTCCTTGCTCGTATACTTGTTTTTCCTCCAATAATTGCTGCAGGCTTAACACAAATGCAGTTACCCCCTGAAGAGTATGAAAATCTGTTGGCAATGCATCCTGCCTCCATTCCCATTCATCAGGTATTCCATAGGCATAAATCCGTCCATCCGGGGACTGTTTAAGGAATACAAAGCTGATATCTACGCCATTCTTTAGGAAATCGGTCTGAAATTCACTTACCGGTATGAGATGGAAACCAGCCTTCACCAGTTCCCTTTCAAGCATCTCTCGGTTCTGCACCCAGGTAACCAAATCAAGATCAGAGTGATTTCTGGTAATCCTTCCAAGCCGAAAATCGATCGCCCAGCCTCCCCTTAACCAGAATCGGGCATCCAGTGACAAGCAAATAGAATTTATTTCACTAAGAACCTTCAACTGGGAACGAGCCAGTTCATTTGTATTCTCGCTATTCATGTTTCCACCCCCTTGGGAATCTTCCTTGAAAGATAATCGAATCTAGTTTTTTTATAAAAATATAATCTAACAATTCTATAATCAATCGAAAGTGTCCTTCTTATTCAGAAAGTGACCTGTTCCTTTCTCTGTGTTCCGACAGGGTTCCTCCTGAATTTTTAGAAGAGAAATGTACCTGTACTTACTTAAAGTGAAAATGAGCGCATAAAAAAATCGAACGTCCATAATGAAGAAGACGTTCGATTTTTTCATATTATTTATTAACTGCACTATTCAACTTCAACAGATACATATCCCTATCATCTATATCACCGGATGTGTAGGAACCAGTATAGCCCAAGACGGCATAGCCGCCATCTTTCGTCGCTTCAATGGAGGAACCAATATCTACTGAATTTCCGCCATACTGTTTAGCCCAAATTTGATTTCCTTTATCATCAAATTTCCATAGGGCAACATCATATGAATTCTCAGAAGAATTTTTGTATCCGGCAGCTATATAATTTCCATCAGAGGTTTTCACTAATCCTTGTGCGGACTGGCTGCTGCTGTCATCTCCATAATAATTCTCCCAAATCAAATCGCCTTTTTTACTTACCTTTGCAAAATAACTTTGGCTGAATATTTCCGGGAAGAATCCGCCCACCCACTCAAACCTTGAAGAATCGCCAACAAGGATATAATCTCCATCAGCATTTTCGACGACATCATAAAGGAAGTCATCTCTAAAGTCCCCTTTGCCAAACGTCTTTTCCCATTGCTTCGTTCCTTTGCTATCTGTTTTAATCAAATAAAAATCGGATCCTCTTCCCATTTGAACAGAATAAGATTGCCCCGCAACGATATAACCTCCATCTCTTGTTGCGACAACATTATATCCTGTATCGGATGCTGCTCCGCCATACTTTTGTGTCCATTGCTCTTTACCATTGCTGTCGATTTTCATTAGGAGAACGTCATTTGCCACACCCTTTTGGTCGTAACCGGATCCAGCCATTACGTAGCCCCCATCGGCAGTTGGCAGCAATTTGATACCACCTTCGTAGAGATCCTTTTGGCCAATTGTATTCTCCCACTGAGTTTCCCCGGTGGATGATAACTTCACAAGATAAACATCCGTTGCCTTACTATCATACTTTCCTGAATAACCTACAACGAGATAACCGCCATCCTTTGTTTGTACAACATCATTACCCCATTCATCCAGTGATTCACTTCCAAGTGGACGGTACCATTCTGTTCTTCCATCCTTCCCAACCTTGACTACCAGCATATCCACGTCTTGGTCCCACCAATGCTTTTCCTCGTTATAAAATATTCCTTTGGTGGAGAATGTTTCGCTCGCGCCTACCATAATATAACCGCCATCAGCAGTCTGATGAACCTTTGAACCTCTTTCCATTAAGGCTCCGCCAAATTGCTTATGCCAATCCACTTCAGCTGGTAGTTGTTCTTTTTCAGAGGGAGCCTGAACCATGCCGTTACCGAAATACTGGTCCTTGCCCTGGTCTCCGATATCCTCAGCACTTTCACGTATGAGGCGGGCTACTTTTTGCGGAGCCATTTTACCGTATTTGCTAATCAGCAATGCGGCAACAGCTGAAACCTTAGGTGTTGCCATCGAAGTCCCAGCCATAAAAATATAGCCATTATCTTTATAAGCACCCAAACAAAGATCTAAATACCATAACCCTTTATCATATCGCTGCCCATCGCCTCCTGGGGCAGTGATATCGATGGAACCCGGCCCGTAATTGGAATAAGAAGCTCTTGTGTCCATTGGACCTGTTGCAGAAACGGTAATAACCCCTGGATCAAGGCCAGGCTGTTCAAATCCAGCTCCGATAAAAGTATAGCCATCCTGTCCATACTCTTCATTTAGGAATTCTGTAACAGTCTTTTTATTCGTAATATTAATACCATCGTTTCCTGCAGCAGCAACAACTGTTACTCCATGGTCAGTTGCATATTTCACCGCACGCTTATACAGAAGGAAATCAGCCACATCACTGCCCAGATTATAATGCTTGCCAGTGGCCGGATCTGTCCAAATGGTTGCGCCTATGACTGCATATCCTCCCAAACTCATGGAGATAACATCCACACCATCATTTGTCGCACCAATAATTGCCTGTGCAACCGTGGATGTTTCTGCACCTCCCTCGGCTCCAAATACACGATAAGACCTGTACCCAATACCCGGTGCTACACCTAAAATACGTCCTTTACCTGCAATGCTCCCTGCTACATGGCTTCCGTGCCCATTTCGGTCCATTACATCTGTTGGATCTCCAGTTTCTGTAGAATCCCCATTTGCACCAGCCGGAACATAATTTCTTCCGCCCATATAGTTTGTTTGTAAATCAGGATGTAAATAATCCACCCCTGTGTCAATAATTCCTACGACAACATTATGGGTGCCGCTATTATTTTTAAAACTGGCACCATAATTGGTTACCTTCTTAATATCCCATTGATAAAAATTATATAAATCAGGATCAACTTCAGGTTCTCCTCCATGATCACCCGGTGGCTTTGATATCGTCGGGCTCACCATGAGTGATTTTGCCTGATAAGGTAATACAGTTTGATATTTTTTAATCAAACCTCCTAATCTCTTTTGCTGGTCAACCTGTGTTGTAGAAGGAGCTGTAAACGCCACTTTTTTCTCAGTTGGAAGACTCATTTTAATGGAAGGGCTAACTGAACTTACTTCAGTATTTTTCTGTAAAACCGTGATTAAATCGGCACTTCCTCTTATCTCGATAGCCCCCAGCTGTGGGATTTCCCTCTCTATCTTCCCTCCGCTTTTTACTACTAAATCTTTGAAACTTTTTGATACACTTTGATTTTTTAATACAACAGTAAGATTAATAGTACTTGTTTTAGTAGATGTGCTTGCAAAAGCAGGTAAAGCAACTGTCAGTATCAGTAAAAATGTCAGAAACATCGAAGTCTTTCTCAATCCATCCACCCCAATCCACTTTTTATGAATGATTCTCTAATTCTTTGATAATTTAAATCTCCCTTCTATGTATTAGGTAATTACCTTGTCAATAATCTTAATATTTAAAAATTATTTTTTTTGTAGTTCTTTAGGTGTCACAAAACCATTTTTTTTAGCAAACCTCACCCTTTTTAGTTAGAAATTAGTATAATCGTCCGATAAAAATGTCACATATTCATTAGTTTAGCGCGTTAAAGCTGTAACTTATTGTTTGAATGAATCGCTTTTTGTTAGATAGAGTTGAATATTGTTTACATATATTCCCAATAAAAAATGCTTGGTGTACTGTACAGCAATTTCTGTACTGGTAACACCAAGCCTCTTCGATTTTATAAAGTATTTCACATCTTGAATCCTTTTTTTCTGTTAGGTTGATCCTTCTTATATCTCCTTAAAAGTAACACTAAGAAAAAGGACCCATTAAAACTGCCAATTTTTATCAAGCTAAGCATATTACTTATACATTTAAACAATAAGGGTTAAAATTCTAATAGAAATGGAGGATAAAATAATGTTTCGGTTTTTTAGGTTCATTGTTATTTTATTTTTATTATATTTATCTTGGCCGTTTATTCAAAAACAGTTGGCTGGCACCAATTTTGAAACGGCGATTGAATCCATTCAATCTAACTTGAAGGAAAACCCACAAGTTGCGGCAACGATCGAGACTATATATGAAGAAATGCAACAAGCTTTGAAACAGCTTAACTTAGAAGCACTTCCGCAAACTCAACCGAAAATTGCTCCGGTAAAAAAAGAAACATTAAAGAAGCCTGCCAGGCAAGTATTTTCTGTTTACAATGTGGAGCTTGGAGATACAAAAGCGGACATTGAACGTCATTTAGGAGCTGCAAAGCGCTCAACCATGAATGAATACGGGACAAAATGGTTTACCTATCACGATCACTATCAAAATTTTATAATGGTTATGTATGATCAAAACAATAAAGCTGTCGGTTTATACACGGACCAGGATTTAATCTCATCCACCAATGGCATCAAATTGGGCAGCAAGAAGGCTGATGTACGTGCGAAGCTGGGCGAACCGATTACTAGAATTCAAAAAGGATTGATGATCTACCAGCTTCAAGAAAATGAGGAATATGATTTGTTTCTGCTTAATGGAGTGTATGCGACAATTTTCTATGATAAACATGAGAACGAAACGGTAACAGCAATACAATTGATTAACAAAAACGTAGAACAAAAGAAAACAGATATTTACACAAAAGCTAGTCCAGCATTAAAGGAAGGTTTTGAGTACCAGTTATTTGATTTAACAAATGCCTCCCGCGTCAATCATCAGCTCCCTATCCTAACGTGGGATCAGCATGTCAGGGAAACGGCCCGGAAACATAGTACCGATATGGCTGTACATCATTATTTTGATCATACGGATCTTAAGGGAAAATCACCGTTTGATCGTATGGCAGATGACCATATCATCTTTCATTTAGCTGGAGAAAACCTTGCTTATGGGCAGTTTAGCAGTATTTTTGCCCATGAGGGTTTGATGAACTCACTAGGACATCGTGAAAATATCCTTCGCAACGGTTACGAGTTTTTAGGAGTCGGCGTAGACTTTAATAATCAATCACAGCCGTACTATACGGAGAATTTCTATGCAAAATAAAAAAAGCTTGAGGATTTAAATAATCTTCAAGCTTTATTAAATGTTAACAAAATATTCATTCTTTTATTTTCGTGAGACTCATTTTTTTAATTCAATTAAATTAGAGTTTTTGAAAATAAGAGAGGAAGTGGGATATGATTTTTAAATCCCGAACTGAACCAGAAAAATTAAAGATTCTAAGAGTTTTAAACACACGAATGATCCTAACACCGGAAGAGAAGAAGTATTATTTAAATCTTGAAAAAGGCTATGAAGGTGAAGTTCAGTTTGATTTATTGACCGAGAAGCTTCAAAGTGATTGCTTGATTTTAAACGATTTGCTGCTTGAAGTAAACAACACAACATTCCAAATTGATACATTGATTATTTTTAGCGAAACAATTTACCTTTTTGAAGTAAAAAATTTTGAGGGTGATTTTTATTACGACGCAGACAAATTACTTACGCTTTCGGGAAAGGAAATCAAAAATCCACTAGACCAAATGAAACGAAGCAACTCCCTGCTCCGTCAGCTCCTACAAAATCTAAGTGTTAATTTACCTATTGAAGCATACGTCATTTCCATAAACCCCGAGTTCACCTTATATCAAACCCCAATTAACCTCCCAATTATTTTTCCGACACAGCTTAATCGCTTTTTGAAAAAATTAGACACAAAGCCATCACGTTTAAATAGCGTTCATAAAAAGCTCGCTGACAAACTGGTTTCATTGCATCAAACTGAATCACCCTATTCCCGATTGCCACCCTATGAGTATCATCAGCTGAAAAAGGGCATGACGTGCAAAAGATGCCACTCTTTTTCGATGTTTGTCCGAGGAAAGAAGGTAGTGTGTAGTGAATGTGGATGTGACGAAGTGATTGAATCAGCCGTTTTGCGCAGTGTGGAGGAATTAAAGCTTCTTTTTCCAGATCGGAAAATAACAACAAATGGCGTTCATGAATGGTGCAGTTTTATTGATTCAAAAAAATATATAAGTAGGATACTTCGAAAAAACTATAAAATTAAGAGTTTTGGACAATGGTCTTATTACGAGTAAAGGATGATATTCAAGGTTCGTTTTCAGATTTAATTAAGAGATTTCTTTTTGTTAAATTTTTTTTCCTTAGCTCGACCTATTAGAGACAGTTTATTCATTCACATAAAAAGTTTAGTCCTCAAGAGAGTTTATTAAAGACAGTTCATCCGATATCTGCGTCGGTGTTGTCCTCAAGACCCCTGAGGACAGTTATGGAGTACCGTGAGCTGGTTTTGTCCTCAAGAACCCTTATTGAGGACAGTTTTTGAGTTCCCTGCGCTGATTTTGTCCTCAAAACCCCTTATTGAAGACAGTTTTGGAGTTCCTTGAGCTGATTTTGTCCTCAAGAACCTTTATTGAGGACAGTTATGGAGTTCCCTGAGCTGATTTTGTCCTCAATGTCCCTTATTGAGGACAGTCTTTGAGTTCTCTGAGTTGGTTTTGTCCTCAAGACCCCCTTTAATAACATCATTTTTTCTAGTTCACTAAAATAGCGTGCCGGTAACCGCCCGAAGTAGCTACTCTCACACCCAAAAAACCATCCACCCACCTCAAACCCAGCATTCAAAAAAGACAGAGTATGAAATACTCTGTCAGTCCTTACTTAATCGCCTTGCTAACTTTCAGTTTCTTTCCTTTGATTGTTGTATTTTCCATGGCCTGTAAGACTAACGCGCCTTTGCCATTGAGGATATCAACATAGGATAATTGATCCTGGATGGTAATGATCCCAATATCATCGGCTGATACTCCAGGAATGTTTGCAATAGTTCCAACTAAATCGACCGCACGGATTTTCTTCTTTTTCCGCCGCTAATATGCAGTTTCATGATATCTTTGTTGATTCGAGCTGTTTTATTATTTTTAACAACGCGCCTGCCACTGATTTTTTCGTCAAAAGCGGCTTGTTCTCTAGCAACTTCCACCTGGGTAGGAGCTTCCATTACAGGTATTTCAAACCCAATGTATCTTTCCACTGCTCTTACGAACTTTACTTCATAAGGTGTAGCAAAGGTAATCGCTTTTCCTTTATTGCCGGCACGGCCTGTTCTGCCAGTCCGGTGAACATAACCCTCTTTTTCCATCGGAACGTCATAGTTAATCACAAGTGTCACATTATCAATATCTATTCCTCTGGCCGCTACATCAGTGGCAACAAGATAGCGAAAATTCCCCATTTTGAAGCCATCCATTACCCCAAATCGATCTTCTTGTTCTAATCCTCCATGGAGTCTTTCACAAGAATAACCGGATTTTTCTAATTCCAAAAACACCGTCTCGACATGTTCCTTTGTTCGGCAAAAAATGATGCAGCTGTCAGGATTTTCGACGACCGTTAAATCCTTAAGCAAGGAAATTTTTTCTTCGTCTTTCACTTCGATTTTGAAATGCTCGATTGTGTCTGTAGTAATTCCCTTAGACTCAATCTCGATATGAACAGGATTTTTCATATATTTATGGCAGAGATTTTCAACATCCTTAGGCAATGTTGCCGAAAAAACCATCGTCACTCGGTTTGAAGGCAGCTCCTGTATGATGGCTTCTACTTCGTCAATAAAACCCATATTTAGCATTTCATCTGCTTCATCTATAACAAGATATTTTATTTCGTCTAAAACTAACGTTTCTCTGTCGATATGGTCCTTTACACGTCCAGGGGTACCAACGACAACATGTGTTTTGTGTTTAAGCTCTTCTTTTTGCTTAGTAAAAGGTTCTTTTCCATAAACAGCCAAGGCTTTTATCAGTTTGAACCTGCCAATATTGGTTATATCTTCACGAACCTGCGCAGCAAGCTCCCTTGTTGGTGTAAGAATTAATGCCTGTGGCTTTTTTTCTTCCCAGGTGATCATCTCGCAAATCGGTATGCCAAAGGATGCCGTCTTGCCGCTGCCGGTTTGGGATTTTACTACAAGATCTTGATTTTCCAATGCTTGTGGTATGACTTCACACTGAACCTCTGTCGGTGACTCGTATTTTAAGACACCAAGCGCTCTTTTTATCTCATCACTTAAGTTATAATCATCAAAATTTCTTTCAGTCATGTACTAACCTCGTTTATTGTATTATCCGACTTAATATATAGAATTCTCTCAGAAGGAATATCATATGCAAAATCTGACTATGTTTCATTATACTTGATATTCCCGCCATTTCCCGCTTTTTCTTAAAACTAAGCAATTTATTGACGGATTATGTACTCTGAAGCGGCCGCTTCCTCACATTTTTGATGTATCCATTTTCGCTAGTTACTCTAACCATAGATTTACACGCTGCCATATTTTCAATTACACCTAGATAGAACGATTTTTGAGCATAAATACAGCCAGCTAATGTATCACCATACACCGTTTCATCCGCTGCCTCGGTAATAAAATCGGCGCTGCACCACTCAGGATAGCGGGATATATACACGTGCGAGGCTTGGTCGACTTTCGTATCCCAATGATAAAAATTCATGCCATCCTGTTCTTCGATTGGAAAATAGTCTGGAAGCCACTGGGTACCATATTTACGATATCGATTTCTCCAATATTCATTCTTCGTTCGAATTGCTTCTATTTTCCTAATCTTTTCTGTTACCCCGGAAATGAGAAAATCCTGGATTCTGCGGTGTTCAGGAAATTGATTTTTATCAAGATCTCTCGTAATTCCATAAATGAAAGCGTTCGGAATCGAATACGAAACCGGGAAGCGTGGCGGACTGCTAAAGCCAGCAAATGGCTGAATCCATTCATGCCCTGGAATGCCGTGGCCATCGATTAGCACATCGGGAAGCCAGCGATGAATTGCATTCGGGACAACATCGGCCTCTCCGAAAATCGTATTTTTATAGCGAACATTCGCAAACTCCAGACCAACGGCATTATATCTTGCGGCATGGTGCTTCCATTCCGGGTTATCAGCTGCCAGTATGCTGTGTAAATTAGAACCATCCGGATTTGAAGTAGGAATGACAATAATATTCACTTTGTTTAATAAGTCCTGTTGTCCTTCTACAATCTCTTTGACCATTTCACGTACAGCTGGCGAGCTTGATACCTCGTTGGCATGATGGCCTGTTTCGATTAGGATGGTTGGTTTGTATAAAGATAGTTTATGGGGAGAATAAAAATCCTCAGCACTAGGCTTTATAACATCCAATACAGGTATAACACAGCCTTCGTAGGAAATACCACCAAGCCATGAATGAACCCCTGGTAAACTAGCCAGCTTCTCAACCTCTTCATTCCAAGCTGGTAAAGAAATAGATTCCCACTGTTCATGGAACAGTAACCTTTCTTCCCCGCTCGATGCTTGAATGATGCAGGAAACGGGTTCTATACTATTTGAACTAAACCTCAATGTTTTTGTTGATACTTCATTTTTCACTTGTGGAGTAAACCCATAAAGCTCAATCCTAGCTGATGGCTTTGCTCCCTGCTTTATATGCATAAAAGGATGTACTCCTCCAGGAGCATCCCAGCGAAGACCCGTCTTATTTTTGCCCAAATGTTCAAAGTAATCCAGCACATTGAAATAGATATCTTCATGTAAAGCTTCCAGAGAGGAAATCCGCTCCTCTTCAATTCCTAATTTTCTCTCTTCTTCACTCATAAAAATTTCAACCAAGAGACGGCTAAAAAAAGGTGCAGTTTTTCCCAGGCCGACCTTACCTAACGGCAGAAGTTCCACTATTTCAGGCATCACTTCATTCATGAAGAATAACCAGAAACGCTCTCTATCTGTTGGATTATGGTATTCTGCAGCCAATTCAGCTTTGCGAAAGAGCTGGATTGACCCGGTTGTGGGATAGACCTTGCTAATCCCATCAATATAATCCATCTCGACCGTTGGTACATCCAGAGTTTGGTTGATTAAACAATTCCCCTCTCTATCAAAGGCCTTAACTCGTAAATTGGTTCAATTTCTTCAAGAAAGAACTCGATTCGGTCCGTTGTTATTTGGAGTTGTTTAATGATGATTTCATCAACCGGATAAAGCTCTTGTAGCCAGCGGTTAGCCATTTCTAGACCTTGAGTGTTCTTTTTACAAACAATATGTATCCTGTCAACTTGTTTTTCGATTAATTGAGGCAAAATCTCTTCTTCGATCCAAAAGAAGCCAGGTTTAAAAGCTGAACGAACTCGAACCTCAGATGCACCTAAACTCGTACTAATTTCACCCGCTAATTCTCCGCGTATATCGGCGGGCTCAGAGATAAATACAACCACTTGATCTGCCGCCTTTTCCTTACTGATAATGTTGAGCAGGTCCTCTTTTTCACCGTTGTTATCCCAGTTTTTTTCATATATAAGAGGTTCCGGGTCTCGCACACTTAGGTTATTGGCAAGTTCCCAACGTGCAAAGGTTCCACCTTCTTCGTACCGCTTGGCTGTAGCTAGGTAATGAAGAGCATTTACAACAGATTTTTCCCCACCCGTGAGATAAACCTGATTGCCGTCCCAATTCACCTCACAAGTGGTAGAATCATTAATCCTTATAATAATTTCAAGTTCTGTCTCACTCTTTCCAGTCAGCGGGAACTGGATACCTGTTGAACAAAGTCCCACCCTTGCTGAAAAATCCGCTGCAGATAGGAGGATCTCTGGAGTGAGTCCATTTTCAAAAGTAAATCCGACGTTCAGTTTACTGTTTAAGTCCACTCTCCCCCTTGAAAAAAGCCCTGCACCGTCCAAAGATTTTGAAGTCCTCCAAGAGTGGCTGCATGAGCTCTTGTTATCATTTGTGGCGGAACCGCAATCCATTTACTTTGCAGTTTATCAAAAGTATTTACTCGATATTTCTGGTCCATCCATTCTATCCGGCTAATTTGTTTTCTTTCCCATTCTTCAGGGAGTCCATGCGGCCAAGAGGATGCCAGCCATCGTAACAAATCATTAACAGTCCCCTCATTCCCACCCTGAATGATCACTTTATTGTGATCTGCTTGGACAAAACCGGTATTCCCTAAGTTAGCATCAATCGAAATCTGCACAACCCGAGATTCACTAGTAGCATTTTTTATAAAAGGAAAAGAAAGTGCTGTTGTTTCCAACCCTAAACGGGCATAGAAATCAATCAACCCCACTGGCATACAGTTTTCTTTGACACCATCAACCTTGACACGGACCCCATCTGGAACCGAATCACCATTGTCATCCACCAAGAATCCATCACATGTCCATATTTTCTTTAGGTCAAACAAGTTGTTCTCCTCCCCTTCGTTTATACAATTTAGTTCGAATCCAGTTCGTCACGCACCCAGTCGCCTAACAAATTTGCTATACTATTCTTAATTATATATTTATTTTAATTTCTTTGTTTTAAAAAATGCTGAAGTAACGTAAAACAACTAATAATCAAAAGTTATATCTATATAAGATGTAGGTTTATAACTTTAAGGAGCGGGGTCATTGATACATACACTAGATATTAAAAGCCAAAACTTACACGGAACATTTAGTAAGGATTATCAACCCATTTTGACCATCGATTCAGGGGATTCTATCAGGTTATCAACACCTGATATTCAATGGGGATACTCAAAGTCAAAGGAAGAAGAACGAGTTATTTTTCAATCGAGAGAGAATGAGGCAAAGCCTGGTCACCCAATGATCGGACCTATTGCGATTCGCAGCGCAAAACCTGGTATGGTTTTAGAAGTTAAATTGAATGATATTGTCCCAGGATGGTATGGACGAAATTGGGCAGGCGGTATACAGAATTGGCAAAACACGCAGCTTGGATTAACGGAGGTAGAGAAAGTTCAACTAGATTGGGAATTTAATACAATGACTAATACTGGTTCATGTACAATTGGGGAAAATAAATTCCATGTCGGACTCCAGCCCTTCATTGGTTTAATGGGAGTTGCTCCTGCGGAACCTGGCGTGCACCCAACACCTCCTCCACGTTATTGCGGTGGGAATATTGACTGCAAGGAACTAGTAAGAGGAAGTAGTCTGTTTTTACCGATTTCTGCAGATGGAGGCCTCTTTCAATTGGAGATGGTCACGCTGCACAAGGAGATGGGGAAGTTTCCGGTACTGCCATAGAGTGTCCAATGGATTTGGTCGATATTACTTTAATAGTTAGGGATGATATACAACTAAAAATGCCAAGAGCCCATACTCCTTCTGGCTGGATTACATTTGGCTTTAATGAAGATTTAAATATTGCCACCGCTGTGGCTCTTAATGAAATGGTTGAGCTTATAAAGGAGTTTTACACTATCGGGAAGGCTGAAGCATTAGCACTTGCCAGTGTTGCAGTTGATCTGCGAATTACACAAGTTGTTAACGGAGTTAAAGGCGTTCATGCTATCTTACCTCATGGGTCTATAAGGAAATAAACATAAATTCTTTACCTTTTCCACCACAGAGCAAAAAAATAATGTGCCTGACCCTCGATATGTTTTCACATGAAACGAGGTCAGGCACAATGTCTTTTCATTATTATTTACTCAATGCTTTTAAACCAGCTTCAGCAATCTTTTTATGTCCGGCCAGCGTCGGGTGAATGTCATTTGTTAATACGTATTTTGCTTGATTTTCACCGAAGGCTGTAAATGCGTCTGCAAGTAAAACGTTTTTAAGCTGCAGATTGGCAACATCAACTAATTGTTTCACTTGTGCATTGAGAGCCGGGAGTACATTCAATGCTACATAATGAAGTGGATCATTCAATTGGAATGGGTTGTAGAAGTTGTATACGACAATAGGTGCATCGCTTATTTTTCTTATTTCTGCCACTGTTGCAGATAGGTTTGAAAAGACTTTGCTGCTACCAATGTATTGCATTAAATAATAATTTAATAACTGCGGATTTCCATTGCTTGCCGCATATGCCTGTTTTAAGGCTGCTAATAAATCATTGTTGCCAATATTAAGAGTGATAAAGGTTGCTTGTCTGACGTTTTCACGGAAAAGCGTGTCGTTTTGCAGCTTTGCTAATAAACCATCCGTTTTTAAACCGGGAATACCCAGGTCACTAACCTGCATATTTGTTAAGTACCCCATAAAGTAAGGAAAAGCGTCTTTAGAAGGTCCGGCAGTATTGTCACCCAGATTGTATCCGTATGGAATGGAATCTCCTAAAGCTACTAGTGACCTTTTATTTTGTTCACTTATTGCAAATGCTGAGGTGGTAAAGACTAAACTGACTGCTAACAGCAACAAAAAAGATTTAAAGATTTTTTTCAATCAAAAACCCTCCCTTTGTATTAGAAACAACTTAATTATAGATTCCAACATTTAAGAAAGGTGTCACAATGTGGGAGGTTGGTACTATTTATTATAGTATGATTTTCCTAAGAAATACCCTGGAATTATTTATAATTAACCTTAGGACTCCAATCTTTATTTCCTTCAGGCAGAAGTTCAAATAGAGACCAAATACTGCAATAATCATCCCCAGGGCCAAACGCTGCTTTTGTATAGTGCTTAATTTCTCCATCATCATTTTTAATTAAGACAGATACACCTTGAAGTGGATATCCCCTCTCATCCTTAAACCCTTGATCTTCTTTAAAAGTGGTTCCTTCTGAAGATGCACACTTGAATGCCCATCCCCTGCTCTTTGAAAACTGGCCAGTGTCTCGTATTGATCTGGACTTATTAAAACGAAGGAAGCTCTGTTTTCAATATGCTATGTGTTATTAAGTATTTTTTTGAATTCATTTTGCTAAAAGTCATGCTTCTGTTCTAAACTTATCAAAAATAAAGCATTCAACCTATTTTCACCTATATTTGAATACAATACCTAAGAACTTTTGAAATAAATATTTCCATTTATTTATCTTGTTTTAGATAAAAGTGCTTGAACAAGGGGGAATAATTCTGTAAGTTCAACTAACCTAACAGTTCCATGATTGCTAATTTCGCAGTATCCACTATCATAAATATAATAAATGGTATATATTTCTGATTCAAACAATACTTTATCACCATTAGCTAGCATCAAAAACACTCCCTTTATCTACCTACAAAATAATGATAAGGCGGATGCTTAGAGAAGTAAATTGGAGTTATTGTGAAGGATTAATCAGTATAAATAATAGAATAGAATGCAATATGGTAGTAATAAAGTGGTAATTCATAATAAATTTTTCAAGGTATGACCATAAATAGCCAATAGAATAGGCCAATGGTCGCTTTGCCGTCTAATAAAATTACCCCAAATTATTCTGGGTCTTTGATTCAATCGCCACCTTTTCATCCCAATAGCAATATCTTATAATGACTTTAATACATGCGTTAGAATGGGATAACTTAATCAATCGTTATGTGTTTAAGTACGAGCATAGATAAGTTTCCTCGGAAATATTTGAATTTTTAGAATATAATATAAAATAAAAGGAGTGAAGAGTATGAATTTACAATACGAGGTTATTCCTGAAGAAAAAATTGAATACTGCAGAGATCTATGTAATGAACTCATGGCCTTTCAAAAATCTAAATCTTACATAACACCTGAATTGTTTGACAACATGAATTTTGACACGCGGATGATTCCTTCATTAAAAAGTGCAATACATAATTATATTGTCGTAGTTAAAGATGAAGATAACATAGTAGGTTATGTATATTCAAATATCTCTCCAAAAGAAACCTATTCAAATGATTTTGCTACATTCTTTGACCTTTCTTCAGTTAGTAAAAAGAATGTCGGCTGTTTATCCCAATTTTATATTAAAGAAGGCTACAGACAATATGGGGTTGGTTCTACCCTTTTCAATATGTCAATGAAGTGGTTGAAACAATTTGATGATATCGAAAATTATTTTATCTTTGTCTCAAATGGCAATGAAGACGCCTTGGAGTTCTATAAACGCAAGGGTTTTTCTGTAAGCCATGACATATTAGATGGTTTTATAACCGTTTTACGCAACAAAAAATAAGTTTAAAAAGCGTCCACTGTAGGCCATACAGTGGACGCTTTTTTTGGGGTGAGAAATAGATTTTCGATTCAGTATTTTACTAAAACGATAGTATAATAAATTAACAAAAATATTTGAAATTGTCTTATATTCTCACAAATGTGACATTTTAATTTCAAAATGGTATTATATGGGTTATCTACTAATTTATTCTACTAATCTTGAAAGGATTCGTTATGAAAATTCTACTTCGTTTAATAAGCAGTTTCGTTCTTTGGATTATCATGGCAGTAGTTATTATTTTAATCGTGCTGCTCCCAAGAGACATGCAATCCCATCGGGTAGGCATGGAAGATGTCATGTCCTACCACTTCACCTGGTCAGGCTATAAACATAATATTGTTGATTATTTTGAGAATGTTAAAAAAGAGAAAAGTCTTGGGAAAACTGTCGCTAATGAACCCGTTGAATGGGAACTTGTCCATTACGGATTTAGAAGCATCGTCATTATTGTACCAGCACTTTTCCTTAGTATTGTGATTGGTATTTATAAAGGGATTTTTGATTACCGGCGCAATCGCGGATTATGGAAAATACTCGGTGAAGGAACGACTTGGATTGGGCAATCCGTTCCGGACTTTTTTATCATTTTAATTATTGAAACGATTATTTCCTTAACTATCCATCGTGTTTATCCGCATCTTCAATTATACGGTTATGCACATTGGTACAATATCTTCCTGCCGATTATCTTCTTATCGTTTTATCCTGCTTCTGTCATTGCGGGTTTCACGACTCAGGCACTGAAGGAAGAGGATGAAAAAGATTACATTCTGACAGCCAGGGCAAAGGGTTTGTCAGAAAAAATCGTGCTGCGGAGCCATATTCTTCGCAATTGCGTGCCAAAGCTCCTTCATCACTTTATGCCCATCACATTAACATTGCTTTCTTCCATGTTCTTAGTGGAAATGCTGACACTGTATCGAGCCATGGGAAGCAGATTGATGGAAGCCGTAAAAATGAAAGAGACCATTTCATCAGCGGCCAAATCAATGCCAATTGATACTTCGGCTGCCATATGCTTTAGTTTAGCTTTCATGCTGCTGCTTTTAATTACTCAATGGATAAGCCTTGCTTTAAAATACTACCTAGTCCCGGCAAGTAAGGAGGAACAATCATGAAAAGAGTACCCTACTTATGGATTGGTATTATCGGAACCAGTATTCTGGCGATTATTTTTATCTTTGGACCTTATTTACCTAACGTCGATCCTAAAATTAAAGAACATTACCATATTTTAGGACCAGGCGGTAATTTGGATTTTATCCTGCCACCTTATCCACCTTCCGAACGATTCCCTTTAGGAAGTGACTCTAAAGGAAGGGATATATACAGCGCACTGATTATCGGAACGCGGGAAACGTTATTGAATGTGGGAGCGATTTCCCTTTTCACCTTCTTATTGGCCATTCCATTCGGGGTTGGTGCATCCCATATACGGTTTTTAAGAACTTTGCTTGACGGCTGGAATTTTCTTTTTGCGAGGATACCTGTATTTTTCTTTATTGTATTATTAACTACGATTCCTTTCTTTGTTTTTTCCCATCAGCGTCCCTTCTGGATGGTTACGCTCATCATTGTATTAGAGCTTGGGAAAGTCGCAGAGTTTGTACGGAAAACCGTTACAGAAATACAGCAAACCACCTATTACGATGCTGGTATCGTCTCGGGGACAAAAATTTGGGGACTTTGGAAATGGTATTATTGGCCGGGTTGCTTTTCCCAATGGCTCTCGTATTTTATCCAGCATATGGCAATGATGCTATTTTTACTAGGGCAATTAGGCTTTTTTAGTATCTATGTTTCCCAGCGTTTTGAACAGATTAAGGGTGGAGTTGCGCATGTTTTCACCATGTATGGACTTGTTAATACCTCGATTGGCTGGCCAACCTTCTTAGGCCGCACGTTTCTTGATATTTACTTTTGTCCCTGGGTGCCAATTGAAGCATGTATCGTTATCACACTCACGATTTTCTCATTCATCGCTTTAGGCAAAGGAATCCTGCAATATTCATTATTAAAGCAAAAGGGAATGATTTATCGTAAGGAAAGCGGTTCTATTATGGATCGTTTCTCCTTTAAGTTTTTATTTAAAAAGGAAAGTGAAATATCAAAATAGATATTAATGAGAAGATCTAGCTTACTAGCTAGATCTTTTTCTGTGTATTTCGAGTGGAATACTAATATTTTCTTGAGTATCCTACCTCTTTCGACAGTAAAAAAAGAGCCAAAAGGCTCTTGATGGGTTCACTTCACTATTCCAGCTCTCAAATTAGGAATGCCAAATTCCAAATAACCCTTTAAGCAGGTTAGCATGTATACCCAACCTTCTTTATTATCTAACAGATTATTTATGAGATTATCATCCTTTTCATTAAAGCCTTCTTCGTTTACTTCTATAATGGTATTTGAAGGATCCAACTCTTTCAGTGTAATCGTGACAACATGTCCGTCTCCGGTTGTCCCCCATTGGAAAACGATTTTTCGATTTTCCTCGATTTCCAATACTTTTATGTCCACCTCTGCATTGTATTCATCATATCTCAACGTAATAGTTTTGCCTTGTTCCCATCTTCCAGATCCAGATGAAAACCAATAATTGGACATTTTCACCGGGTCTATAAGAGCTTCAAATACAGCATCAGCAGGCTTAACTATTTTAAATTTCGTCAGGTTGTTCATACTAAATCAACTCTCTTTCGTTTTTAGAAAGAACTATAATTGTTCCATGGTTTCAAAACATAAGTGATCAGTGAAACTTTATCCATACCTCCATTATATGCAACCATTTAGATGCATGTCAAGAATGGTTGGTTTACAGCTGATTTTCTTTTCGGGGAGTTTAAGTAGGGAAGATTTATTTGAAAAAAATGAATATATTTTCCAATAAAAGGATGTATAAATGTGTTATGATCTATATAGATAGTGCTATCTAGGGGGGATTTTAGATGGAACACGAATTAAAAGAGTTAATTAAAAAGGCTGACCTTGCCATAAAGAATGAAGATTTTGATACATTGATGAATTACTATACAGATGATGCCATTTTAGTTGTAAAACCTGGAACGATTGCAAAGGGAAAAGATGAAATTAAAAAAGCGTTTATTGCCATTGCAAAATACTTCAATAACAGTATTGTCCCAACACAGGGAGAAATGATTATTTTAGAAGCAGGTGAAACTGCATTGGTTTTATCCCATACATTTCTTGAAGCCGTTAAAAAAAGTGATTCGGAGTATTCAATGGATAGAAGGGCAACATATGTATATAAGAAAAATTCACAAGGCGAATGGCTGTGTGCAATTGATAACTCATCTGGTACAGAATTAATCAATAAATAGACATTAATAGTTTGTGAATAAATGTACTTTAGAGTGCGTTAGTTTAATAAGGATCTGGAATGCAATAAAGAAAACTCGCCA